>CANPYF010000024.1 GCA_947587925.1 uncultured Ruminococcus sp.
CGCCGCAGCTTCGGTTATAAATATGACTGCAAAGTCGTTTTGCGCAAGACGCTGTATCAGCCTTGATACCTCTGCAGGCTCGGTCTTGAAAAATACCGATATACCCAAAGAAGCAAATCCGCTTACGCTCTCACGGCTGCCGACAGCCGCCGCCTTATACATAAAGCATACGCATCCTTTCCTTAATGATGTTCTTATCCGCGCCGCAGCTTAAACAAACAAATATTATCCGAAGATTTCTGATCTCCGTTTCCTTTGAGATATAATAAGCCGCAAGCGGATCTATGCCGAAACTTGTCATACGAGCCGTTTCTATAAGTTCGGCGATACGGTCATCGCAATATTTTTCAAACTGAGCCGTTGAGGTTTTGAGCAATTCAGCCGCTTCACCGTAGCCGCAGCTTTCTATCACGCCTAACAGGTTATCCGTTCCCGCGGCAGCCGCTCTCGCAAGCATTGAAGCGTCAAATGCAGATGTACCGCAAAGCGCAATGCTTATAAACGCTTCCGTCTTATTCATAAGGCTCATTCTGTATGCGGTCTTTATATCCGAAAATATCGCTGTCCGCTGAGCATATTCTTTTAAAAATTCGCTGCCGCTTTTTTCCGCAGCCTTTATCATCTGACTAAGACAGGCTCGGTCAATGATAATATCTGCAAGTTGCCCGTCCATATTTGAAGACAAACTTGCGTATACCTCCGCTGCACATTCGCGCATATAAGGCGGAAGATCGTCCCAGCGTTTTGCGCGCACGGTCGCCGACAGCGCGTCAAGATCGAGGTTAGAAGGTCTGAGATAAAGCTCTTCGGCTTCGGTATTCATCATAAGAGCTTTTAATGCGGCTTTAAGATCATGAAAATCATTGCGATAAAGGAGCAGTTCAAGCCCCGTATCGTCACCGACATAGCCGCTGATAAATTCCCATACCTGTTCAAGCTCGCCGTCAAGCATTTTATGAAATTCTTCCTCGGTATCGGGCGCTTCGCGCGAGCATGAACGGAGTATCTCCGCCGCTTCGCGAAAGCCTTCGGCTGATATAAGTCTGTCTATATCAGCCTGCGTGAGGAGCGTGCTTTCCATAGCCCTTACAGCTGCGACCGCGCTTGCGTATTCGGTACTCATGATATGCCGTCTTCCTCCTTTATCCGAACAGCACCGAGGCGGCAAGATCCCTTACCGCGTCGCGCTGAGCGTCTACAATATCCGCAAAGCTGCAATTTTCGGAGATCAGCCCATAACTCAGGATAAAGCCGTTTTCAATATCCGCAGCCTCTTTTGAGATCGTTATCTGCGAAGCCTTCTCCTTAGCCGCCTGCTGAAGCCGCTGCTCAAGATCACTCGGCATTCTTTTCAGGTCGCGCTGAGAAAACTGTATGACTCCGCTTCCGCTCCGCATACTTTTTTTGGCAAGGACAACGATAAGATCGAAATATTCCTTATCGCCAAGCTTTGAAAGCTTTTCAAGAGCGGTCTGAACTGCCTTGTCTATACATTCTGAGCGGCAGGAGAGCGCAGCTCTTTTGGCTTCTGCGTCGGCAGCGCTGCAAACTGCGGCGCTTTCAAGTTCGGCTTTTCTTTCAGCCTGCAAAAGGTATTCCTCATACGCTGACGCGGCGTCTTCATCGCCCTGTGCCTTTATTTTTGCAGCCTTTTTTTCAGCCGCGGCTGTTTCGGCTTCCACAAGTGCCATGCCCTGCGAGTTTATCTCACTTAAAATACTTTCAAGTCCCGCCATTTGCCGGATCCTCCGTTCGGTCAAGTATTTGCTGATGATGATCCATCAGATCTGAATATTATATATAAGAAGAATGGAAACGAGCAGCGCAAGTATCGCATATGTTTCGACCATTGCCGCCATGATTATTCCCTTACCGTTCTGATCGGGCTGCTTTGCTACGATGCCTACGCCTGCCGCGGCTGCTCTGCCCTGAGAGATACCCGAAAACAGTCCGACTATCGCTATAGGCATGGAAGCCGCAAGGAACATAAGTCCCTGTGCCGTTGTCAGAGCGGCGGGACTGCCGCCTATAATGCCTATTCTGCTCATAAGAAGTATTGCGGTAAGAAGTCCGTAAAGACCCTGCGTACCGGGCAGAAGCTGTAAGATAAGTACCTTGCTGAACTTTGTCGGGTCAACGCTGACTACGCCCGCGGCAGCCTCGCCGACTATTCCTACTCCCTTTGCCGAGCCTATGCCCGCGAACAAAGCGGCGCATACCGCTCCGACCACCGCAAGTGCCAATCCTAAACTATTCATTTATTGATTCCTCCTTGAAGATATAATAATTTGTTTTTACCGTAAGCGGGTCAAACGCCCTTCCGCCGCCCTCATAAAATTTACTGAACAGCTCGACAAACTGGAGTCTGTCGGTATGAACGTATGCGCCCAGAAGATTTATTCCAAGATTCGCGGTATGACCGACGATAAACACCACTGTTAAAAGTATGCCCTTTATTACCATGTTTTCGGGCATAGTGCCTATAAGGTTTATGACTCCCGCTATGCTTCCCGTTGCAAGACCGAGCGCGAGCAGTCGTGAATACGAAAGTATATCGCTAAGGTATCCGGTAGCGGTATTGTAAAGGGCGTAAAGTCCGCCGAACAGCTTGCCGAATATCCCCTTTGCACTTCTTCCTGCCGTAAGCACAAGCACAACAACGCCGACAACAGCCGCATAAAGTCCTATGCTGATAAGCTGTGAGGGTACTTCCGAAAGTATAGAAGCTGCCGCAGGACATACGCCGAGTATGGTAACGCATACGGGTATGGTGTCAAACACCGCACCGAACTTATCCCCCTCGCTCCATTTCATTTTAAATGCGACAGCAAGACCGAGGAAAAGATGACATATGCCGAGTGCGAATGAATAAAGCAGCAGCTTTATGGGATCGTCTATAGGCTCGAACCACAGCGCGACACTGCCTATCTCCTTGTGGAAAAACTGTTCGCCGACCACCTGTATTATATCGCCGAACCAGCTGCCGAACAATGCGCCGAAAATAAGGGTGGATACCCCGCAGTTGCGGAACATTATAAGGGTCTTACGCATTTTTTCCTCAAGCCTTATCTTGTGCAAGGCTATCGTTGTGCCTATAAGCATTATAAGACCGTAGCCCGCGTCCGATAGCATCATTCCGAAAAACAGATAATAGAAAAACGACATTACGGGCGTCGGGTCAACATCGCGCTTATTTGGCAGCGCGTACATCTCCGTTATTCCCTCAACGGGCGCGGAAAACCTTGAATTTTCAAGCAGCACAGGCGTATCCTCGTCCTCGTCGGGTTCGTATACCCTTGCCGCCGCCGTATATTTTTTCTCAATAAGCCTGCAAAGGCTCTCGGCATACTTCTGCGGAACAAAACCGTTCAGTACAAATGTATTTTCGGTGAAAGCCAGCTTGTTCAATGCCTCATATTTATCCTTGCGCATCTGAAGGTAATCGACCGTAAATTCCAGATCACGGCGAATGCCGGCATATCCCTTTATGGTTTCGGTATTTTTGTCTATCTCGGCTTCAAGCGTTTTTATGCGCTTATCTATATCGGCAGTTATCTGCGCGGGAGTTCTCGTTTCCTGCTCAGCGGCGGACGCAAAACCGTTCCTGCGGAGCGTGGAATATATCTCTTCTGCAAAAGCCTTGCGGCAGATAACGAACACATTGGTCTGTATCTTTGTAAAGCTTATTACAGATACCGCCGCCTCCGAGCCGAGCAGTTCTTCAAGCTCATCCTGTGAATAAAACTTCGGCAGAGTACCTATAAAACAGCTTGTCGATACCGTTCCTTTAAAGCCGAGCGCAATATCAAGTTTATCCCACTGTTCAAGCGAAGCCCTTTTTATTTTCAGCTGCGAAAGCTCGGCTTCGCATTCGCTTATCCTGCGAAAGCTCCTCGATACAGCCGCAGCGCCCTGCATTGTCTTTTCAAATTTCTTAGCGTTCTCGCCAAAGCTGTCGGTGTCTATCTCTTTTCTTGCGGAAAAGCTGTCGATAAGCGACTTCTTCTCAGGCGAGTATTTATTGATGATATCGAGCGCATTCTGTGCGCTGCTGCGAAAGCGTTCAAACTGTGAGATGGCAGCGGAAGCGTTGGTTTTTATAAGTCCCTCGTCGCAGCAATCGGTCATCTCGACTACTCCGCGCCTCTGGAGCAATTCAATTATCCTTTTACTGTCACGAAGCAGTGCAATAAGCTCGATCTTCATCATTTTCAGCTTTGCCATTACATCGCCGTCCTTTCAAAAAAGGCATCATGTCCTTAACAAGGACAAAGTTATCAGCCAAAAAATTCCTTTATTACAGCGTCTGCCGCCCGATCGTTTTTTTCAGCGGCCATGCTTTTTATACGCGCCGTTTCAACATCAGAATCAACGCTGCGCTTTTTGGCATATTCCTCTGCCTTTGCCGCGATCTGTGCAGCGCGTTTGTCAGCTTCTTCCTTAGCCTTTTCTATCATTTCCGCGCGTGCTTTTTCGGCATATTCATATGCGGCGGCTATTTTTTCTTCGCCCTCTTTTTTCGCCTTAGCCACGCTGTCGGCGCACTGCTTTTCGGTTTCGAGCACCTTAGCGACCGTTTCGGAAACCATCTGCTCAAAGCACCTCTTTTCTTCAAAAATACAAATCTGTAAATAAGCAAAATGGGAACTATCCTACAGACAGCTCCCACCTACACTTATAAACCCGATAGTATTATTATACCATAATCCACACCGTTCTGTCAAGCAAGCACACGATTATTTCACCAAAATTTAATACTTATTTAATACAAAACTCATTCTGTAATTTCGTCAGTATCTTTTTTTGCCGTTTCCGCAAAGCGGTTGACAAGATTTTCTTCATCAAGTTCATTGACGCCCATTATATGATCTATCATCTTCTGCTGATCTGTTTTTTCATCAGGTTTGATAACGAGTTTGATAGCCCTGCGGCAATTTTCAGCCGAAGCAAATGTATGCGATCCGCCCGATTCTCCGTCAAGCGTCCACGGGATAGGCTCTTCGCTCCTGAATGTGACCTTTGACGTCTTAAATGTGAGAAAATGCTTTGTATTCAGCCTGTTGATTATCGTATCGTTAAGCACCTGCTGCAATTCTATAGGGTTTGACGGGGTACGCACCATAGTTACCTCAAACAGACCGTCATCAAAAAATACGCTGTCGCTGACAAGAAATTTCATGCCCGCTATCGACGAAGAATTAGAAACAAGTCCTATCAGGAAGTTACCGGACTCGGACTTTCCGTCATGCTCAACGGTCATATCAACTCCGCGGTATGCGCCCTGGCTCAGCCGTTTGAGCGCTTCGGCGATATATGCCGCATGACCGAACATATTCTTTTTATCCTGCGGAGTTTCATATGCAATATCCGTAAACATACCGAAAGCCGCAACATAGACAAAAAATCTGTCGGCATTGAATCTGCCCACGTCATATTCATAGTAAACGCCGCCGACAATATCCTGCGCCGCCTCTGTCATTTTCTTTGAAATGCTCATTGACGAAGCAAAATCATTGGTAGATCCCGACGGGATATATCCCAGCGGGACTTTTACGGGCAGCTGCATAAGCGCGTTGACCGCCTGACTAAGAGTTCCGTCACCGCCGCTTACCGCTGCAAGATCGTACTCCTGCGCACTTGAAATTATCATTTTATATGCGCCGTCCGAAGCGAGAGTAGGGTAAGCCGTGACCTCATAGCCCCCTTCGGTAAAGATATTTATAATATCAAAAAGGTTATTTTTTATCAATCCCTTACCCGAATGAGGATTATAAATAAACAGCATTTTTTTCATAGCCATTTCCATACCTTTCAATTATAATTGAATTTAAATACAATTATACCAACAAAATATCATTTTGTCAATATGCAAAAAATTATTTTTCCATGAAGTATGGTATTTTGTTTCCTTAAATATTCCCAAAAGCCATTATAGCTGTATCCGGTAACGCTGAATTATATGTCCGTTATCTTCGATCTCGTTTTCCAATACCCCGCCGTTCTTGATTATAGATCTTGCAGAAGCGATATTATCCTTATCGCAGGTCATCAGCACTCTGTCTATCCCTAATTTCCTGCATTCGTCCAATGCCGGCGAGATCATCGCCGTTGCGTAGTCTTTGCCTCTTTCGCTCGGTCTTATATCATTTTTCCACTCGGTCAGCATATCAAAAAGCTGCTCTTTGTATTCGGCGGTCAGCCTTATCAATTCAATATTCATTACTTCACCTCCGACAAATATTTATCTGAAAGACTTATATGCAAAAAATCCTCAAACGGCTCGAGCAGTCATTTGAGGACTTATTTTTAACATAGGCAGGATAACAACTCTTTAAAGTATACCGTTCGCGCAAATGGAAGATATGATACGCTAAGAGCCTTATTCCGTTTCATCAAGAGTGCCGAGCGACTTTGATTTAAGATAAGCGTTGATAAATCCGTCAAGTTCGCCGTCCATTACCGCGCCGACATTTGCCGTTTCATAACCCGTGCGGTGATCCTTTACGAGCGTATAGGGCATGAAAACATAAGAGCGAATCTGTGCGCCCCATGCTATCTCCTTTTGTACGCCCTTTATATCCTCAATTTTTTCAAGATGTTCGCGTTCTTTGATCTCGACCAATTTTGCAATAAGCATTTTCATTGCATAATCGCGGTTCTGGAACTGCGAACGCTGCGTCTGGCAGGCGGTCACTATGCCTGTAGGCTTGTGTATAAGTCTTACCGCCGAGGACGTCTTGTTAATATGCTGACCGCCCGCACCTGACGAACGGTATACCTGCATTTCTATATCGGCAGGATTGATCTCGACCTCCATAGATTCGTCCATTTCGGGCATAACATCAACTGCGGCAAATGAAGTATGGCGGCTTCCTGAAGCGTCAAACGGGGAAACTCTCACAAGACGGTGAACTCCCGCTTCGCTTTTCAGATATCCGTAAGCGTTTTCGCCCTCGACAACGATCGACGCACTTTTCAGACCCGCATCTCCGCCTTCAAGATAGTCGAGCGTCTTAACGTTAAAGCCGTGCAGCTCGCCCCAGCGCGTATACATTCTGAAAAGCATTTCCGTCCAGTCCTGCGCTTCCGTTCCGCCTGCGCCCGCATGGAAATTGAGTATGGCATTGCTTTTGTCATACTCGCCCGTGAGCAGCGAAGCGAGCGTCAGCGCTTCAATATCGCTTTTAAGCTTATCAAGATCGAGTTTTATTTCTTCAAGGATCTCATCATCGTCCTCTTCTTCGGCAGCCATTTCTATCATGACCTCGATATCTTCGGAAGAGGAAACAAGTTTTTCATACTTTTCTATATTGCCTTCAAGCGTCCGTGTTTCTTTGAGGATAGGCTGACTTTTTTCGGGATCGTCCCAAAAACCCGGTTCGGCAGCTTTTTCCTGAAGTTCAAGGATCCTTTCGCGGCTGTTTTCAATGTCATAGACATCATGCAGTTCTTTTATCTTAGGTCGGCAGCTTTCAAGTTCCGATTTCAAATTTTCAAGTAATATCATAATATTCTCCTTAATCAATATATGTTTCTAATATTATACAGCATATTTCACCTATTGTCAATAGCTTAATAAAGCATATTCACGGCAGTGCTACTCGTCATCATTCGGTATTTTTTTGAAAAACCATGACGCGAAGAAAAGTGATGTAAGGAACGAAAGGATATACGATACAGGCTGCGCCTCCTCGATACCTTTAAGACCGCGAAGTTTAGCAAGTATTATGATCGCAGGGATAAAATACACACCGTTTTTAAGTGATGAAAGCAGCGAAGCCTGCAGCTTTTGTCCCGTACTTTGCAGCTGCATTTCGGTAACAACGCTCAAAGGCAGGAACAGCAGCGCCGCGCATTGAAGCCTTAGCGCCCTCGAACCTATCTCAATGACCTGCGGGTCATTTCGGAACAATCCGATAAGTCCTCCCGAAAATACAAGAACGGCGACTGAGGATATGACCATAACAACTTCCGAAAAGAAAAAGGTAAAGCGGAACGCGCTGCGTACACGCTTATATTTTTTCGCACCGTAGTTGTATCCGCTGACAGGCTGGAAGCCCTGACCGATACCGAGACCGACAGAAAATATAAACATGACGATCTTCTGCACGATACTCATTGCCGCTACCGCAGCATCACCGTAAACCGCCGCGCGGTTGTTCAGCAGCATGGTGGAAACGCTGCTTAGTCCCTGCCTGAGCAGGCTCGGCAGACCTGTGGTGACGATATCCTTTAATATATACAGCTTCATTTTGATAAGTTTGGGGGATATTCTTATTATGCTGTGTCCGCTTATAAAAATACCGAGCAGTATCATAAAGCTTACCACCTGCGATATTGCCGTGGCAAGTCCCGCGCCCGAAATGCCCATTTTGAAAATAAACATAAACACGGGATCTCCCGCTATGTTGAGCACCGCTCCCGACGTCATTCCGATCATTGCAAGAGAAGCCTTTCCCTCGTACCTAAGAATATTGTTAAGCACAAAACTTGAAACCGTAAACGGCGCGGCAAAAAGAATATATTTTGCATAATCCATAGCATACGGAAGAATAGTATCTGTACTTCCGAGCAAATACATAAGCGGTCTGAGCGTTATCAGACATACTATCTCAATGACCGCGCCAAGTGTAAGTGATGTAAAAAAAGCTGTCGAAGCGTACACGGAAGCAGTATCAGACTGCTGTGATCCGAGCAGACGTGATATTATACTTCCCGACCCTTGACCGAACATAAATCCGACTGCCTGCAATATAGCCATAAGCCCGAAAATTACCCCGACCGCTCCGCTTGCGCTGTTGCTGTGAAGCCTTCCGACAAACGCCGTGTCAGCCATATTATAAAAATTGGTAACAAGCATTGTAAGCGTGGTGGGTATGCCGAGTCGGATAACAAGGGAAGAAACAGGCGTCTGCGTCATTCGTTCAAACTGCGTTTTTTCAGCAACATCCATTATATTTTACCATCTCCGCTAATATAATGAAAAATTCCCTTCGGACCGATAAACAGGATCCGAAGGGAAAAATTTGATTACTTCTTTATCATTGAAGCTACTTCGTCAGCAAAATTATCTTCCTTCTTCTCGATTCCCTCGCCGCGTTCAAAACGTACATATTCAGCTATGCTGATATTTCCGCCAAGCTTCTTTGCCGCATCTGCCACATAAGCGCCGACCGACATCTTATCATCTTTAACAAAAGCCTGATCTACAAGGCAGTTTTCAGAATAATACTTTCCGATCTTGCCCTCTACTATCTTGACCTTTACCTGCTCGGGCTTGTTAGCAATTTTAGGATCTTCGGACATCTGAGCGAGCATGATCTCCTTTTCCTTATCGAGTACCTCGGCGGGCACCTGAGTTCTGTCAAGATAAGCGGGATTCATAGCCGCTACCTGAAGCGCACAGTCTTTGCCGACCTCGTAAACCTTATCGGCAGGAAGATCGGTATCGAGTTTTACCATAACGCCTATGCTGCCGCCGCCGTGAACATAGCTGACAAGCGTGCCTTCAAGTCTTGCGAATCTGCGGATAACGATATTTTCTCTTATCTTCATTCCCGCAAGTTCTGTAAGCACTTCGTCAACGGTCTTGTCCGAACCGCTCAAAGTGCAGGCTTTGAGTGCGTCGACATCAGCAGGTGACTTTTCAATAACAGTCTTTGCAACTGCATCTACAAATGATTTAAATTCTTCATTCTTAGCGGCAAAGTCGGTTTCGATATTTACCTCGACAACTGCTCCGACATTTCCGTCTACGACAGCCTCAACAAGACCCTCCGCAGCGATCCTTCCGCTCTTTTTAGCCTGTGTGGCAAGACCCTTTTCGCGAAGTATCTCTATAGCCTTTTCCTGATCGTTATCAGTTTCTACAAGCGCTCTTTTGCAGTCCATCATGCCGACGCCTGTAAGCTCCATAAGAGCCTTTATATCCTTAACGGTTACATTAGCCATTTTTTATTTACCTCCAAAAATCAGAAGCGGCGGAATACGTCAGCGTACTGCCCGCCGCCCGATATATGATCTTAATTATTCTTCAGTCTGCTCGACAGCTTCTTCGTCAGCGTTATCTGCGCCCTGTCTGCCTTCAATGATAGCATCCGCCATGCAGCCTGCGATAAGCTTAACGGCACGGATAGCGTCATCATTGCCGGGGATAACGTAATCAACGTCATCAGGATCACAGTTTGTATCAACGATCGCAACAACAGGTATTCCAAGTTTCTTGGCTTCGCTTACAGCGATCTTTTCTTTTCTCGGATCGACAACAAAAAGCGCACCGGGGAGCTGCTTCATATTCTTTATTCCGCCGAGGAATTTTTCAAGTTTTTCTATTTCGAGCGTAAGCTTTACAACTTCCTTTTTAGGCAGCAGATTGAAAGTGCCGTCCTCTTCCATTGCATGAAGCTGTTCAAGTCTCTTGATCCTCATGCGGATAGTTCTGAAATTGGTCATCATTCCGCCGAGCCATCTTGCGTTTACATAATGAGCGTCGGCTCTGAGAGCCTCTTCCTTAATGGAATCTCCCGCCTGCTTCTTTGTTCCTACAAAAAGGACTTCCTTGCCTTCTGCCGAAAGATCGCGTACAAAGTTATACGCTTCTTCAAGCTTCTTGACTGTTTTCTGAAGATCTATGATATAGATCGAGTTTCTTTCCGTAAAAATATACGGAGCCATTTTCGGGTTCCATCTTCTTGTCTGGTGTCCGAAGTGAACGCCTGCTTCAAGAAGCTGTTTCATTGATACTACCGCCATTGCAGTGACCTCCTGTTTGGTTTTTATAAAATTATCCTCTGAACGGCTTATCGGCTTCACCCGTTTGACGCGGGAACCACGCCGCACACCGCTCATGCGAATTGCTTTAATATTATACCATATTTCTCACAAAATTGCAAGCTTTTTTAGTTCGGTTATTTTAACAAATTTTCTATTGTAAAAGTTCTTGATTTTGTATAAACCGACTCGTTTTTCTGTCTTACAAGTATCGTATCCTCGCCGATAAGCGAAATATCGGGACATCTGATAACTATATCCTCTTCCCTTCCCATTACGCCAAAGACCCTTGAACGTCCGAAAATTATAAGAGATACCACCTTTTCGTTCTCGGTATCTATCTCAACATCATCAACGTAACCAAGCCTAAGACCCGTTTCAACGTCTATCACCTCTTTGTTTTTCAAAGCCGTAAGCGTGCATTTCATCTTCGAGCGCCTCCTTTTATAATATAATTAAAAAACATCTTCTAAAATATATATGCCTTTTACGGCAAGTCCTATTCTCAAAAGCGCAAAAAACGCTCAGGGATATGAATAGCAAAATGCCTTGGAGCATATAAATTAACAAATCGGGACAAGGAGGGTTTTTATCATCATGCAAAAACCATCGTTTACATATATGGGAAGAGCTTCCGAGCTTATTCCCGTAAGATCTATGGTGACAATATCAGGGGACAGCGAGGCGCTTATCGAAAACTGCAAAAGGATACTTGAATGCAGCGATATAAGGTGCAGCGTTACAGCAGGCTCTTTTACCGTTGATATATGGGGGAGCGATCTTTCGCTCACAAGCTTTGCCAACGGAAGCGTAAGCGTAAACGGAAAAATACGTTCCGTGTCCGTTGAAAGACGCTGTTCCTCAAATGATAAGGAGGACGGCGGAAAATGAATATCGGAAGAATATATTATACCGTGATCTCTCCGTCCGAACAAAGATTATTTGCTTTGATAAAAGAAGAAGGGATAGAAGCGTATGATATCACTTCAAAAAACGGCAGACTGTATATCGGCATAAAATTTTTTCAAAAAGCAAGCTTTGAAAGGATCTGCAAAAACTGTGGCTGTCAGATAGAGCAGATAACCAAAACAGGCGTATGCCGTTTCCCCGAAATTATTAAAAACAGGATCGGGCTTATAATAGGTACGGCGGTATGCGCGGCGGTCATTCTTGCGCTGAAAAATTACACCGTATCTATAGAAGTACTTACGGACAATGACAAGATACGTTCAGACGTACTGAACGTCCTTAGCGACAACGGCATAACATCGGGTACATATATACCCTCTATAAATCTTGTTCAGACCGAACGCGCTCTCAAACAGGACGTAGAAGGTATCTCGTGGGCAGGCATAAGCGTAACGGACAGTACACTTATCGTAGATGTTATAGAAGAACTGCCGCAGAGCGAAAAAAGCACGGAGAGAATGCCGTCAGATCTTATAGCGGCGCACGACGGCGTTATCGAAGATATAGAGCTTTATAACGGTCTGCTCGTAAAGCCGCTCGGGAGCGGCGTTCTTCGCGGTGATGTTATAGTAAGCGGAAGTATCCCCGTTAAAAAGACAGAATTGAAAGAGGACGGTCCTGTGACCGTGGACAGCACAAAATATGTACGGTCTATAGGAAAGGTATACGGAACGTATACGGATATACAAACGTTTGAACAGCCGTATGCCGATACGGAGCTTGCCGTTTCTCCGAAAAGCTTTACAAGGAAATATCTGAACATATTCAGCAGTCAGATACCGCTGTTTATCGGTTCGGATAAAGGAATGTACATAAGCAGCGAAGAATACCGCCCGCTGACAATTTTAGGCGAGCAAACGCCTATAGGCATGACCGAAACAAAATATCAGAGCTATTCCTTTAAAACGACATTATATACTAAAAAACAAGCAAAAAAACTCGCCGCGCAAAAGCGCGACGATTACGAAAAGAATTTTCTTTCCGAATGCAGCATAAAGGGCAGACATACCGATGTGGAATATAAAAAAGACCGCGTTGTGCTTACCGTAAAATATACCATTTACGGGGAAATGAGTGAAGAATCGTATTTTTTTATTAAAAAATAATAAAAAGATTCAAAAAAAGCAAAAATTTTCTTGCATTTTTTGAAATGACGTGTTATAATAAATGTATATATGACCGCGTGAAGCAAAAGTATACTTTTTACGCGCGGCATAACTGTATCAAACGGCAGCTTAAAAGATATACCGTAACACGGGCTGCGATCTGATAACATTTCTTGCGGAGAAAAAAATATATGACCGAAAAAATAATAGGAATTGACAAAATAGACAGGCTGCTCGAGCTTTTCGGCAGCTATGACGAAAATGTAAACGCTATCCAAAAGCAATACGGAGTGAATATAGTCAACCGCGGCGAGGAGATCAAAATTACGGGAGCAGAGGAAAATGTACGCTGCGCGATAAGGGCGAGAGGATAAACGAGCAAAATCTTTATTACGTCTTTTCTCTCGTAAAAGAGGGTCTGGCTGACGAGATCTCAAAACTTTCGGACGACGCTATATGCGTCACGCTGAAAGGTGCGCTCATAAAGCCCAAGACGCTCGGACAGAAAAAATATATAGACGCGATAAAAAATAACACCATTGTCCTCGGCGTAGGTCCTGCGGGAACGGGAAAGACTTATCTTGCCGTTGCAATGGCTGTAAAGGCGTTCAGAGCGCACGAGGTCAGCAGGATCATATTGACAAGACCTGCGGTAGAAGCGGGCGAAAAGCTCGGCTTTCTGCCGGGAGATCTTCAGAATAAGGTCGATCCGTATCTCAGACCGCTTTATGACGCGCTGTTTGAAATGTTAGGTCCCGATACCTTTGCAAAACAGACCGAACGCGGGGCTATAGAGGTCGCGCCGCTTGCCTATATGCGCGGCAGAACGCTTGATGACAGTTTTATAATACTCGACGAAGCACAGAATACCACGCCTGAACAGATGAAAATGTTCCTGACGCGTCTCGGATTCGGTTCTAAGATAGTTATTACGGGAGATGTAACGCAGATAGACCTCCCCGATCCGCGGCGTTCGGGACTTATCGAAGCGGTCAAGGTGCTGAAAAATGTCGAGGATATTTCAATAAACAGATTTACCGAAAAGGACGTTGTACGCCACAGATTGGTGCAGAACATAATCAAGGCGTACGAAAAATATTACGAAAGGGGCGCGGGTCATAAAAATGGCTAAGATCAAGGTTCTTATAACCAACAAACAGACCGAGGTCAAAATACCTGTAGGATTAAGACTTCTTATCCGTAAATGCTGCCATGCGGCGCTTGAGGAGGAAAAAATAGAGCATGACGCGGAGGTCAGCGTTTTGCTTGTAAACAACGAAGAAATACAAAAACTCAATTCCGAATACAGGAATATCGACAGGCCGACAGATGTACTCAGCTTTCCGCTCGGCGAAAACGGAAAATATGACGAAGATCCCGAAACGGGCGCTTATCTTCTCGGAGATATAGTCATATCGCTTGAAACGGCTTTAAAACAGTCGCAGATCTACGGTCATTCCATTGAACGCGAAATAGGATTCCTTACCGTTCATTCAATGCTGCACCTGCTCGGCTACGATCACGAGGAAAGCTCGCTTGCCGAACGCATTATGCGTGAAAAAGAAGAGCAGATACTTTCGGAACTCGGCATATCGCGTGATGAAACATTTATTGTTCCCGAACATAGCCACAAATGAAAAAACTTGTCAAAAGCTTTGGTTTTGCTTTCAGGGGGATATTTTTGTGCCTTAAAAACGAGCGCAACATGAGGATACATTTTTGCGCCGCGTTTTATGTTATCGCGCTGATGAGATTTTTTGAACCGACCGCGGGAGAATGTGCGGCGATATTTATCGTTATAGGGCTTGTTATATCCGCCGAGGCGTTTAATACGGCTATCGAAGCGGCGGTGGATCTTGTAACGGATAAACAGCATAAACTTGCGGGACTTGCAAAGGACGCTGCGGCGGGCGCGGTGCTGATAACGGCTGTCAGCGCTGTCGGAGCAGCCTTTGCTGTGTTCGGAGATGTAAAAAAAATAAAATATACCGTGCATTGGTTTGCAGACCGACCTGCCGCGCTGATACTGCTGATAATTTCAGTCATAGCGTGGACGGCTTTTATTTTTGCGCCCTGCGGCAATGACAAAAAGAAAAATAAGTAAAGAACGGCTTTTGCAAAGCGTCACTCAAAACATATAAAAACATGAGGTATAAATAAAATGAATGAAACAAAAAATATTTTTGTTACCATAATCGGCAGACCGAACGCGGGCAAATCAACGCTGCTCAATTTGCTTGTCGGTGAAAGGATAGCGGCAGTCTCTTCAAAACCGCAGACTACCCGCACAAGGATAACGGGCGTGCTTACCGAGGGAGAGATACAATATGTGTTCTACGATACTCCCGGCAAGCACAAGGCACGCAACAAACTTGGCGAACACATGATGAAAGCCGTAAGCGATTCGGTAGACGATATGGAGACTGCCCTGCTCGTCTGCGACTGTACAAAGCCTGTATCGGACATCGAACGCGATCTTATCGCGTCGTTTAAAAACCGCGCGGACGTGCTGCTTATACTCAATAAGATCGACCTTATAGAAGATAAGACCGAGCTTATGAAAATAATCGCCGATCATGCAAAAATATTTGATTTTAAAGAAATAATACCTATAAGCGCAAAAAGCGGCGACGGGATAGACATACTCAAAAAATATCTGAGAGAACACGCTGCGGCAGGTCCGCACTATTTTCCCGACGACAGCTTTACCGATCAGCCCGAAAAGGTCATCATGGCTGAAATGATAAGAGAAAGAGCGCTCGAAAATCTCAGCTGCGAAGTGCCGCACGGCATTGCCGTTACTATCGAACAGCTTACCGAACGCGACAGCGCCTCGGGCGAACCTGTGCTGGATATAATCGCAAATATCTACTGCGAAAGACAGTCCCACAAGGGAATGATAATCGGCAAGGGCGGCGCAATGCTCAAAAAAATCGGCTCGGAGGCAAGAGCCGAACTGGAGGATTTTTTTGAGATAAAGGTCAACCTTAAACTGTGGGTCAAGGTAAAAGAAGGCTGGAGAAACAAGGAAGCGCTCATCAAAAACTTCGGGCTTACATGAATTACCGCTGATAAAGCAGACCTCTTATGCAAAAAATATTTATACGCAAAATACGTCTTAAAACCTATTTGCGTTCTTATAATTTGCAGAAAGGGGAAACTGCCGTTATGGAAGATATTTACTGGCAGGAATTTTTAAAAACAGGCAAAATAGCCGATTATCTTAAATATAAGAAAAAGGAAGAACAAAATGACAACTCTTGACGGTCTGGTCATATCGGAAATGCTTTCGGGCGAAAACGGAAAAAGCATTATGCTGTTGACAAAGGAACTCGGCTGTATTTATGTTTATGTGCGCGGCGGAGCGAAGAGCAAAACCGCGCTCGCTTCAACTCAGCTTTTTTGCTACTCGAAATTTTCTCTCGAAGAAAAGCGTGATGCAAAAAATAATGTCAGCTATTATTTCAACAGCGCCGAACCGATCAAGATCTTTTATAATATAAGGCTCGACATCAAAAAGACCGCACTTGCCTGCTATATGGCTGAACTTATAAGTTTTGCGGCACAAAGCGCGGAGGATTCCGAAGAGATAATGAAGCTTACGCTCAACACGCTGCATTTTATAAACGAAGGCAGCCGCAGCGATGAACTGCTCAAATGTATCTTTGAATTCAGGCTGCTGTGCGAATGCGGACACAGGCTGTATCTTATAGGGTGTTACCGCTGCTATAAGCCCGAAGACGATCGTATGCACATAAATTTTTCATCAGGCAATCTTGAGTGCGATAAATGCTATAATAATAAAGTAAGACTTTACGACCATGTTGTCGATAAAATGCTGCTCCATATAATCAGATATATCGCGCTTGTGGATTACGATAAACTTTTTTATTTCAGGATAAGCGACATATATCAGCGAAGACTTACAAAATTTACGGAGGCTTATGTGGAATATCACTGTAAGAAAATTTTTGACACGCTGAAATTCTATAAACTGCTTAACTGATACGCAAATGAGGAAATTAAAATGGACGCTGAACATATTTATAACAAAAACATAAACACCGCGCCGCTGGAACTTGACAAGGTACTGAAAATGCTTTCCGATCTGTGTACGGGAGCAAAGGCTAAAAAAACGGCGCTTGAATTGATGCCGTCATCAGATATATACACGGTAAAAACAGAGACGGCAAGAACATCGGCGGCGCTTGAAATGACGATAACGGGCGGCTCTCCGATATTCTATTCGCTTGACGGATCGGATACGGCGCTCAAACGCTGCCGGTCAGGAGCACAGCTTTCTCTCGCAGAACTTATTTCTATAAGAAGACTGCTCACGCAGATAAACTCTCTGCACGACTGGAAAGCAAAGTCAAAATGTGAAAGAAGCGAACTGAACTTTTTATTTGAAAGCCTTTTCCCCGACAAAAGGCTTGAAAACAAACTCGATTCATCAATAATAAGCGAAAACGAACTTGCCGACGACGCAAGTCACGAACTTGCGTCTATAAGAAAAAAGATCGCAGCCTGCGGTCTTAAAATACGCGACAGTCTTGAAAAAATGATACGTTCTTCAAGCATGAGCAAATATCTTCAGGAAAATATCATAACAATGCGCGACGGAAGATATGTACTGCCCGTCAGGAGCGAATATAAAAACAATGTCCCGGGAATGGTACACGGCGTATCGTCGAGCGGCTCAACGCTGTTTATCGAACCTGCCGCAGTTGTAGAAGCTAATAATGATATAAAAATACTCGAAGGAAGAGAACTTGATGAAATAAACAGGATAATCAAAGAACTTTCCGCCGAGTGCGCGCAATGCGGTCAGCAGCTTGAAAGCGGACTTAATGCAGCCGCTGAACTTGAACTTTATTTCGCCAAGGCGGAACTGGCTGCAAAAATGAAAGCGGCTGAACCGCAGATCTCAGATGACGGAGTGATAGTTCTAAAAAAAGCACGTCACCCGCTTATCGACCCTAAAAGGATAGTGCCTATAGATCTGACGCTGGGCGAAAGTTATCATTCGCTTGTCATAACAGGTCCTAATACGGGCGGAAAAACCGTTTTGCTCAAAACCGTGGGCTTGCTCACGCTTATGACTATGTGCGGACTGCTCATTCCTGCCGCTGACGGAAGCAAAATTTCTGTATTCAAAAAAATACTTGTCGATATAGGCGATTCACAGTCGATAGAAATGGATCTTTCGACATTTTCGGCGCATATGGGCGATGTGGCTGATATTCTTGAACGTGCTGACAGTGAAAGTCTTGTACTGCTTGACGAGCTCGGTTCGGGTACAGACCCTGTAGAGGGCGCGGCGCTTGCCGTTGCCATACTCGAACAGCTTATGGCATCAGGCGCTGAAAGCATTACTACTACGCATTATCAGGAGATAAAACTCTTTGCTCTTGAAACGGATGACATTGAAAATGCCGCCTGCGAATTTGATGCCGAAACGCTTTCTCCGACCTACCGTATTATTATCGGCACACCGGGAAAATCCAATGCCTTTGCAATATCAAAAAGGCTCGGCATACCCGACAGCATAATAGAACGAGCGGGATCGCTCGTTTCGGAGGAAAATAAGAGATTTGAAAATGTTATAGAAAGTCTTGAAAAAACAAGGATCGAACTTGAATCGAAAACTGCCGAGGCTCAAAAAATGAAAGAAGAAGCCGAAAGACTTTCTCAAAAACTTGCGGAGGACACCGAACGCTTTGAACAGCAAAAGATCTCAGAACTTGAAAAGGCGCGGAAACAGGCGGCGGCTATAGTCGCAAGCGTTGAGCGGCAGTCAAGAGAACTTATAGAAGAGCTTGACAGTATAAGAAAGCAAAAGGATAAAGAAAACTTTTCCGAAATGACTGCCGAAGCAAAAAGGCGGCAAAGATCGGCTGTCAACAAACTTTATCTTGAAGCTAATCCCGTCACGCAAAGCAATGATAATTATGTACTGCCGCGTCCTCTCAAAAAAGGCGACAGGGTTATACTCGCCGATTCGGGCAGAAAAGCGGTGCTTTTCTCCGAACCCGATCAGAAGGGTATGTGCTTTGTGCAAATGGGCGCTATGAGAACAAAGGTCGATTCAGCGCGTCTGCGGCTTGACGAGAGTACACAAAAACAATCGCCCAAAAGTTCCAAAGGTTCGGTAACGACAAAAGGCGTACAAAGCCGAATGACGCGCAAAATACAAAGCGAACTTGACATACGCGGTCAGACCTGCGATGAGGGCATTTACGAACTTGACAGCTTTATAGATCAGGCGGTGCTTTCGGGCATAAGCATGATAACGGTCATACACGGTATAGGCACGGGCGCGTTAAAAAATGCCGTTAGAAATCACCTTAAACATCACCCGAGCGTAAAAAGTTCGCGCAGAGGACTTTACGGTGAGGGCGAAGACGGCGTAACGATAATAGAACTTAAATAATTATTCAGAAGGGAATGATCTGTTATGACAGAAAGAATGGAACAGCTCGGATTCAAAAAAGCGGAGATTAGCGAACTTGACCTCGATCCGTTCAAGATGATAGGCGAAAAGTGGATGCTGATAACCGCAGGAGATGAAAAGGCAAGCAACACCATGACGGCGTCATGGGGCGGTCTGGGCGTTATATGGTCTAAGCCTGTGGCAGCTGTTGTGATAAGACCGCAGAGATATACCAAGGAATTTGTTGACAGCAGCGACAGGTTCACGCTCAGCTTTTATCCGCAGGATAAAAAAGACGCGCTGGTTTATTGCGGCTCGCACAGCGGCAGAGATCTTCAGCCGAATAAAAAGGCTGAAAATGCGGGTCTGACGGCTATGTATCATGACGGCACGGTCTCTTATGAGCAAGCGGAACTGATACTTGTCTGCAAAAAGCTTTATGAAACGGACATTCTTCCCGAATGTTTTGAGGACATGACGCTCGACAAGGAAAATTATCCTCAGAATGATTATCACAGGGTGTATATCGCCCAAATAATTTCAGCATATAAAAAATGAACTCCGACCTTGAAAGGCAGAGTGAAAAATGAACAAATACATTTTTGAGAGTCAAAGGCTCGGTCTAAGGCGCATTGAAGAATGTGACGCACAGGATCTTTCGGAAATATTTACAAATGAAGAAGTAAGCTATTTTGAACCCTATGACGTATTTACCAAAGCTGCCGCACTTAAAGAAGCGCGTTCTCTCATAGGTGACGAAAGATTTTTCGCGGTTATACGAAAATCTGACGAAAAACTTATCGGAAAAATTTATTTTGAAGATAAGCATTTTTTCGGAACGTGGGAGATAGGCTATTCCTTCAACAGAAGCTGCTGGTCGAAAGGCTATGCGACGGAAGCCGTCCGCGCGGTCATGGAATATGCGTTTACCAAAATGAATGTGCGGAGAATATACGCGGAAGCCGATGTGCGCAATGTACGCTCGATAAAGGTGCTTGAAAAATCGGGCATGAGAAGAGAGGGCGTTTATGTAAAAAGCGCGTATTTTCAAAAGGACGAAAACGGCGAACCCGTCTGGAGCGACTTTGCCGCTTATGCGCTGCTTGCGCAGGAATGGACATCAAAAGAACATAACTAAAAAACGGGACTGTCTTTTTGGAGGCAGTCCCGTAAATATTATTTTGACAGCGCTTTTATCGACTGATCTATCTTAGCTAATTTTTCCTCGGCGCGTGCAAGTTTTTCACGCTGTGCGGCTATAAGCTGTTCGGGAGCTTTGGCAAGGAAGCCCTGATTGTTCAGCTTCGAGGAAAGAAAATCAATATCCTTCAATACGTTCGCTCTTTCTTTATTAAGCCTTGCAAGTTCCTTTTTGGTGTCGATAATATCCGAAAGAGGTATGAATATTCTTGCCGAATCGGTAACTGCCGTTACTGCGTCGGGGATCTCCTCATTATCGGTAAATTCTATTTCGTTAGCGGAAGCAAGCTGTTTAAAGAACATCTCGCAGGCGGCAAAAATATCCTTGTACTCTGTTTCGATATAAAGCTTTGCTTTTACAGACGGCGGAACGTTCATGCCGCTGCGGGTATTTCTTATCGCCTTGATCGCTCCAACGACCTTTTCAAAGGAATCCTCCTCGGCGGAATGATCCAGATCGGCGGAATAAACAGGATAGCTTTGCAGCATAAGTATTCCCGAACCGTCCGTAAGCGTCTGCCATATTTCCTCTGTGATATACGGCATAAACGGGTGCAGCAGTTTGAGCATTCCTTTCATTACCCATACAAGCACCGTTTGAGCGGTCTTTGCAGTATCCCCGCCTGCGGCTATCCTCGGCTTTGTA
Source organism: uncultured Ruminococcus sp. (assembly GCA_947587925.1). Classification (GTDB taxonomy): domain Bacteria; phylum Bacillota; class Clostridia; order Oscillospirales; family Ruminococcaceae; genus YE71. Next base: position 21,125 of record CANPYF010000024.1, read on the forward strand.
AGTTCGATATACCAGTCGCAGTATACGTCCCAGATAAAGTCATATATCTTTGAAGCGGCAACACCAAGTTCAAAGCTGTTGATGTTATCGTTGATCTCCCCGGCTGCCTTATTGAACTTAGAAACTATCCACTTATCCTCAACGGTCATTTTTTCGGCGTCAAGTACAGTCTGCTCCGCGCCGAAGCCGTCGGGAAGATTCATCATAATATACCTTGCAGCATTCCACAGTTTGTTGGCAAAGTTTCTCGCCGCTTTTACCTTATCATCGGAATATCTTAGATCGTTTCCGGGGGCGTTGCCCATTGCAAGCATGAATCTGAGCGCGTCAGCGCCGTACTTGTCGATTATTTCGAGCGGGTCTATTCCGTTGCCGAGCGATTTGGACATCTTTCTTCCCTGCTCATCTCTTACAAGTCCGTGGATAAGCACCGTATCAAACGGCTTTTGCTTCATATATTCCATGCCCGCTACGATCATTCTCGATACCCAGAAAGTGATTATATCATAACCGGTAACAAGCGTATCTGTCGGGTAGAAATATTTAAGATCTTCGGTATCATCGGGCCAGCCGAGCGTTGAGAACGGCCAGAGTGCTGACGAGAACCATGTATCGAGCGTATCGGGATCCTGACGCATGGGCTTGCCGCATTTGGAGCAGACCGCCTGCGGTTCTTTAGTTACTGCCATTTCACCGCAGTCATCACAATAAAAAGCAGGTATGCGGTGACCCCACCAAAGCTGGCGTGAAATACACCAGTCGCGTATATCGT
>CANPYF010000025.1 GCA_947587925.1 uncultured Ruminococcus sp.
TTCTCGACATAATATTTTCCCCCTAGAATATCACACTTTTTGTTATTTTGTGTGTCTACTCTAAGGGGATTATATCAGAATTTCTGTATGGGCTTTTAGTTTTTGAGAAGTCAGATCAATTTACTCGATCCTTACAAAAACAGCCGAGCCTGCATTGATAATACATTTATTTTCATAGATCTCCGCACCCTTTCCAAAGCTGTAGATCACTTCTCCGAAATTGCCGTCTATTTCAATTTCATATGGAACATCGTTCGGATCAATTGCGGCAAATATCTTTTTGCCGTCAAAGCTTCTTATGTATGCAAGCGGTTTTCCTGCCGCGCCGTTACAAATAAATTCTATACTTCCAAGACTTTGCAAAGGCTTGTTCGCCTGCCTTACTAAAATAAGTTTTTTTATTTCGTTAAGTAAAGAATTTTCATCATCAAGCTGTTTTTGTACGGTCGGTCGGTCGTTATCCGGGTCGATAGGTATGTATAATTTATCTGCCTCAGCTGTGGAAAAACCCGCATTTTCAGTGTCGTCCCACTGCATCGGCGAACGCGAGCCTGTTCTGCCGTAGCCGCCTTCAACGGACGTAAGCCCTTCCACATAATTCATGCCTATTTCATCACCGTAATAAATATACGGCGCACCCGGCATTGAAAGCAAAAAAGCAAACGCAAGCTTTTTATTGTCACCGCGTATATGCCGCGCAAGTCTGTCCATATCGTGATTGCCCGAAGGGATACAAATAAGACCTTTTCCGCCCGAGCGTTCATAGCTGTCAATATATTTTTCAACAAATGCCGAAGCGTCTCCGCCGCCGTTAAAAAACGGTTTTTCGCATCTGAAAAGATCGTTGTAATGCGAGGATCCGAAATGCAGCAGAAAATCCATATGAAATCCGCCCGCAAGGCTCTGATATGGTTCGCCCCATTCGGACACCATTGCCGCTTCGGGAAATTCCTCATCGAGAAATGCACGGATATTCTGCCAGAGAGCAATATTGCCTTTGCCGTCCTCATCGTTTTTAACAAGCGAAGATGCCATATCAACTCGAAAACCATCACAGCCCTTTGAAAGCCAAAAGCGCATAATATCTTTGAGAGCTTCTCTCGCTGCGATCGCTCCCGGCGAATCCGTTGACTGCTGCCAGGGACGCTGAGGCTTGTAAAAGCCGTAATTGAGCGCAGGCTGATGAGTAAAGAAATTTACCGCACAGCTTCCGTCACGGTCTGATATACCCCTTAAAGAGCCGTAACCTGTCGGTTCTTCCCAGATACTGTCCGTCCAGACGTAACGGTCGGTAAATTCATTGCGCTCAGCCTTCATGCTTTCCTTGAACCAAGGGTGTTCCCATGAGGTGTGACCCGGAACAAGGTCGAGAATTATATGCAGACCGAGCTTATGCGCTTCATTGAATAAATTTATAAGATCGTCATTAGTTCCGTAACGCGGCGCGACATTGCAGAAATCCGAAACATCATAACCCGCATCACCAAACGGCGATACAAAACAAGGATTTATCCAGACGGCAGTGCAGCCGAGTTCTTTTATGTAAGGCAATTTCTCGGTTATACCGTTTATATTTCCGATACCGTCGCCGTCGGTATCTTTGAAGGATTGAGGATATACTTCATAAAATACGGCATTATCGAGCCATTCAGGTCTTTTTGACATATTATCATCTCCGAATTTTTTAGTTATTATTCTATATTATAAAGCATACAGACCATACTGTCAATATCAAATTTACAAAAGAAATAAAATATTTTATGTCAAAGATGTTAATATTATAGTTATCGTAGCAAATCAACAGTAAAAATTTCTTCGACCGGAAACGTAATTTTGACCAAAGCTATTTCAACAAATTGACCGAAAATTTTTATGTACTTTGGCGCAGTATCTGGCAGTCATTTTATTTGTGTCTGAATGTATTACGGTCTTGAAACTGCCGCTCCTGTTTATTTTCACGTTTTTCCTGAATTTTGTTGGACAATTTTATCAATAAGCCGATAAAGGGAAGCAGATACAGCCCCGCGCCCATAATTGCCGCCAAGCCGTAATATCCCGCGAAATCCCGCACGCAGACTGTTTTGTCGGGCTTTTTAGGATTATACCACAGCGTGATCTTTTCACCTGTTTTAATGGATTTTCCCCTTCCGTAATTTGAAGTACGTTCGTATTCCTTGTCGTTGACCGTGTATTGCAAATGTACGACAGTACCGCGGGAATACCGTTCTACATCGGTGACGGCAGCGGCTGTTTTTTCATAAGTCACAAAAAAGAAAATCGAAGAAAGAGAAACTATAAGAAACAAAATAAAAATCACCTGAGCGGCAATGTAAGGAAATTTTTCCTTCATAATAAACCCCCCGCTTGTATATTTCTATATCAGTATTATACACAACTCTGTAAAAAAAGTCAATATCCCGAACGTGAAAATTTTATCAAACTGCCGTTCGGACTGCCTGCCGTTCGGACTGCCTGCCGTTCGTACGGCGAAATAACCGTGCCGTACCTGATAAAAAGCTCAAACGAAAATTTGAAGGTATTGCTTACGCTTTTTTATACGGTGTTTTTGATGCTCAGGCTTACTTTATCGGCAATTTTTTCCGACTGTATCCATTCCGATATGGACGGAGTAATGTCAGAGAGGGTCGCTTTCTTGTCACGGACTTTAATTAGAAACTCCTTTATTTCATCATCAAATTTCATTTCTTTCAAGAGTTCTTTTGCCTTTTGGTCCGCCTCTTTGTAAGAATCTATTTTTTCCTGAGTTAAGGGCCATTTTTCGCACCTGTTAAAAGCTGCAATGCAGCTTTTAACAACAGCTGGTGACGGATGAACAAGAACAATGATATTCAGTCCGTTTATCAATTCACTGCTGCCGGTTTTGTAAAAAGTTTCCCATTCTTTTGCGGTCATTTCAATAAATGCTTCCGATCTTTGCTTGAACAGCGTCGGATTTACTGCCTTTTTGTTATCAAATGTTGTCTTTGCATAACTTATCAGCTCATCTAAGCAAGCATCAGCGGTTTGCAGGTCAAAGCTGAAATTTCTTTTTGCGAGCATATATGAGATGACAAACGGCTTGATCTTTGATAAACTATCAAAGAATATGGAATTTCTTCTTGCAATATTAGCGTTGTCACTTTCTTTCTGTTTGTTATCAACAACATCTTCGATCAATCCGATCGCTGACCGTATTTTTCCCTGCAGCAATTTCTCACACCTCCTTCAACTCGGTCAAAAGCGCTTCAAGATCTGCCCGCTGCTGTTCAAAGCGCGGATCTTCATTTTCATTCCGGCTGCCTTTGCGTGTCAGCGTTTCCTTTTCATTTTGCATTTGCTCATAGACCGTATCAACATCATTATCAGCTTTTCGCAGCATTTCAAGGAACGGCAGGACCGCGTCTATCGGATTTGATGAGAAATCATACAGAATAGAAATATCGTCCTCATCAGTATGATCTTTTTGAAGTATTATCATTGCCTTTGCTGTTTCTGATGCCGAATCTTTAAGTTTTTTGAGTTTTGCATCATCTATAATATCAATATTTATCCCGGCAGCAAAACAGCTTTGATAAAATGCTTGGATACTGTTGATAAGATCACGGATATCGCTTGCTTCAAGTTCATCTTCCATATCAATATTCTCAAAATATCCGAGGATCTCCGCAGCGGTCTTATGCGCAAGCATTGTTTCTTCTTCAGCTGCTCTGTGTATCTTGGCAAGTACCTTCTGCGTAAGTTCAAACAATTCGCGCTTGTCTTTTACATTTTTTTCTGTGCCGTACAGATCTTTTTCGTCAAGAACATAACCGGACTTGCGAATTTCCTTTAAAGCTGCCTGATAAAGCGGGTAATTGAGCACATAGTTTTCAGTGTTGATAGTTACACCCTGAATGAGGTTGAAATACCTGACGGAAGCGGTATATGAATCCGAGGTTTTAGGATCATTATAAATGAATCGGTGCAATTCATACCATGCCTTAGAGTGACCCGTTAAAAATTCCGGTGAAGTATTTTTGGGAGCGTCCGCAGTAAGAAAGGTTTCATCTCCGAGCCGGTTCAGCTTTGCATTTCCGATACTGCCGTTAAGGATAAGTTTGTATACTTTCATGATCATGGCAGCTTTGACATATGCAGGGATCGCAGATCCTTTTTCAACACTTTTTACAGCATTTACAAATCTGTCTTTGTGCCTTTGGAGCCATGATGCAGCAAAATATACCGCTGATGCCGAATCGGGAAAAGTGAAATGCGTTTTCCCGATGACAGTTTGAATTTATCCCAATGGTCATGCTCATCATCGGTATGAACAGGCATATCTTCAGGGTAAGCGCCTTTTTTTACCCGTTCATCAAGAACTTCGCTGTCAAGAGATACCGCATTAAGGTACCTTGCTGTAAACTGAATGAGATCGCTCTTGTTCTCGCCGATAACACCGTCATGTATCGTTATCTGTTTTGTAATACGGTCACGGTAGTTGTCTCTGAATCGGTTATAATACTGAGTGGTAGTACCGACAACGGAGATCAGTTTGCATAGACCGTCAACAGCGTTTGAGCCTGTATGCCCTGTTACCAGTGCATTGAGCAGAGCCTGATCGACGCCCGTAAATGAGGTGATATCCTCAATAAGCAGTATCAGCCCCTTGCCCTTTCGCTTTAATTCCTGACGTATTTCTTTAAATATTTGCTGAAAGTCGCCGGGTTCGATACCGGCGCTCGTTTGTATGACCGTTTCTACGAAAGAGTTCAGATAATCCGTTATTTTACGGATAAATTCATCATCTCCGCCTTCAAGAAGGTCGTTGGCAATATCCTGAGCTTTTCTGTCAGCGTCCTCAAGCTGATCAATAAAATCAATATCAAGCGTCAGATCCGCTTCGTTGAACTGTGCTATCAGGTCAAGATCGACGCTTGGCGACGTACTTGTTATCTTGCTGTATATTCTCTCTATCGGACCGCCGGGCGCCATAAGTTTATCCTGAAAAACCGAATTGTTAAGAAGAGCGATAAGCTTTTTTCTTTTGATATTTCCCAGAACTTCACTTGTGTCATTTTCGATCTCAACGATAAACTGATGATAGATCGTTGATTTGAATTTGCCTTCGGTAATGGTCTGATTTGCCTTTATAAGGCGTTCATATGCTTCTTTATTCGATATTTCCTTAACTTCCTTTATATCGAGAAGCTGTCTGATAGTCCCTTTGAGAGTATTATCACTTCTTCGGATAAGAAGTACAGCATCATTTTTATCCTCATTTGCTGACAGCTTGGCGTATATCCACCGAATAAAATGAGATTTGCCCGCACCGCTCGAGCCTTCGACTATAACGAATTGATGTTCGTTTTTGCTCTCTTCACTTGTGAAGATCTCATTAAAGATATTTTCTTCCGATCTGTATGCCTCTTCAAACTTATCGCCTGAATTTGTGCATACTGCTATTTTGCGGAAAGGAACATGGGTCGCGAGAAAATCACTGTCAGTGCTGTCGATAGAGTCTATTCTGAGCACCTGACCGATCCTCTTTTTTGCAATAGCCGTATTCATCACTTCACCGCCTTTTTAATGATAATATGAGTGATATCGGAAGTAAACTCATGCTCTTCATTCGGGAATAAATGCCATGTTTTCTCACTGTCAAGATGCTTTTTCAGTTCTATCTCATCGTTATCATGAAGCGATCTGAGCGCATTTGACATAGCAAGATTAAGCGTGAGCGTGGTCCTTGCGTTCTTTAGTGCGGCGGCAGAACCGTCATGGAGATGATCAAGAAATTCTTCGACCGTGTATTCCCTGCCTTTTTCAATGCTGCCGAGGATCATAAAATCTTTTAATGCTGTGTACATATTGGGAAGAAAGATCTTAGACTGTTCCTGAAAAAAACCGAATCCGAGAAAATTGATCCAAAATCTTACACCGAGGATCACATCTTTTTCAAGTTTAAGAGACGGTATCCCGGTTTCGGCATTTATAAATCTTATGATCTCAGCCGAGGTGGTAACGGACCCGTAACTCAGCCATTCGTCGTTTGCTTCCAGAAAGCAGGATATGATCTTATAAAAGTCGGAGGATCTGTCTTTGAAAACGGTCGAATTACAAAACAAGCGAAAAGCGGACAATGATCTGATAGCCTCTTTGTGATATCCGCATTGTTTACTTCAACGTAGAAGGGATCTGTATCGCTGTAGTCCGGTCTGACAGATGTGTCTATTATTATCGAATCAAGCTGTATATTTGTTTTACGGCTGTTGAGCATACTGAACCAGCGTCCGCACAGCTTTTCGACAGTAAGGACTTTCCGGGTCATTGACATAGCCGCTTTAATATCATCATCAGTATAGAGCATAACGCTCAGGCAGGGCAGTCCGTCACGTCCGCCTCGTCCGCATTCCTGATAATACTGATCTGCTCCGGAGGGGACATATGAATGCATCACCGTTCTTACGTCTTTTTTATCCACGCCGACACCAAAGGCGCAGGTAGCTATCATAAGATCGAATTTATCATTCACCCATTCGTTTATAATTCGTTCGCGTTCAGCGGAGCCGGTTTTTCCTGTAAAAACTCTTATATTGTCAAATCCGCTCTCTGACAGTTCACCGTATATCGTTTCGGCATCATCAGGCGAGTTGACGTATATTATCATCGGGCGGGGAAGTTTGCACACGAGTTCCTTGATCCGCTCATGCTTTTCAGTGTATGAACGGCATTTTATAATGTCGAAGCGCGGCTCTTTTCTGAGCGTATCCGGTCTTATCTCGATCCAGCGTCCGTTATCCGAATAGAAGTTTTTCAGGTTATCGACCGTTTTTTTGCTGAAGGTAGCAGAAAGCAGATAGGTCCTGAGAGAGGCATTATCATCTGCAAGAAGTCTCCTGAAAGAATCCAGGCACTGAAAATCCACACGGAACGAAGTACCCCACTCAATTATCATATGTGCTTCATCTATAACGATATTTTTCAGATGACCTCGGGAATTTGCCTTGAAAATGCTGCTTTGGATCTTTGTATTTTTTATCAGTGCTTCCGGAGAAATAAAAAGCATCCTGACAAGGTTTTTATCAAGGGCGCAAACAAGCTCATCAGCGCTGCAGCCGCTGTGGTAATACATTAAACGCTGATAAGCGTTGAGCAAGCGTAAAGCGGCCGCGCAATCAGGTCCGCCGCTTTTAAATTGATCCATAATATCGGCAGCTGACCCGGGCGCATTAAAATACTCCCGTACCTTACGAATTATATCTTGATCGGTCATTGATCTATCATCCTTACATAGCATACTGAATCAAGGATAATAGCAGGCTTTGCAAAAGCCTCGAGTATTATCTCGTTGATCCTCATTTTTTCGGCAGATCCGGGATCTCTGCCGAAATATACGTCAGATGCACACAAAGAGCAGTATTCTCTGTTAAGAGTATCGTTCAGCGCCTTTATGCGTATGTGTTTTCGGAATTGCTCCCGCGCCTGTTTTTTTGCTGTGTCATAGCAGGCATTTACGGTGCTTGTCCACTCAGAAACAGAATGTGTTTCTTTGAACCGCGACAGGTTTGAAACGGCGTCTCTCTCTTTTATCCTGAGAAAATCATTTGAAGGAGTGCGCTTGCCGAAATTTGCAAAATAATATTTTAGCTGAGAGACAGGGATGCTGAAAAATTTTGCAAATTCTTTTATGACCTTTGGGTCTGTCTGAGTATCCGACCCGTCTATAGACACATATGTGCTGATTATCTCAGAAGAAAGAAAACCGCGGTACTGATTGATCCGTTTCAGCGAAATGCCGTTCTTTAGCAGAAGAAGTTCATCAGGCATAACGTACCAGCTGAAAATAAGACCCTCCCGGTTTACTTCGCTTTCAAAGGCAAAAGCGGCACATCTGCCTTTGTATGCGGATATGGCGTTATTGACAATGCTGTCGAAGATCCCGTCTCCCGGAGCAAAAAAGTGCAGATAGTCATTTTCCGGCGCTGTATCACGGTCAAATGTACCCTGAATGGAATAAATATCATTTTGTATGGTCTTATCGCCATTCAGCACCCTGATGCGGTTTTGCATCTGATTAAGCCTATCCTTTATCATTGCGTCCATATCGGGAGGAACAAACATAGTATTATAAGCTGATCTGGCAGAAAAAGATGATGCATTGAACCGAACTGTTTTTTCGGATATAGAACTGCCGTGAAATCCTGCAAGGCTCGACCACGACAGCATAGAACTGCGGAACAGCTCGCTCTCGTTTCCGTTGTATCGCTTTACGGTTTTTTCGATCTCTTTGTTTATATACTGATAGGTATAGGCAGCAATGTCAAAGTGCCGTTCCTCCTTTACCTGTTTTTCCGTTTTCTTGATCTCTTCGATCATATCGCCGACGATAGATGACAGACCGTATTTGAAATCATTCATGACAGCGGCTTTTATCTGTTCATCAATATCGTTCATTATTATTTCAAGACCGCTTTGCGATCTGCTGAAAATGTTCAGACCCCTGCTCCATATTTCGGCAAGGTCTTTTTCTGCCGAATCCTGTGCATAAACAATTACCGATACTACGTCTTTGGTTTTATCCCTGCCTATTCTGTCAAGTCTTCCGATACGCTGTTCAAGCGTATTTGCGCTCCATGGAAGGTCTAAACAAATAAGTTCATCAGCCTTCTGAAAGTTTCTGCCTTCGCCGCCGCTTTCGTCGGAAAGCATGATACGGCAGCCGGGTTCATTCTGGAAACGATATGTATTAAGCTCCAATTCATCGGGAGACATTCCTTCACAAAAAAAGGCGCAGCTTTCCTCGCCGAACACAGCGGTCAGCAGCTGACGAAACTGTCTGTGCGTACCTGTGAAATGCGTAAATATCAAAACCTTTTTGTCATAGGCTTCCTGATCGAGATAATCACATACTGCGACCATTCGGGACATATAGTTAAAAGGATCATTAAGAATGTTTTTTATTTCCTTTATCGTATTTTTATCCTCATAGATCCATCTCTCAGACAGTTCTGTTATCTCGGCAGGAACAGTATCGACCTTCTTCAGCTCATCTGAAAAGGCAGCTGATGAACTGAAAAAAGCGTTTATGAGCGGAAGTATTTTGCTGTCAAAATCTTCTTTATCAAATTTGTTCTCGGATATCCATTCGGAGAGCAGAGAATATATCCTGAATTGGGTATTGTTAAATTCCGTATCCATTTCATACGGTATCTCTTTAAGGATCCTGCGGTTGGTGTCTTCCGGTCTTTTCCTGCTGCGGATTATACATTTTTCAATCTGATAAGCCTCGCATATGTAAGCTGCGATCCTTTCAAGTTTTATCAGGGAGAAATTTTCCGACTCATAATTCAGATCTTTAATATCTTCTTCGATCGTCTTATCGTTTGTCTTATCTGCTATATCTTCAAGTGCGCCGATCAGTTCGTCATATGCTTCGCGTGTATCTTCGGTGTGTTTATTATCCGAATCCCTGACAGCTTCTTTGCAGTCCTCAAGATATCCTATAGCAGAATAGATCCTGCGGACTATTTTATTCTGCAATTCAAGCAGATCTGTAAACTCTTTTTCGCTCATGCCGCAATATCTCTCAGGCAGGATAAGCGACAGCAGCTTGTGATATTTCTCATTGCGGCTTTGAACGGGTGTAGCGCTAAGCATAATTACATTATCTGCCGTGCGGCTCAATTGCAGTACAGCTTCATAATGTATTTTTTTATTCAGAATAGAATGTACCTCATCTGCAATAATAAAATCATATTTGCCGTTTACCTCTGTTATTCTGCTCATCGGAATTAATTCTATGTTATTGCCGTTGGGGTTTTCGCCGTTAAACAATCTGAATTTAAAGGCAAGCTCGGTTTTCCGCTGCTCAACAAGTGCGTCCGGGACACAGATAAGCACTTTCTTGTTTTTCTTATCTGACAGATACACTTTCAAAACGGAGGCAGCTTCTATTGTTTTGCCAAGACCGACTTCGTCGGCTATCATATATCGGCATTCGGCTCCGGAAAGGCAGCGCATTACGGTTTTCAGCTGATATGGTTTCAGGACGATCTTACAGCCTATGCGGTTAAATTCAAGACTGTAAAGAAGTGCATACCGTTTAAAGTTCTTAAATTCCATTTTGGATTTCAGAAATATACGGTAGTTATGTTCCAGCGGTTCATAGGAATACTCAAAGAAGCTGATGTCGAGCGGCCACGGGAGCCGTTCGTCCTTTGCACTGCACATATCCTTGTCGCTGAGACAGCAGAAGTGACAGCAGGTCCTGTCGGCTTTCTGTTTGCTGCTTCTAAGAATATCGCCGTCGATCTGCTCAAAATCCCTTACGATCCAGTTAGCGCCGTGTGTAAGACGGTCGTCCTGACTGAGATAGAATGACATGGTTTGTTTCAAACAGGTAAAAGTACCCGTATCGGGCAAGTCGATCTTGTTCATGCGGGCGAGCAGTTTGGCAATGACCTCTTTCATCTCTATGTCAAGGGAATCCATGTCCTGTGTTCTCTTTACGATAAAATCATGGATACGTCTGTAAAAACGGTTGAAATTATCGCCGCCGGCATTAAAATCGGCAAAGAAGCCGATCACATTTTTAAAGCGGGATATATCTTCTATGGCGCACAGCATGGCGGGGGTGAACTGATGGATACCGTGAATAACCACCGTGCTCCTGTCAAGTTTGTCATACGGATAGTCCCCGTGTTTATTTTTTAACGCTTTCAGTATCTTTTCATCTATAACATCAGGATCAAAAACTCTGCAAAACTCAAAGGAAGATCTTTCTTTGCCGCAGACGGATCTGTATATATCTATAAGATACTTCTGATCCGTATTCATACGGGATATATCAAAGCCGTTCGGACTAAGTCCCAGTTCTTTGAAAAGGCGTATACATTTAACGAGCGATCTTGTATTGTATTCAAGCGAACGCCTTGCGTTGCCGCTTTCATCTCCGTCAAAGACAAGGGAATTTACAGCGTTATCAACTTCCATTATCTGTTTTACGCGCTTGTTTTCATCTTCCCGGTCGGAATACAGCGTGTTGCACAGGATACGCATGGTGGTGAGATAACCGCCTTCATTCAGAGACGGGTAGATATCTTCAAGACCGTTTACCATTGTCTGTGAAACGCAAAAATGAGCGCAGTTACGTATCTCATTCCGGTACGATTCACGATCGATCGCATAAGGATCGGAGTATGTATAAATTTTCAAGCCCATATCTTTTACATCTCCTCGTGCATTTCTTTGTCGGCAGCCGGAATTATGACCGTACCGTATTCCTGCATATACTCGTCAGACGGCGCGAATGCTTTCCACGGCTTTGAAGCCTCATATATCAGCCTGAGCGTTTTCAAGACCGGCTCGTTTTGGATATCACGGATAAGTTCTTTCCATGTTTTCCCCATGACCGATCTATAGAATTTATCAAGGCAGTCAATAAATATCTCTGTTTTTTCCTCAGCCGTCCTGCCGAGTATTGAGCGTATATCAAATATGACATTTACATTTCCGGAATGGATAAGGTCGAAAAGGAAAGTGGGATTATAGGGATTGCAGAGAGCAGAGGTCAGGCGGCACAGATCCGTACTTGGCGCGAGCCGGTAAAGATCGCTGTTGTTATCGCTTTCTATAATAACATCTCTTTTCTTGGCTTCCTTCAGTATTTCATTTACCTGATAGTTGCTTCTTGCAAGAATAGCGATAGTACGTTCATTTCTTGAAAGCTCTTTTGTTTTCATTTCAGTCTCGATACGCTGCCGCTGTTCGCTGATATTTTTGAACAGCATATCATAGTATTCTGTCGAATTTATCTTATCGGAATTATGATAAGCAACAGGAACAACAAGAAGTTCCTCGCTGATATTATTTGTTTTTACTCCCCTTAAAATATCATCGGGGCTGACATACTCCAAAAGACCGGCATTGTTCATGCAGGAGAAAGTTTTGTCGAATCTGCTCAGCAGTCTTTTGTCACTGCGGTAGTTGATGTTCAGGGTAAACAAAAGCCAATTGCCGTTATCGCAGCCCATTTTTTTAAATGCGCTCATAGTAGCGCCGCGGAATCTGTAAATGCTTTGTTTAAGATCGCCTACAATGAAGAAATTAAATCCTATTTTTTCCTGCATTGCCGTAAAAGACGCTATCTGTGCATCATCTGTGTCTTGAAATTCATCAATAAACACATACTTGAACTCATAAAGCGCGGTGTTGAACGCGCTGCTGTCTATACACTTTCTGAGGTGGACCATATATTCGGAAAGTGAGACCGAATTATTATCTATGAGAAACTTCGCGTATTCTTTTTCGGTTTCAATAACGACCTGTTCAATTATTTTATTGAGAAAAGGTATCTCATCGGGCGGGTCGCCCCATGAACTTATATCAAGGGTCTTGATATCACACCCTTTTTCATACAGTCTGTTGGCAGTATCGAGCATAAGTCTGCGAAAATCATCTATGTTCATCGGCAAACCGTTGAAAAATATAGGATCGCGCTCATTTTCCTTTTCAAGATATGCGGTGAAAAGACGGTCGAAGATCTTTTGCTTATCATATTTTCCGAAGACCGTAGTGAAGTCTGTTCCGATACCGAGGACCGTTGCCGTCTGGGAAATGATCTCCTTTGCAAAGCTGTGGATAGTGGAAATACGCATTTTTTCAATGCTTGTGATCATTTCAAGATACTGCGTATTATTGGTCAATATAAAATAGTTCACAAAAAGCTGCTTTAGTCTTGACTTCATATTAACGGCTGCGTCATCGGTAAATGTGAGCATGGCTATCTCGTCAGCAGGATCAAAGACCCCGGAATTTGAAGCAGGGCTGCAAAGAAAAGCAATCCTTGATACCATAGAATAGGTCTTACCCGTTCCGGCGCCGGCTTTGACATGGATATCACGTCCTGTCTCAGCGTGTTCTATGCAGAATTGATCCATATTAAAATTCGTTTTTTCCGCTATAGCCGACAGAACAGCTTGCTGTTCCTGTGAGAACTTGCCGTTATAGATCTGAAAAGGGCTGATATCCGCATCTTCTATAAGAACCGCTTCAAAATTGAAAACAGATATCCTGTTGTTTTTGACGCAAACAACAGTTTCGGTATTGTCAGATGATCCTATCGCAAGACCGCCGTTTTTTATCATTATGTGTTTTTTGGTAAAGGCTTCTGACAGCTGCTTTGCCATGATCTCAAGATCAAAGCTGCCGTTAGTAAATATTATTTGTTTTGTTCCTTTAAAATAGGAAGATATAAGATCGTTGATGTTTGTACCGGTCATTCCCTCGGAAAATACAGACAGGCATGAATAAGGAATGACATCCTGCGCAGGCGGCGCTGAAATATATGCAGGTTCAAAATGATGTCTTGCGATATTGTATTTTTCACCTGTCATTTTGTCAAATCCGGTCTGCTGATAATTCTGATACATTCCGAGTATCTTGCGTGAAAAACCGCGGAGCGATACGATATCCTCGCTGAAAAGAGTGTATTCCGGCTCTGAGACCACACTCAGACCGAGTTTGTTATATTCGCTTTCCGAAATGAAAGGGTAACAGACCATGTTCATAACAAGCGGATCAATGCCGTATTTTTCATTCATGATATTCTTCAGACAGAACGAATAGGATCGGGCTTGTTTTTTCGGAGAATCCTCGATAGTTCCGTCAGTCATGATTATCTCGTCCGGAGAGTTCACTTTGCTGATGTGACTTTTGTTCCGGCCCTTGACTTCTATTATTATGAATCCTATATCTCTTATGAGAAGGCAGAAATCAAATTCTCTGCCTTTTACCTCTCTGTTATAATAGCATATAATATCTTCGGGTAAATTATCTTTTATACACTGCCAGACCCTTTTTTCTCCCTCATAAGTGTCCGGCTGTTTATCTTTCATTAAAGCCATTATCAAAACCCCATTATTTTTTTAATAACGAAACCAGCGTATCTATGTCCGCCTTAGTCGTGTATTTATTCAGCGATACACGGATTATTTTGTTTACATCCGCGTCCATACCCAAAGCAGATATGACGTGTGACGGCTCTCCGAGACTGCAGGCAGAACCGGCCGATACAGCGATCTCATCACTGACACGTTTGATGAATCTTTCGTTATTGAAATCTGTTCTGTCAACTAAAATACTTATGATACCTTTTGCCCTGAGCTCATTCGGTATAAAGATCCTGACATCACCGCAGGACTTTAGCATTGTGACAAGGTGATCGTCCAGTTCGCTTATGATCTTACGGTTTTTTTCCATATCACGCAATGCGATCTCCGCTGCTTTTCCAAATCCGACTATATTATGCACAGCAAGAGTTCCGGCGCGCAGTCCGTTTTCCTGTTCCCCTCCGTGTATCAGAGCGGTCATGGGCGGCAGACCATATTTATCAGCCTTGATATATGCACAGCCTACACCTTTAGGTCCGTATAATTTATGCGCCGAGGCTGACAGAAAATCAACGCCAAGTTCACGAACGTTCACCGGCATTTTTCCCGCCGCCTGTGTAACATCAGCATGGATAGGCACATTATGGTTATGGGCAGTTTCAGCCAGAGCGGCAATATCATTTATGCTTCCCGTTTCATTATTAACGTAAATAAATGAAGCGAGAGCAGTTCTGTCCGTTACGGCTTCTTCTAATTTTTCGGGAGAAACTATACCGTTTTTGTCAACTTCTATAAATGAAGCCCGAAAGCCTCTGTCGACCCGGCTGTTGGCGAAAAACAGCGACATGGTCGCGTCTCTGTTTGAATATATTTCGCCGTTAAGGTATCTGCAAACATTCAAAGCCGACTTATGTTCGGCGTTAGAAGTAATGACATGATCTTTTCCGCCGCAGTAATACTTGCTGTAGTCAAGTACGCCTTTGATTATCATATTTGTACTTTCTGTAGAACCGGCGGTAAAAATTATTTCATCACTTGATGCTCCGAACAAAGAAGCGACCTTTTTCCTCGCTTCTTCAACTGCTTGTTTGGCATTATCAGCCTTACAATAATACTTGCTTGACGGGTTACCGTATTCCTCTTTGAGATATGGCAGCATTGCATCCAAGACCTCTTCGTCTATCGGTGATGCGGCTGCATTATCAAGGTATATCATACGGTATCACCTACTCCGAGAACGTGGAGGATATATTTATCGACACTGCCGGCATGATTATACATATCAAGGAGCAATTTGCTGCCTCTGTCGATTGAAAATTGCAATATAAAATGTCACCAAAGAAACCGTGATAGATCCGGCGGAAGCGGCGCTTTGCAAGGCAACAGCCGGCATGATGTTTCTCCCGCTTTTTTGATACAGTGTTTTTTGTTTTATTATATCGTACTGCTGCCGAAAATACAAACATTAAAAAACATTTATCAAAAAAAGCACCGCGTAAGCGATGCTTTATAATTTATGTATCTGTTCGGATCATTTCAGCGACAGCCTTATTTCGATACGCCGGATCTTCTCTTGAAGTAAAGCCCGCTTTCTTCCAAAAGGCATTCTCATCTGAATTTTTAGCAAACAGCGGTCGGCTTACTCTTTTCGTGATCTGATATATGCACCGGCGGCAAGCGCCAAGGAGATCCCTGCAAAGATCAGACATTTGACCCCCTTGTCCGGCGGGCATTTTTCAATGTAGCATTTGTCGGGATCGTCAGGGTCGTAATAAACGGCAGCGGTATCATCTTTTTTATACACTTCGGATTTTGCCTTGCCCTGAGCGGCATAAGCGGTACTGCCGACTTTAAATGCCGCATTATAGGTATATGTATACCTTACATTGGTTTTAGTTCTTCTGCCGCTTTTGCTGCTGTGTATATTTGAGATCTTGCTCGAAACGGAAGTTATCGTGCCGTCAGTTCTTTCCGAGCAGCGCTTTACGGTCGCGGCGTATGAGCAATACTGCACAATAGCCGCGATTATAAATCCCACCATGACCGCCAGTAATACCATGGCTGATTTTTTTTCGATTTCCTTTGACATATTCTGTCACTCTCCCCTATTTTAATTATGAAAACCGCCGTGTTCACGGGATTTTTTCGGTTCGGGCGAAGTGATCTGACCCCGTACAGCTTTTCGCCCGAATTTTTATATCATTATAACATACTTTCGGTGAAAATGCAAGTATAAAAATGCAGCCTTGCTCCATATGACAGGGCGGTGCAGCGCCGCCGTTCAGCGCCGTCAAGTCCTTTCTTCAAATTCCCTGATCCCCTTCATCAGCCTTGAAAGTCCGTCTTCCAACAGCGCTCGCGGGCAGCCGATATTCATGCGGATAAAGCCTTCGCCGCCGCTGCCGTACTGCGCCCCGCTTGAAAGGATAAGCCCCGTTGTGTCACGGATAAATTTTACTATCTCGTCCGAATCGTCCGATAATTCGCGGCAGTCTATCCACATCAGATAGGTCGCTTCTGATTTTACAACGCGCAGCGCGGGTATATTTTTTTGAATGAAGTCCGCCGTGATCTCCTTATTCCGAAACAGATATGCGCGGAGCTCGTCAAGCCACGGTGCGCCTTTTGTGAAGGCGGCAACTGCGGCATCGACTGCAAAGCAGTTCGGCTCGGCTGCCTCATCGGTGTTCAGTCCGCGCCATACCTTATGGCGAAGCACGGGGTCGGGTACGACCACCGCAGCTGTCTGCAATCCTGCCAAATTAAAAGTCTTGGTCGGCGAAATGCAGGTGATGCTGTTTTCCCGGCACTCATCAGAAACGCTTGCAAACGGGATATACTCCGTTCCCGGGGCGGTCAGGTCGCAGTGTATCTCGTCTGAAAGCACCAAAACATGGTGCTTTTTGCAAAGCGCACCGATACGCGCAAGCGTATCTCTGTCCCAGATCTTGCCGACAGGATTGTGCGGGTTGCAAAGTATCATCAGCGAGGTCTGCGGGTCGGCGAGTTTTCGCTCTAGATCATCAAGATCAATTTCATATTCACCGTCTTTGTATTTAAGTCCGCTTTCCAGCACCTGCCGTCCGTTGTTGAGTATCGAATTGAAAAAAACATTATATACAGGCGTTTGTATCAGCACCTTCTCGGCGGGTGTCGTCAGCTTTCTTACGATACTTGAAATGGCGGGGACTACGCCCGTGCAGAAGATGAGCTGATCTTTTTTTATGTCAAAATGATGCCGATCCATCCACCAGCTTCTGTAAGCCTCATACCACGAGTCGGGAACGACCGTATAGCCGAAAACGCCGTGTGCGGCTCTTTCTTTTACCGCGGACAGGATCTCCGGCGCAGTCTGAAAGTCCATGTCCGCCACCCACATGGGCAGTTCACCGTCCGATATGTCCCATTTTAAGGAATTTGAATTTCTCCGGTCTGTGACCGAATCAAAATCATATTTCATGTTTGCACCTCCGACCTCATTACACACATTTTGACAGGCACAGATCCCGCCTGCCTGCAAATCACATTGGTTTTTGACGGATCGACTTTATCCTGCTCTATGATAAGGTCATCTATGCTGTCCGCGCGGATAGTTCCGCCCGACGGGTTCAGTACGCTGTCGATCTTTCCGATAATATCCGCATCAACAGTGGAATATTCAAAGGCAAGGGTCGTGTTAAGCAGCTTGCAGTTTTTCATCACGAGGTTATCAATATAGCACATTCCCTGCAAACTTTCAATGGTACAGTTTATAAATGTGAGATCTTTTGCGTTCCAGCCGAGATATTCGCCCGAAATAAAAGAGTCGTAAACGGTGATATTTTCGCTGTTCCAGAATGCGTCCTTTGAGAGCAGCCGTGAGTTATGTATCTCAACATTCCTTGCGCCGTCAAACGAGTAATTTCCGTATAATGTAAGGTTTGAAATTTTCATATTGCTGCTGTTCATAGCAAAATAGCCGCCCTTTGCAGTGACCGTATCCAAGATAACTGTATCACAGTTCCACAGCGTTTCCGCCGCGTTGGGGAAGGATACATTTTTAAGTGTGACATCTTCGCAGCGGCGAAAGTTTTTCGGCGCTTCAACAGCGCAGTTTTCCACAGCAATATGTTTTGTATACCACACGCCCGCGCGTGCCGTTTCAAACCAAGTACAATTATTCACCGTAATATTCTCACAATACCAAAGCGGGTATTTCCATTTGAACATACTGTTCACAAGTTCGATATCGTGACTTTCTTTAAGCGGAGATTCGCCGTCATTAAAGATAGTATCTGTCACGCGCAGGTATTTGCTGCCGAACAGAGCACGTTCGCCCGTCAGATAACCTTGATCTATCTCTTTTATATTATCCATGTTTAGATCCCTCCGTTTATGATAATGTTTTTTCCAAAATATATGCCCTGCTTTTGTGCATACCTACAAAAGTGATAAATTTATCACTTTTGTATTGACAACAAATCTTGAAAGTGATATAATTGTAACATAAAGAGATAAATAAATCACATTAAGGAGCGATAGTTATGAAAAATGAAACCAAAATAAAGTCACTCAGATCATATCACGCATTTTTTGCCGTATTGTCGCTGTTCACCATGCTGATCATCATTTTTATGGACAATTGGGTCGACTGGTTCCACTTTTTGCCGATATTAATAGTGTTATGCTTTGACGGCAAATTTGAGAAAAATGACGAGCTTGCAAGGCAGCATCTCGCCAAAGCGAATACCGCTGTTATGTGGACGCTGATAGCCGCACTCGTCATGCTGTATATGCGCGGACGCTTTCACCCCATACCTGCTCCCCGATATCTTATTATCATCTGCGCGGCTCTTTTTTTGCGAAGCGTGCTGTTCCTTATTTTCGACAGAGCATTGGAGATAGAGGAGAAGGTCGAATAATGGGTGAGTTTGCAGAGCGTGTAGGGGTGCGGCGGGAAACCGAAAAGAGTATAAAATATCAGGTTTGCTTTTGTGTATACCTGCAAAAAAAGGGGAAATTTTAATGTCTGAAAAAGAAAAAAGCGCTGTTCAAAAACCTGTCATTCCGCTTTTGTCTTACAGAAAAAAATTGGCGGTCATATATGGTCTGGGACTGGTATCTGCGGTAATATTCGCCGTATTCGATCACTTCAAAATGGAAAGCGACCTTGCGGCGCTTTTTATCCTGATAATAATTATTGCAGTTTTCTTTATGTACCTGAGGATCGTAATTAAATACGATGTTGAGAAAGACGATGAACTTTCAAATATCAATATGCTTAAAGTCCACGACTTTATGATGAGTACGTTTATCGCACTGCTGGCTGTGTTTGTAATAGTAAGCTATTTTGTTGATATGAAGTTTACGCTGAATATTGACAAAACTTTTATCGAAGATGCGTGGCTTATCATATGGGTGAGTTATAATTTTCTGCAAAACCTGCTGTTTGTGCTTATTGAAGGCAATGCAGAGGGCGAATAATATTAAGGTCGGTGACAAAAATGATTAGGAACTATCGTAAAAGGCATTACACTATTATACTTACGGCGGTTTTTATGGCAGTGTCTACGCTTATTCCGCTGAATGCTCCCGAATGGGTTGAAAAAGGGATATTTTTTATATATGTGTTCGGACTTGCTTTTCTCGGTATAGGAGACAAGACCGAAAAACCCGATGAGTTGACAAAGCTTGATCTTTCAAAGGCAAATACTGTGACAATGTGGTGTTCGCTGATATGTATTTTTGCCTACTCGCTGTATAGCTTTGACGACAGCGACATTGTGCGCATCAACTACAAAGTGTTCATGCTGTGCTTTTGCGGACTTCTGATACTGCGAAGCGTTATTTTTCTGATACTTGACAGCAATGGCAGCACATCTGACGATGAGGTATAGACTGTGGCAGAATTTACGACTAAGATCAAGGAATACCGTGCGAAAACCGATATGAAACAGGACGAGCTTGCTCAAAAGGTGGGCGTGCGCCGTGAGACTATTATCCGTCTCGAAAAAGGGCAGTATAACCCCTCCCTGAAGCTGGCAATGGATATTGCAAAAGTGTTTGGCACAACGGTTGAGGAACTGTTTGTTTTTGAGGACGAATAAGTATATTTTTTAGTTTTCGCTGTGTTCGCCGTACCGTTTCACATATTTAATTTTTCTGCAAAATCAGCCATAGCTTCGGAAATTTTTATCTGCTGCGGACAGACGGCTTCGCAGCTTTTGCAGCCTATGCAGGCGCTCGGCAGTTTGTCTTTTTCATACGAGGACAGAGCCATTGGCGCGATAAATCCGCCGCCTGTGAAATAGTGTTCATTGTACAGATCCAGCAGGGTCGGAATATCCAGTCCCTGCGGACAGTGGCTTACGCAGTAATGACAGGCAGTGCAGGAAAGTACTATCTTCCGCACCATTTCGTCTGCCATTGCCGGCAGATCTTTCATTTCTTCCTCGGAAAGGGGTTTATCTTCTTGGAAGGTCTGTATATTATCTTTCATCTGCTCCATGTTCGACATACCCGACAGTATCACAGTTACCTCGGGGTATGCGGTGTTGCGCACCCATTCCTGACAGAGTTTCAGTCCGTCACGTTCAATGCGCCCTGAAAAATTCACCATGTAAAATATCAGCCGCTGCATAAAAGTACCGTCATGCGCCTGCGCTTCCTCATAAATTCCTTGATACATCTCACGGCTCAACTCAAAAAGTATATCTTCCTTGCGCTTGAAATAGGTATAGAACGTGCCGCCCGACACACCGCAGGCTTTTGTTATCTCTTCGATTGTATGATTTCATTATACCGCGAAGCAAAAATGCTTGCATTGCAAGCCTACGCGTATATTATATCACATCACTGAATAAAAGTCAATGACTTTACTTTAGTATAAAAACTTATGCTAAAATATAAAATGATACTACTTGAAAAATTCACAAAAGAATGTTAGAATAAATTATAATATAAATTATTCAGAGACCCAAAATTCGGAGGATAACTTTTATGAACATACTGATAATTGACGCGCAGGGCGGCGGGATAGGTCGGCAGCTTGTGCTGTCTGTAAAACAGGCGCTGCCGAATGTTGAAATAACGGCTGTCGGAACTAATGCGGCGGCGACTGCCGCAATGTTAAAAGCGGGCGCTTCTTCCGCCGCGACAGGTGAAAACGCGGTCGTTGTCTGCGCAGGAAAGGCGGACATTATCATCGGACCTATCGGGATAGTTATGGCAGATTCCATGCTCGGAGAAATTACTCCGAAAATGGCTCTTGCCGTGGCGCAGAGCCGTGCAAAGCGCATTCTTATCCCGTTCAATCATTGCGACACGCTTATCGCGGGAACGGGAACGGCAAGCACGGCAGAATTGATACAAAAAGCTGTCGCGGAAGTAAAAAAATTATGCGGAGCATATTGACAAATGTTACACAATGTGATATAATATAACCGGTCAGCTGAAGCTGACCGCGTGCAGTTGAAGCTGACCGTGCCGCACAGAAGTGCTTTTGCAGATCCCTTTTTTTAAACGGCGTGCTATGAAGGTATGCTTTTTCTCAGAAGAGAGAAGACGTATGCCTTTTTTTGTTTTGCATACGAATTATCAGAAAATTTTTTTAAGGAGGATAAAACAATGGCTTGTTTTCTTGTTCCGGCGGCTGAAGCTGTCGTTACCACAATCGCGGCAAAGGCGATAAAAGCTAAAGAGGGAGACCCCGAGACCGTAAAAGTACAGCTTGACAGCGCGGAGGTCGTTGAAGCGGAGAAGCTCTCTTTTTCTCAAAAACTCGGCTGGCTCAATAAAATGCTGTGGGGCGGCTCGGCGCTTTTGGCGTTTGAGCATATCTGGCACGGAGAGGTCGTGCCGTGGGCTCCGTTCCTTACTGCCGCGTCAAATCCCGTGGATATGGCGGAGATGCTGCACGAAATGTCAACTGTAGGAGTTACAATGTCGGTTTTGGTGACCGCTGTCTGGGCGGGTATGCTTGCCGTAAGCTCTGTTATTGAAAAA
>CANPYF010000026.1 GCA_947587925.1 uncultured Ruminococcus sp.
CGCGTTCCTGTTCAACCTGATAAGGCGTTATGCGATAGAAACGGTCGAAAAGCGCAGGATAACCGCCGCTTTGACTTTAAAAGCGAAAATAATAATATCGGCAGTTTCTGCGGCGGTTGTAGCGGCGGCTGCCGTGGGGACTTATCTTGCTCTTAACCCGAAAGAAGAATCATACAGAGTAATAAAGGTCTTTGAAACGAGCGGAGAGAACAACACCGTTGCGCGTGAAAGCGCGGGCACTCTTGACGCTTACAGCGGAATGAACCTGCAAAACGGGGACATTGCGTCCACAGGCGCGGACAGCAATATGCGCATTGAAATGGACGGAGAAAAGTACGTCCTTATGGACCATGACACCGAACCGGAGCTTGTTGCGGAAAATACGGCTAAGGACAGCAAGACGCTGATAAACCTTAAAAAGGGCGAGATACTCAACGAGATAACCGAGCCGCTCTCCAACAATTCCACATATGAGGTCAACACGCCCAAGGCGACAATGGCTGTCAGGGAACGAGTTTTGACGTAAAGACTATATTACCGACCTTGACGTAATACACGGCAAGGCGGCAGTACAGCTTTATGATGAAAAGGGCAGCAAAAAGGGCAGTGAAGCGATGGTTTACGAGGGTTACAAGGTAACTATCATCATTGACCCGAACGAAGATACGAATAATTCTCCCGACGTTGACGGAAACGCATATTTTGTCCACCGAACCAAAGACGGCGGGTATATTATCTGTGATGACGATGATAACGCGCCGTACAAAACGGATTATTCGACCATTTCCGACAGCATAAAGCGCACCGCGCTCGCTTCCGATGACAGCGGGCTTTTGATGCTCGATGAGGAGATCGTGCGCAAACTGCGGGGAGAAGAGGATACCCCCGCCGAAGAGGACAGCAAGGCTGACGAGCCTACCCAAACCAAGCCCGCCGATACTACTACCACTAAGAAGCAGACTACCGCTGAAACATCAGCTGCAACTACGACAGAAACTACAACTTCTGCGGTCACAACTACCTCGCAGACCACGACTTCTGCAACGACTACATCACAAACCACGACTTCGGCGACGGCGTGACCGAGTCGGTGATAAGGGTCGCCGAGTACGGCATGACGCTTGCCGAAATAGGTATCCCCGATATCCCCGCAAAGGAAGGCTATTCGGCGCAGTGGCAGATCGCGGGCGCGAAGCTCGAGGAGAACATGAAGGTCACCGCAGAAGATACAAAACCCGAGTCCGACACCCCTTGACCCACGCCCTACCCAACTCTAAAAGCTTCAATATAAAAAACCGTGCTGCGGCGTATCAACGCTAAAGCACGGTTTTTTTAAGTCTGAACCGCAGGTTCAGACCATGAACACGCAGGTTCAGACCATGAACCCTATGGTTCAGACCATGAACCTATTAAAATCTAATCGTTCTAACCTCTGACTTGTGAGCGGATATCCTTCTCGTACTGCTGCGTTATTTTCTTGTAAAGTTCGTTTTCGGAGATGTTGTATCTGCTTGTGATAATGGGCTTCTGACCCCGCCTGAAAATGTACTCGCGGCCTATGGGCATATACAAAACGTCCTCGAGCGGCAGATTCAGCCTTTCGCTCACCGAACGTCCCGTTTTAAGATCCATTCCGCCCATGTAAAGATATGTGTCGCAGTTGTTTATGATAGTAGTCGCATCATCAGAGCCGTACATACTCTCAAGCTGCGACTCGGATTGTATCAGCAGTGTGACCGAGATCTGCTTTTCTCTGAAAATGCTGATGTATTCGGGGAAATTCAGTATGCGGCTGCCTGTTGCAAAATCGTCGCAGAGTACGTGGACGGGTATGGGCAGTATACCGTCGGGCAGGCTCTCGGCATACTCAAAGAGCGTCTTGAACGCCTGCGCGTAGAACATATTTACAAAGCAGTTCAGGCTCGGGTTGACGGCGGAAGTCGAGATGAAAAGCGCCGTTCTGCGTGACGCAAGCTGCTTAAAGCTGACGTTGTTTTTTGACGCTATCATTTTGCGGAGCTCGGGGCTGAAAATGGTGTCGATCGTTGTATTCAGCGCACCGAATACGCAGCTTGCTGTCTTTATCGGAAGCTGTTGGAAGGATCTCCAGCAGGAAACTGCAAAGCAGTTTGGGTCTCTCTGCGCAAGGAACTCGAACTTTTTGTCGAGCGAGGTGGAGATGCGCCCGCATTCATCTCGGAAATTCATTCCGTCATGCAGTTTGAGCACATCGTCGAAACTTGCGTTTTCTTTTGTCATAAGAATGTACGAGATCTCCGCGGAGAGCAGCGAGATCGCCGCTTCGTCCCAGTAAGGGTCGGCAGTGGACCTTTCCTTTCTCGGGTCAGCCTTTACTATGGATTCCGCGAGGAATGTGATGTCCCGATAACTGTTTACATATTTGAGCGGATCGAATGAAACGCTGCTTTGCGCCGGGTCTATGAAATTGAGGCCTTCTACTATGTATCCGCGCTGTTCGAGCACCGGCTTATATTTGTTTACGATACGTCTTTTCGTCACCGTGGCTATCAGGCTGGAATTGAATGTTTCCAGAAGACGCGGTTCTGATATCGACATTGTTTTGCCGCAGCCGCTGCTTCCGCATACGATAACATTATTGTTCAGACCTGTTTTGCTGCTGTCGGTACTGTAAACGGCATTTTCACCTAAGATCATTTTATCTGCTGTCATTTTTTACGCCTCCATTATTCTGTCAAGCCCTATTATTTCATCACATAATCCGAATTCGATACTTTCTTTCGGACTGAAGTAATGATCGAAACTTGTCGCTTTTTCTATCTCTTTTTCACTTTTTCCCGTATGCTTTGCAAGCAGTTTGTTGAGTTTTTCTTTAGTCTGCAAAAGCGTGTCCGAGATGGATTTTATTGACGAGGTGCTGCCGCCGACACAATTGTCGATAAGCGGTTCGTGTATCATCAGCTCGCCGTGCGGCAGCATATATCTGCCGTGGTTGCCGCAGGCAAACAGCACCGCCCCCATGCTGTAGGCTTTTCCTATGCAGATCATTCGTATGGGCGCTTTGCTCGACTGTATCACGTCATACATCAGCAGACCCGAATTGATCTCCCCGCCGGGGGAATTGATTAGAACGTCGATCGGCTTCTGCGGGTCTTCGGCGTTCAGCAGCATCACCTCCTTGACGAACTCGCACGCTTTCTGAGCATCTATCTCGCCCTCGATAAAGAGCTTTCTTTCGGACATCAATTTGCTTTCTGCCGGTATAAGAGCGATACCGTGGCTGCTTTTTACTTGTATGTTCATTGATCCCCGCCTCCTTCCGTGTCGAAGAGATCTATTTTCGGTTCGGGCTGATCTTCTTCGGTATCCTCTTCGCTTTCGGACTGCTCGTCTGCTTCATAAGCGTCATTGCTAAGCATGGCGCGTACCTGTTCGACTGCGATCCTCTCGCATTGCTCGACAGCGTCCCGCGGCTCTGACATACCGAATATCACCTCGATGATACCCGC
The DNA here is from genome assembly GCA_947587925.1 of uncultured Ruminococcus sp. Classification (GTDB taxonomy): domain Bacteria; phylum Bacillota; class Clostridia; order Oscillospirales; family Ruminococcaceae; genus YE71. Next base: position 3,489 of record CANPYF010000026.1, read on the forward strand.
GCCGTAACGCTCGAACATTATTGCGGGGCATTGGATACTGCCGTGTATCATGTCTTTTGTCGGCATAATGCCGTAACAGTCGACATAACATCTGTAGCGTATCTCGCCGTCTCTCATATCCAGTTCAAAACAGCCGTTTCTCAGACCGTAATTGGCACGGCAGACAAATTCCGCCATGGCAGCCATGTTTTCCTTGCTGCTGCTGTCCGCGCCGATAGGGGATACAGCTAAAACGGTGTATTCGCTGTTTCTTATCTCGATTATGTAGGCTATCTTTTTGATAAGGCTGTTGATAGTCAGGTTGAACCTGAATACGCCCTGTTCTTCGTCGAACTCGTAACGCCAGCCGTCCTCTGCAAGGAAATTCTTTACGGCATCTGCAATGCTTTTTGAATATCTTTGTTCTTTCATAACACATACTCCTTTTTGCTGTTAAAAATATATTCCGACCGGCTTGATGTGTGCTGCCCGACAACGGTTTTTAAGTCCCGCCCTCGGACCGTGTATATATTATGCCATATTTTTTGGAGTTTGGAAAGTTCATATCGGAAGAAAAAGTTATTTTTTTGAGAAGTTTTCGGAAAAATATTCCTAATAAAGCAAAAAATAGGAACAGCGCTTCGGATCACCGAAACGCCGCTCCCGCAGTTGATATACAAAATTATCTGCTGAAGTTAAATTCCTTTTGCTTATTCTTGCGGATCAACGCATTGCGTTCAAGCTGGCGGTCTATCCTGCACTGTATCTCGCGGCATATCGGGTGCTGTTTATCCGTAAACCGCAAATATGCACCGTAGCTCATCAGCCTGATGACAAGGTCGATCTCGTCCTCCTTCTGATAAAATATTGTAAGTCGGTACAGACCTGTCTGACGGTCAAGAGTGCATAACTTTTTCCAAGGGGAAAATTCCGTAAGGATACGGTCGGCGATATTCAGTACATTGTAAAATTCTATCCGCACGGAGGTCATTCTCCGTTCGCGCAGACCGATAAGCGCACTCTCGGCGGCGGCATAGTCATACGGCGTATCCGTTATATGTATGCCCCTGATGCCGAAAACGTTCATATTGCTTATCCTGCCGCCCTTACATTCCTGCAGGATGCACTGAAAACGGTTGTTGCGTTTTGAAAATTCTATAACTATCGGCTTATATTCTCCGACCATGAGTTTATTGTGCATTGAGTGATATCTGACATACACCGTTTTTTGCAGGTCTATCGCCTTTAAAAGCGTGTCGAGGATAAGCGCTTCGCGCTTTTTATCCTTTTCGGGGAAATGGAATCGGTCATAATACACCACCTTGTCCATCGGGAGCGCTTTCACGCCCGGCGCGTATTCGGTCATAACTTTATCGAGCGCGGTTATTTCCCTATCGGACAAAAAAGTGTTTATCCTTTTATCTTTAAGAATGGTCTTTAACCAACGAAGTTCGAGCGCCGAGAGCGGCAGGGCGTCACGGTAAAACCCGATATCGGGCGCACATTTGTATTTTGGTATATACGCCGTTTCGGTCTTGGGTACTCTGTCAAACCCGCCGTATTTGTTTTTTACCCTTTCAAACCCGCCCGCCTGCCTTTGGGTCTTTATCATAAACCCGCCGTTGAAGAGCAGTTCTTTGATCTCGGCGGGAAGCAGTTCTTCGGTCATCTGACCGATCTTCAGATAAAATTTATCAAAGGATTCGAGAATAATTTTGTCTATCTCCCGTTCGCTGTACGACACACCTTCGCCGCCCGAACTTAGCCGCACTATAACTTCGCCCATTATATAATAGTATACGCTGAAAACTTCATTGAACAATTGGTCGTGCGCCCTTGCCTTTGAGCCGCTGCCGAGAGCCGCGGCTGCTGCCGCTGAGGGTATCTCCCACTTTTGCGTCCTCTTATCCTTATCCGTCTGCGGAGGAGACGCAAGCTTATCGTTATTAAAAAGTTCGGCAAAGTTTTTTACATCATTATCGAACGTAAACTGCCCGCTGTCCATTCCCTCACAGCTTACTATCCTTGAATAAAACGTCCTCAGCCAAGGGCGCAGCTCCGCTTCGTCGGCAACGGTGATCTTAAAATAAATGTAAGGCTCATCTTCGGGGATATACACCGACCCCGAACGGCATTCGCGCCTTAAACGCTGTGCTATGTAATTTTCGCTCTTCGGATCGTATGCGATCTTTACGCTGACCGTATGCGGCTGCACCGTCGGATCAGCGGCGGACGTTCCCCATGAATAGCGCATAGCGTTTTTTGCGTCGGCAATGCCCTTTTCGACATTTTCCGCCGAGGTTTCATAACCCGTCTGCGCCAGCATAGCCTTGACCTTTTTATCCTCATAAAATTCGACAGAATCAATAAATTCGATACGCAGCGCACTGTAACAGCGGCGGAAGGGTTCATAATACATAAGGAACTGCCGTCCCTGCATATTGCTTACGCGAATTTCGAGCGGATAGCAGAGCAGCCGCGTTTCAACGCCGCCGATACCGTGGGTATAGTTTATGCCGCACCATTTTCCGTTTTCGACAGCATACAGCAGATCTATGATATTAAAATCGTTGAGCGACTGCATGAAATATTCATGCTTGAACCTGAACGGGCTTACCGCGTCCGCGCAGGTGCGGTCAATGAGAAAACCGCCGACCTCGCCCAGCAGGTAATATTTTGAGAAAAAATCCAGCGCCGAATGAAAATGCCGCTCAAAATCCCCGCCGACCTTGCGCCCTGCGTCAAGCAGTCTGCGCATTGTCAGTTCGGGCAGCCGCCAGCGCCTGTCGCCCTTTCCGCCCTTTTGTCCGTCATGCCGTTCACATTCGACCACTCCGAGCGTATACAGATCGTTAAGACGATTGTTAGGCGTTTTATTCCTGTCGCTGCCCTCGTTCGGTGCGATCTTTTCGGTGTAAAACCAAATAAGTTCGGAGGTTTTTAAGGACGGCGAGCCGTCCGACAGCTTATCGGACAGTGCGTCGTCCGACACGAGCGAAGCCGCCCCATAGCGCAGCCTGAATCTCGGGCTCAGCGCGGCTATGGTATGGAAAAAATAGGCAGGCGAGGTCAGCGGAGTATACTTGCAAAAAGCGTATATCCTGTGAAAGGGGTTATCCTCCATAGACTGCGAGTCGGTATTTGCAAACATAACTCCGCCGCGGTCCTCCGACCATTCGAGATAGTCGGCGATAACTCTGTTCAGGCGCAGCCAGTCCTCGGAAAGCGTCTGCCGCTTTTTTTCATCATAAAAGCTGAGGCTTTTAAACCCGTAGCTGTAGTAATCGAGCAGCGCCCTTTTAAATTTTTCATCAAATTTTCCCGCTGTTATAAGTTCTTTATGTGTAGACATCAGTAATCACCTATTAGAAGTCAGAACGCCGCACTATTACAAGTAATAGTGCTTGCGCTTTTTAGAAGTAAGAAGTTAGAAGTTGTATAAAAAAACCGACCCCGCTTTAGGGTCGGTTTTAAGTGTATTGGCTGGGGTAGAAGGATTCGAACCTACGGAATGTCGGAGTCAGAGTCCGATGCCTTACCACTTGGCGATACCCCAATAGCTTGTATTAAGAACAGCTTGCCAAGAGAAAAGGTGGCTGGGATAGCTGGATTCGAACCAGCGGAATGAAGGAGTCAAAGTCCTTTGCCTTACCCCTTGGCTATATCCCAGTATAATGGGAACTGAAATAATCAGCTTTATTATTATATCACAAAATGACGGGTATGACAATATGCGGGGATTTGAATTTACATAAAATTAATACAAAATTAACAATACCGCGTGTAAATGTAAAATATTATCCCTTTTTGTTTGAAAAGGTTGATTTTTTTTGTCGGATATGATATAATTATCGTGATATAAAAATTTTTTTAAAAATAAAATTTTTGTTTTAAAAATGAAATTTTGTTTTAAAAATGAAATTTTTAAAAGGGAGTGCATAAAAAATGGCTGAAAAAACAGGCTTTATCAAAAAATTTATGAACGAGTTCAAGGCGTTTGCGCTGAAGGGAAACGTCATGGATATGGCAGTCGGTGTTATCATCGGTGCTGCGTTCGGCAACATTGTTACTTCTCTGACCGATAACTTCATCAATCCGCTTATCGGAGTTATCACGGGCGGCGCGAAGAAAGACCCCGAAACGGGTATAATGCAGGTGGTCGGCGGAAAGTTCACCATAAACGGCGTGGATTTCAACTACGGCGCGTTCCTGTCGGCGGTGATAAATTTCCTCGTTATCGCGCTGATACTTTTCTTAATGTTAAAAGCCGTAAACGGCGCGGTCGCAAAGGCTGCCTCCCTCGGCAAGCATGAAGAAGCGGCTGCCGCTCCCACTACAAAGGTATGCCCCTTCTGCAAGAGCGAGATACATATAGACGCCACCCGCTGCCCGCATTGTACCGCAGAGCTGAACCCCGCTTCAGAACCAACGGAAATGACGGTCTGAAAAAGTTTAGACGCTGAATAATATCTTGTTTCCCTCTCCCGCCTGCGGCGGGGGAGGGAAACAAATAAATAAAGCCCTCATGTCGGCATTATTTTTCTGCTTGACAAAACGCGCCGTATGAGGTATAATATTTATTGTATGGAATATCCTGCGTGGTATTCATAAATTTATTCACATGAGAGGAGCAAAATTTATGGCAAGTCTTACCAAGAATCCCAACGTCAACGCTTGGGTAGACGAAATGATAGCGCTTACTAAACCTGATAAGGTAGTATGGATCGACGGAAGCGATGAACAGCTTCAGCAGTTAAGAGATGAGGCTCTCGCGACGGGCGAAATGATAAAGATGAATCAGGACGAATATCCCGGCTGTCTTTATCACAGAACAAAGCCGAATGATGTTGCGCGTGTTGAGGACAGAACGTTTATCTGTACACAGAAGGAAGAGGACGCAGGTCCTACCAACAACTGGATGGATCCCGACAAGATGTGGGCAATGCTCGAGCCGATGTATGACGGTGTTATGAAGGGCAGGACTATGTATGTTATCCCCTATTCAATGGGACCGATAGGCTCGCCCCTTGCAAAGGTCGGCGTTGAGCTTACCGATTCTATCTATGTTGTACTTAACATGGACATCATGACAAGAATGGGCGCAAAGGCTTTTGAGAACTTAGGCGACGAGTCGGACGACTTTGTACGCGGTCTCCATTCAAAGGCTGACGTTGACCCCGAAAAGAGATATATCGTTCAATTCCCCGAAAAGAATACCATCTGCTCTATCAACTCCGCTTACGGCGGAAACGTTCTGCTCGGCAAAAAGTGCTTCGCGCTTAGGATAGCTTCATTCCAGGGCAAAAACGAGGGCTGGATGGCAGAGCATATGCTTATCCTCGGTGTACAGAAGCCTGACGGTGATGTAAAATACATCACAGCCGCTTTCCCCTCCGCCTGCGGAAAGACTAACCTTGCTATGCTCATACCGCCTAAGGTATACACCGACAAGGGCTACAAGGTATGGACGGTCGGTGATGATATCGCTTGGATGAAACAGGGCGAGGACGGCAGACTTTATGCTATCAACCCCGAAAACGGCTTCTTCGGCGTTGCTCCGGGAACTAACGAAAAGTCCAACTTCAACGCGCTCGCTTCGACCAAGAAGAACACTATCTTCACCAACGTTGCGATAAATAATGAGACCATGACGCCTTGGTGGGAAGGACTTGACAAGAATCCCCCCGTTGACGCGACCGAATGGAAGGGCGAAAAGGTAAACGGACCCGAATATACCGCCGCAGGCAACAAGCTTGCTCACCCCAACAGCCGCTTTACCGCGCCTGCGGAGAACTGCCCCTGCATCTCCCCCGAATTTAACAACCCCAACGGCGTGCCTATCTCGGCAATGATATTCGGCGGAAGAAGAGCAAAGACCACTCCGCTGGTTTATCAGTCCTTTGACTGGGATCACGGAACATTTATCGGCTCGGCGGTATCGAGCGAAACTACAGCCGCGGCTACAGGCGCGGTAGGCGTGCTCCGTCACGATCCTATGGCTATGAAGCCGTTCTGCGGCTATCATATGGGCGACTACTGGGCTCACTGGATAGAAATGGGCAAAAAACTCGGCGACAAAGCGCCCAAGATATTCAATGTAAACTGGTTCAAGAAGGACGACGAGGGCAACTTCATCTGGCCGGGATTCGGCGACAACATGAGAGTTCTCGACTGGATAATCAGAAGATGTGAAGGCGAGGTAGACGCGCAGGAAACGGCTATAGGCTACCTGCCCAAGCCCGAGGACCTCAACTTAGAGGGTCTTGACATTGATGACGCGACAGTTGAAAAACTGCTTGACGTTGACAAGGATCTGTGGAAAGCGGAAGTAGAGGAACTGAGAGAGTTCTACAAGCAGTTCGGCGACAAGCTGCCTGCTCAGATCACCGAACAGCTCAACGCGCTGGAAGCGCGTCTTAACGCATGATCTTTATTTAATACAGAATTAAAGGCGGATCTTTCGTAGATCCGCTTTTTTTGCAAATTCGCCTACGGCAGATCCCGTTTTTGTCGCACTTTACATACGGTTTTGTGTGTGGTTTTTGGAGCGTTTACATACGATTATGTATGCGGAAATTTGCCGTAGGCAAATTTGAGTTTTTGGAGCGTTAAAACGCTCCAAAAACCCTTGACAAAACCGTTTGTTTCTGGTATAATATATTATGTGTTTTTATACATTCATAATGATATGCCAAATTTTTCTAAAAATTTATAGAGGTGAAAATAAAAAATGGGATTGATGAATGCACTGTTTGGAAATTATTCCAAAAAGGAGCTTAAAAGGATAGAACCTATTAAAAACAAGGTGCTGGAACTTGAAGAAAAGTATTCTAAAATGAGCGACAGCGAACTGCGCTCTCAGACGCAGGTAATGAAGGATAAGCTTTCGGACGGGCTTAGTACCCTTGATGATGTGCTGCCTGATGCTCTCGCAGTTTGCCGCGAGGCTGCCTGGAGAGTGCTGGAGAAAAAGCCGTTCCCTGTGCAGATAATAGGCGCGATAGTTCTTCATCAGGGCAGAATAGCCGAGATGAAAACAGGTGAGGGCAAAACTCTCGTTGCCTGCCTTGCCGCTTACGCTAATGCTCTTACGGGTAAGGGCGTTCATGTAGTTACCGTAAACGACTATCTTGCAAAATTCCAGTCGGAGGAAATGGGTAAGGTATATCGCTTCCTCGGTCTTTCAATAGGCTGTGTCGTTCAGGGTATGGATAAGGACGAAAAACGCGCGGCGTATAACGCCGATATAACATACGGTACAAATAACGAATTTGGTTTTGACTATCTCCGCGATAATATGGTAATCTATAAAAAGGATAAGGTACAGCGCGAACACGCTTTCGCTATCGTTGATGAGGTGGACTCTATCCTGATAGATGAAGCGCGTACCCCGCTTATTATCTCCGGTCCGGGCGAGGAATCGACCGAGCTTTATCAGCTTGCCGACCGCTTCGCTAAAACGCTTAAACCTATAACCGTTGTCGAAATGGACGATAAGGCGGATAACGACCTGCTTGACGGCGATTATATCATAGATGAAAAAGCGCGCACCGCGACGCTTACCAAACGCGGTGTAAAGAAGGCTGAAAAGGCGTTCAACGTAATAAACCTTATGGACGCGGACAACCTTACCCTGCTCCACCATATCAATCAGGCGATAAAGGCTAACGGAACTATGCGCCGCGATACGGATTATGTTGTCAAGGACGGCGAGGTGCTTATCGTTGACGAATTTACCGGACGTATCATGATAGGCAGACGCTTTAATGACGGTCTGCATCAGGCTATCGAAGCTAAGGAAGGCGTAAAGGTCGCAAGAGAATCAAAGACCGTTGCGACGATAACCTTCCAGAACTATTTCCGCCTTTATTCAAAGCTGTCGGGCATGACGGGTACGGCTATCACCGAGGAGGACGAGTTCAGAGAGATATACAAACTTGACGTTATCGAGATACCTACCAATAAGCCCGTTGTCAGAGAAGACCACGCGGACGTTATCTTCAAGACCGAAAAGGGCAAGTATAACGCCGTTATCGACCAGATAATCGAATGTAACAAAAAGGGTCAGCCCGTACTTGTCGGCACAGTGTCGGTCGAAAAGTCGGAGTATCTCTCGCGTTTGCTTAAAAATAAGGGTATAAAGCATCAGGTGCTCAACGCAAAATATCATGAAAAGGAAGCTAAGATAGTAGCACAGGCAGGCAAACTCGGCGCTGTTACCATAGCTACCAACATGGCAGGACGCGGTACGGATATACTGCTCGGAGGAAACTCGGAATTTCTTGCTACAGAAGATCTGAGAAAACTTGAATACCCCGAGGAAATAATAACCGAAGCGACAGGCTTTTCCGAAACGGATAACGAGCAGATACTTGAAGCAAGGGCAAAATACAGAGAGTTCCGCAGCAAGTATGACGCCGAGGTAAAGGATAAGGCAAAAGAGGTATGCGCCGCGGGCGGACTTTATATAATAGGTACGGAGCGTCACGAATCAAGGCGTATAGACAATCAGCTGCGCGGACGTGCGGGACGTCAGGGCGACCCCGGCGAGAGCCGTTTCTTCCTTTCGCTCGAAGACGACCTTATGAGACTTTTCGGCGGCGATAAGGTCACCACAATGATGGATACCCTTAAAGTCGATGAAAATATGCCGATAGAATCGGGTATGCTCACCAAGATAATCGAATCGTCACAGAAAAAATTAGAGGGCAGGAACTTCAACATAAGAAAGAACGTCCTCAATTATGACGATGTTATGAACACCCAGCGTGAAATAATCTACGGTCAGCGCCAGCAGGTGCTCAACGGCGAGGATATACATGACAGCATAGTCAATATGATAATGCAGTATATCGACGACAGCGTTAATATGTATCTGCTCGATGACGAGATACATGACGACTGGAATTTGCAGGGTCTTAAAGAGCATCTTATGGGCATAATAACCGTTGACAGCGATTTCAATTTTACGCCCGAGGAGCTGGAGCGCACCTCCAAGCAGGATATTTCCGATCAGTTAAAGGAACGCGCTTCCAAGATATACGCAAAGCGCGAGGAAGAACTTGGCACGGAACTTATCCGCGAGATAGAGCGCGTTGTTCTGCTCAAGGTCGTTGACCAGAAGTGGATGGCGCATATAGACGATATGGAACAGCTAAAACGCGGTATCGGTCTGCGTTCATTCGGTCAGAGAAACCCCGTTGTCGAGTACCGTATGGAGGGCTTTGAGATGTTTGACGCCATGGTCGATTCCATACGCGAGGACACGGTAAGAATGTTGTTCACCGTTCAGGTTAGAAGGCAGTCGCCGCCCAAGCGCGAACAGGTATTCAAAGCGGGCGCGGCAAACCGCGGCTTTACGGCAAGGAATACCAAAAAGATAGGTCCTAACGACCCCTGCCCCTGCGGCAGCGGAAAGAAGTATAAAAAATGCTGCGGCGCACCGAGCGCGGCAGACGCGGATTGATCAAATCTAACTTCTTACTTCTTACTTCTAACTTCTAAAAAAGGGGTGTGCTATGAATATGTCGGCTTTCGGTCCTGCGGATATACTGCTGCCAAGAGATACTGATATGCAAAGGTGGGCGTGTATCGCCTGCGACCAGTTTACGGGAGAAAGAGAATACTGGGAAAAGGCGGCAGACTTCGCCAGGGACGCCGTGACGACCCTTGACCTGATACTGCCCGAGGTCTATCTCGAAGACCCTGACGTTGACCGCCGCATAGAAAAGATACACGCGAATATGTACGGCTATCTTGACAGCGGTGTTTTTGAGGAATATAAGGACGCGCTCATCTATGTTGAAAGAACGCAGACGGACGGCAGGATACGCGCGGGCATAGTCGGTGCGGTCGACCTGGAGGAATATGATTATTCCAAAGGTTCTGCGTCAAAAATTCGCGCAACGGAGGCTACCGTTGAACAGCGCATACCGCCAAGGGTAAAGATACGCGAGAACGCGCCTATCGAACTGCCGCATATTATGATACTTATTGATGATGCCGCCGATAACGTCATAGGTCCGCTTGCCGCAAAAAAGGACGATATGAAGCTGCTTTACAGCTTTGAACTGATGCTGGGCGGCGGAAGTGTAGCAGGTTGGCTTGTCCCCAAGGACGAACAGCAAAGGATATTTGCGGAGATCGAAAAGCTGTCGGATAAGGCGGAATTTAACAAGCGTTACGGTCTTGACGGCAGTGTTGAACCGCTCGTTTTTGCAATGGGTGACGGCAACCATTCGCTTGCCACGGCAAAAAGCTTTTATGAGCGTTTAAAGGCGCAGATAGGCGAGCAGGCGGCTAAGAACCACCCTGCCAGATACGCGCTTGCGGAGATAGTCGATCTTCACTCGCCCGCACTTGAATTTGAAGCGATACACCGCATTGTCACGAACGTTGACCCCGATAGCCTGATGAACAAGGCACAGGATACCCTGGGGCTTGAAAAGACCGACAGTCTTTGCGATAACGGTTTTGGAGCGGTAATTAACGGCAAGACCGAATATTATAAAATAACCAAGCCGACGAGCCGCCTTGCGGTAGGCAGTTTGCAGCATTTTCTTGACGAATACCTAACGCAGACCGCGGGAGCGGGCATAGATTATATCCACGGCGAGGACGTAGTAAAACGGCTGAGTATGCGCCCAAACAGCATAGGCTTTATCCTGCCGGATATGCCCAAGCAGGAGCTTTTCCCGACTGTAATATCCGACGGAGCATTGCCGAGAAAGACCTTTTCAATGGGTACGGCACGCGACAAGAGATATTATATCGAAGCAAGAAAAATACAGGGAGATGAAAATTGACCATGAATTTTATCGAGGACGTAAAAAGGGAACTGACAGAACATATCGTCCCCTACTGGCAGGCGTTAAAGGATAACGAATACGGCGGTTTTTACGGCTATAAGGGTTTTGACCTGAATGTCGACAAAAAAGCCGACAAGGGCGTTATACTTCATTCAAGGATACTTTGGTTCTTTTCAAGCTGTTATGAGGTGCTGGGCGGCGAAAAATATCTCGACCTCGCGCGGCACGCTTATAAATATGTCAAGGACAGCTGTATAGACTATGAGCTCGGCGGCGTTTACTGGATGACCACCTATGACGGCAAGCCTGCGGATGATATGAAGCATACATATAATATCGCCTTTGCCGTGTATGCGCTCAGCGCATATTACAACGCCTGCAAGGATAGCGAAGCGCTAACGCTCGCTGCTAAGCTTTTTGATGATATAGAGACCAAGACCCCTGACGAATACGGCTGCCGCGAAGCCTTTACCCGCGACTGGCAGCCTGCGGATAACGAAGCGCTGTCGGAAAACGGGCTCAAAGCCGAAAAGACCATGAACAGCGTGCTGCACCTGATAGAAGCCTACACCGAACTTTACCGCGCAAGTCATTCCGAAAGGGTCGCGCAGCGGCTGAAATATCAGCTTGACATAGTTGAAAACAAGATATTTGACTATGACAATAATGCGCTTAAAGTATTTTTTGACGAAAAATTTGACGTTATCGGGGATATACATTCCTACGGTCATGACATTGAAGCAAGCTGGCTTATCGACCGCGCCGTTGAAACGCTCGGTGATGATGAACTTATCAAAAAGTTCAATTCGCTCGATCTGCGGATTGCCGAAAATATTTACAATATCGCGCTGGAAAACGGTTCGCTGAACAATGAGCGCGACAAGGACGAGATAAACCGCACGAGGATATGGTGGGTACAGGCGGAAGCCGTCGTCGGCTTTCTGAACGCTTACGCTCACAGCAATGATGAAAAATTCAAGACCGCCGCGCTTACCGTATGGGACGGCATAAAAAATATCGTTATAGATAAGCGCGAGGGCGGCGAGTGGTTCTCGGAAGTCTCCTTTGAGGGTATACCCGACGAGAAAAAGGAAATGACAGGACCTTGGAAATGCCCCTACCACAACGGAAGAATGTGCCTTGAGGTCATCAAAAGAGGGATAAACGCCGATGTTTAAGACCGAAACTCATCTGCACACGTCCGAAGGCTCTGCCTGCGCGTCGGCATCGGGCGCACAGCAGGCGGAGCAGTATAAGGCAATGGGGTATTCAACGATATTCGTCACCGACCATTTTATAAACGGCAACACCGCCGCCGACCGCTCACTTCCTTGGGAACAGTGGGTGGACGCCTACTGCAAGGGTTACGAGAACGCCAAAAAGCGCGGAGAGCAGATAGGTCTGAACGTGCTTTTCGGCATTGAATACGGCTGGCACGGTACGGATCTGCTCGTTTACGGCATTGATAAAGCTTGGCTTAAAGCCAATCCCGATATAGCGCAGATACCCGTGCAGAAATTCTGCAAAAGAGTACACCTTGCGGGCGGTATGATAGTCCATGCGCACCCGTTCAGGCAGGAGGCTTATATTTCCGAACTGAAATTTATTCCCGACCATACCGACGCGGTGGAGATCTTTAACGCGCGCAATTCAATGGCGGTGTATAACGACCGCGCAAAATGGTACGCCGAGCAGTTCTCCCTGCCCGTTACGGCGGGTACGGACTGTCACGACATAGGCGGCAGTTTCAGCGGCATTACAACGGATAGTGAGATACTTTCGGCGGAGGATTATATAAATGCGGTGCTTGAGGGCAATGTGAGGATCATATATTGACAAAAATTTTTTAAGCATATTTTTTTAGTAAAAGTTTTTTTACATAAAAAAGGAGTTGGCTGACAATGAAAGCAAAAAGGATAATATCCGCCGTAATGGCGGCTGCGCTTGCGCTGACCTGTGCCGTTTCCTGTTCGGGCAGCAAGGATAACACAAGCAGCAGCACTGCCGAGTCGGCGGCAAGTGAAAGCGGCGGACAAAGCGGACAGAGCGATCAGGTCATGGAGATACGCGATATTTCCTCCGCCGAGCTGGTAAAGGAAATGAAGATAGGCTGGAATCTGGGCAATACTATGGACGCTACGGGAAGCAGCGGAGTAGAAGCGGAGACCTCATGGCAGCCGGATAAGACCACCGAAGCTATGATGAAGCTGTTAAGTGACACGGGCTTTAACGTACTGCGTCTGCCCGTTTCGTGGGGCGATCACGTTGACGAGGATTTCAACATTGACGAAGCGTGGATGGCGCGTGTTCATGAGATAGTCGATTACGGCATAAACAACGGCTTGTTTGTAATACTCGACACCCACCACGAGGAATGGTATTTCCCGAAGGAAGAGCAGAAGGAGCAGGATATAGAGCATATCAAAAAGCTCTGGTCGCAGATAGCCGAGGAATTTAAGAATTATGACGAGCATCTTATCTTTGAGGGCTTAAACGAGCCGCGCTGCCGCAATACGCCGATGGAATGGACGGGCGGTGATGATACCAGCCGTGCGATAGTTGCCGAATACGCGCAGGCGTTTTACGAAACGGTACGCGCAAGCGGCGGAAATAACGAAAAGCGTCATCTTATGCTCACAGGCTATGCGGCTTCGTCAAACAGGAACTGTCTTGAAGCGGTATGGCTGCCCGAAAATGACGACAAGGTAATAGTATCCGTTCACGGATACCTGCCCTATTCGCTCTGTCTTGACACACAGGGTACGGACAAATGGGATCCGAACAACACATCCGAGATAGACAATCTTTTCAACAATCTTGACGAATTGTTCTTGTCAAAGAACATACCCGTAATAATCGGCGAATTCGGCTCGGTAAACAAGGACAACCTTGACGACCGACTTGCTGCGCTGGAATACTATGTCGGCAAAGGCGTAGAATACGGCGTACCGATGATATGGTGGGACAACAACGCCACAGTCGGAAACGGCGAGAACTTCGGTTTAATGGACCGTTCGCTGATACCCGAATGGAAATTCCCGGAACTTGTGGATAAGATGGTGGAATTAACCAACAAATAAACTAATAGGCAAAATAAAAATGCGGCTAAGAGTGGATCTTAGCCGCTTATTGCCGTTTATTGCTATGTATGTAGAGGACGCACTCGCCCCCCTTCCCTTGAGGGAAGGGGGGACGGGGGGATAGGAGAAGCCCCTCCTGAAAGGAGGGGTTTGGGGTGGTATTTAAATCGTCGCGCCAGCGACCACCTTATTTTTAGGAAAGCGAATGCTTAACTCTGTCTTCGACCTCGCTGCGCTTGGCATTGTTGAATCGGTCGAGCGTTCCTACAAGGTATCCCGTTATCCTTCTTATCCTCTGGAAAGGTACGTCCGAAAAACGATAGTCAACGTCAACGTAATCGCCGTCTACGGTGATGTCCATTGCCTCTATCACCTTTTCGGGGTAGAGCTCTTTGCCCTTTGCGATATAAGCATTTATTTCAGCGCCCGAAAGCTTGCCGTTTTTTACTGTTACATTTACCATTTTTAAAAACCTCCCTGTTTGCTTGCATGACCTTTTATTGTGGTGCAATATATATTATATCACTATATGTTGTGCTTGTCAATAGTTTTTATCGGTTCGCACAGTAAAAATAACAGGGCGATTTTTATGCATTTCGTACAATTAGTTAACGGTTAACTGTTTTGTTGTTTGGATTGTTCGAGCTTTGCTTAGACCATAACGCGCCGTAGGCGCTCCCGTCTGAGCAAAGCGCAGACCTCTGACCTCTTAAAAGCGAAGCGTTCTTACTTCTATTAGTGCAGCGTTCTAACTTTGGGGACTCCTTTTCTTCTTCTTAATTATCACCTTGTCAAAAACATCTCCGATCTTATTGGCAAAGGCAAGGTCTGCGCCCGAAAAGAAGGGTATCTCTGTGAGGTTTATCACGACCGAATACTTTCCCTTGAAATAGCGTATGAATCCCGCCGCGGGGTATACGGAAAGGGAAGTGCCCGCGACAATGAGCATATCCGCTTTGCTTATCGCTTTGAGCGCCGCTTCGACCGACTCGCTGTCAAGCGATTCTTCATAAAGCACGACGTCGGGCTTTATGACCCCGCCGCACATATTGCAGACGGGTACAACATCTTGATTCATGATGTAATCAAGGCTGTAGCCGTCCATTCCGCAGCGGGTACACCTGTTGCGGTATATCGAGCCGTGCAGCTCTATCACCCTTTTGCTGCCCGCCGCTTGATGGAGACCGTCTATGTTCTGCGTGACAACGGTGACGTACTTGCCCGACTTTTCAAGCTGTGCCAGCCTTTGGTGGGTAATGTTCGGCTTGGCGTCGGGGTATACCATGAATTTGCGGTAAAAATCGTAAAAGTCAACGGGGTGCATATCAAAAAAGCTTCTGCTGAGTATCCTCTCGGGCGGTATATTTATGCCGAATTGCTTTTTATTGTATATTCCCGCCGAGGAGCGGAAGTCGGGTATGCCGCTTTCGGTGGAAACGCCCGCGCCGCCGAAAAATACAATGCGGTGACATTCGTCAAGCATGGCGTTGAACTTCTCCATTTTTTGGGTAAAAATTTCTTTCTCGGTCGGCTCGTGAAAATATTCCTCTCTGGTAGGCAATTTGTCATTTGTATCCATATTTATTCAGTCCTTTGAAGGGTATTTTTTATATCCCGGGTGCTTGCCCGTTACTCCGTAATTGGGTCTCATTCCGATAAGCCTGTCGATATTTTCGCGCGAAATATCCTTTGCGCCGCCGAGCAGTCTTGCAACGAGCGAGATCTGCGCCTGAAGTTCGAGCGTCTCCATTCTGTAATATGCGGTGGTAAGATCCGCACCGACAGTAAGTGCGCCGTGATTTTCAAGCAGCATTACGTCATGATATGGCAGGTACGGCTCGATAGCTTCGGGTACTTCGTATGTAGAGGGCGTACCGTAAGGGGTAAGCGGCACAGAACCGACCGCTATGACCGTTTCTATCATGCAGTAATCGTCAATGGACTGATGAGCGCAGGCAAAGCCTGTTGCAACAGGCGGGTGAGCGTGTACCACCGCGCCTACGTCGGGGCGGTCGTGATAGCATTTAAGATGCATTTTTACCTCCGAGGAGGGTCTGAACCCTTCGGCGGCTTCGATGATATTAAAATCGTCGTCTATCAGACCTATTTTCTCGGCGGTTATCTCCGCCTTTGAAACGCCTGTCTGCGTTGCAAGGTATCTGCCCGGCGCGACCTTTACGGTAACGTTGCCGTCATTGGCCGCGACCCAGCCTTTCTGCCACATCTTATGGCAGACCTCTACCATTTTTTCCTTTATATCTTCGTACATAGATACTCTTCCTTTCCGTTTTGATTTTTTATTAAAATTATTTTTGGCGCAATTTGGGTTTTTGTTTCTCCCCGTCGCCGTAAAGCGGGTCTGATAATTCTTTCGTTCCTCCCCCGCCTGCGGCGGGGGAGGAAACATGATTCTAATTTTCCCCGCCTGACGTTATTAAATAGGTTAATCTTCCGCGCAGGACGTTATTGAATAAATATCTCTTCCGCGCGTGACATTATATATCCCGTTCAGACAACGCCTTTTTGCAGCATAACGTTAGCATACACGGCTTTTTCGCCCGTCGCTATTATGGCGTAAGCGGTCTTCGCCTGCTCGTAGAACTCAAAACGCTCTATCTGCCCTACGGCGTCCGCGCCGCGCTCGTCATGCTTTGCAATTATCGCTTTGTACTCCTCCCAGATAGGCGTTTTCGCGTTATCGCCCGGCATTACCTGCATGAGGCTGACAGGCTTGGACACATAGGTGTCGAGCGGGAAAAGGGTGAGTATCGCGTCAAGCAGTTCGGGTACTCCGTGACCGTCACAGCGTATCACTTTGGCGTTTTTGCCCATGCTCTCGGCGGGAAAATTGCCGTCGGCAATAACTATCCTGTCACTGTGACCCATTTCGCAAAGGGTCTTGAGCAGTTCGGGCGAAAGTATCGCGGGAATGTTTTTTAACATGAACACATCTTCTTTCTTGGTTTTATTTTTTGGATAATATCAAATATTATCCTATTATATCCGTAAATCTCCGATAAGCCTCGTCCCAAAGCCGAGTATCGGACGGTTCAAATCTGTCTATCTTCTCGGAGGCGCGTACAGCGGCGCGTGCAAGTTCAAGAGAAGCTATATCCCCCTGCGCCATAAGCTGTATGGCAACATTTCCCAAAGCCGTGGCTTCAACAGGGCCGCTTGACACCTCACAGCCGCAGGCACAGGCGGTAAGCTGAGATAAAAATTTATCCTTCGTACCCCCGCCGACAACGTAGATAGCGGGAAACCGCTTGCCGGTACATTCTTCAAGCTGCTGCTTTGCCATTCGGTATTTGAGCGCAAGGCTTTCGTAAATGCAGCGCATTACCTCGCCGTCGGTAAGCGGTACGCTTTGCCCCGTGCGCTGACAGTATTCCTTTATCCTGCGCGGGATATTGCCCGCGGGCGTAAATTCGGGAGCGTCGGGGTCTATGAAGCATTTGAACGGCTGTGCGGCTCTTGCCATTTCTTCAAGCTGTGCAAAGCTGTACTCTCTGCCCTCACGCGCCATTCGGCGGCGGGATTCCTGTATCAGCCACAGTCCTATCATATTTTTCAAAAAAGATGTCCTGTCCGCACAGCCGAGTTCGTTGGTCACGTTGAGCGCGAAAGCGCTTTGATTTATCAGCGGTTTATCCAGTTCCGTGCCGAGCAGGCTCCATGTGCCGCTTGAAAGAAAGAGAAAATCGCGTTCCTTGGCGGGCGCGGCGGCAAGTGCGCACTGTGTATCATGGCCGCAGACGGCGATAACGTCTATCGGCTCGATATCCAGTTCTTCGCAGATATCCTCCGATATTTTTCCGACGACGCTGCCGCTCGGGATTATGTCGGGCATAAGGCTGCGCCTGATACCGAGTTTTTCAAGTACGCCGTCCGCCCAGACTTTTTTAACGGGGTCAAAAAGCTGTGTAGTCGAAGCCGCCGAAAGTTCCGCATTTTTTGCACCGCAAAGAAAGTATGCAAAAAGGTCGGGCATAAGCAGCAGCTTATCCGCGCGTTCGAGCAGATCGGGGCGCTGTTTAGCGATACTGAGCAGCTGAAAAGCCGTATTTATCTCCATAAACTGGTTACCCGTTGCCTGATAAAGCTCGTCCCTGCCGATAAGTTCAAATGCGCTGTCAAGCATACCGACAGTGCGGCTGTCGCGGTAATGTACGGGGTTTTCGAGCAGTCTGCCGTCCTTATCGAGCAGCCCGAAGTCAACGCCCCAGGTATCCACGGCAACGCTCGTAACATTATAAGGCTTAGCCTTAACAAGGCTTTGCTTTATCTCATAAAGCAGCCGCAGAACGTCCCAATACATCGTACCCCTAACGATCACGGGGTCGTTTGAAAAGCGGTGTATCTCGGTCAGCCTGATCTTCCCCTCGTCAAAGCTGCCGACCACAGCCCGCCCCGAAGAAGCCCCCA
>CANPYF010000027.1 GCA_947587925.1 uncultured Ruminococcus sp.
CGTGCCGCGTGGATTTTTTCGGCGACGAAGTCGAAAACATCAGGCTGTTTGAAATAGAAACGCGCGAAAAAATAAAGCAGATAGCCTCTTTTTACGATTATCTTGAGATACAGCCTGACGGCAATAATATGTTTATGCTGCTGTCAGAAAGCGAACCCTATGCGCGCATAAGCACGCAGGAGGATATAAGGGATATAAACAGGTTTATCGTTTCGCTCGGTGATGAACTCGGCATACCCGTCTGTGCAACGGGTGACGTTCACTTTACCGATCCGAGCGATTCAAAATTCAGGGCTATACTCCAGGATTCAAACCATTATACCGATGTTGACAGACAGCCCCCGCTTTATTTCAAGACCACCGATGAAATGCTCGAAGAGCTTTCCTATCTCGGCGAGAAAAAAGCGTATGAAACGGTGGTAACAAATACTAATGCCGTAGCCGACCTTATCGAGGACGGATTAAAGCCTTTTCCCGACGGCACATACACTCCGTTTATTGACGGGGCGGTAAGAGAGCTACAGGAGCTTTGCTGGAAAAAATGCTGCGAGATATACGGCGACTGCGACCCTGACGAGATAGAACTTCCCGAAGGCGACGACGTACATATCGCCGAATATTTCAGCGGTCACATTCCCAAGCCGGTATACGACCGCCTTGACAGAGAACTTGCCGCGATAATAAAGCACGGCTTTGCCGTTTTGTATATGATAGCGCAGAAACTTGTTCATAATTCGGTAAAACACGGTTATCAGGTAGGCTCGCGGGGATCGGTCGGCTCATCTTTCGTTGCGTCAATGTCGGGAATATCCGAGGTAAATCCGCTTGTTCCGCACTATGTCTGCCCAAAATGCAGCTACAGCGAATTTATAACCGACGGTTCGGTCGGTTCGGGATTTGATCTTCCGCCTAAAAATTGTCCGCGCTGCTCGGCGGATATGCACCGTGACGGTCACGATATACCGTTTGAAACGTTCCTCGGCTTTGACGGCGATAAAGCGCCTGATATAGATCTTAATTTTTCGGGCGATTTTCAAACGCAGTCGCATAAATATACCGAAGAACTTTTCGGTAAGGATCATGTTTTTAAAGCGGGAACGATAAGCGGCGTGCAGGAAAAAACGGCGTTCGCTTATGTCAAGGATTATCTTGAAAAGCGCGGAAGGACGGTAAATCCCGCGGAGATGCAGCGTCTTGCGTCAGGCTGCTGTGATGTAAAAAGGACAACGGGTCAGCACCCCGGAGGAATGGTAGTAATACCGAGCGATTATGAGGTATATGATTTTACGCCCGTTCAGCATCCTGCCGAAAAGGACGGCGCGGATATAATAACCACGCATTTTGACTTCCATTCGCTGCATGATACGATACTGAAGCTTGACGAGTTGGGACATGATGTTCCGACAATATATAAATATCTTGAAGAATTTTCGGGAAAGGACATAACCGAAGTACCTATGTCTGACCCTGATGTCTATTCGCTCGTAACATCTCCCGAAGCGCTCGGCGTGACCGCCGACGATCTGATGTGGGAAACGGGTACGCTCGGTATCCCCGAAATGGGTACGAGTTTTGTCTGCCAGATGCTTCTTGAAGCCAAGCCGAAAAATTTCAGCGATCTTTTGCAGATATCGGGACTTTCTCACGGAACCGATGTATGGCTGGGCAACGCGCAGGAGCTTATCAAAAACGGCACCTGTACAATATCCGAGGTCATAGGAACGCGCGACAGCATTATGACCTATCTGATCTATCACGGACTCGATCCCAAGCTGTCCTTTAAAATAATGGAGATAACCCGTAAGGGAAACGCTCCGAAACTGCTTACCGACGATATGAAGCGCCAGATGCTGGAGCATAACGTTCCTCAGTGGTATATCGACAGCTGTCTTAAAATAAAATATATGTTCCCGAAGGCGCACGCGGCGGCGTATGTAACGTCCGCAATAAAGCTTGCATGGTTCAAGGTGCATATGCCGATAGCTTTCTATGCTTCGATATTTACCGTGCGCGGAGAAGATCTGGAGGCTGAAACAGCACTCGGCGGAGTACACAAGGTAAAAAGCCGCATACTCGATCTTAAAGCGCTGCCAAAGGACGAACGTTCGGCAAAGACGGACGGCGTTATAGATACGCTTATGCTGGTGCATGAAATGCTGCTGCGCGGATTTGAATTTCTGCCCGTGGATATTTATAAGTCACATTCAAAGGTATACCGCATAGAGGAAGAAAAGAAGCTAAGACTGCCGTTTTGCGCCATAAACGGTGTAGGAGAAAACGCTGCGGAAACGCTTTATGAAAAGGCTCAGGGCGGAGATTTTATTTCCATAGAGGAATTTCAGCAGCAAAGCGGCGTAGGCAAATCGGTCATAGAAGCACTGAAGAAAAACGGCGCGTTCGGCGACCTGCCCGACAGCAATCAGATGACGCTTTTTGAACTTTAATTCACATAAAATTTACTCATGATAAACAAAGCCGAAACTATTTTGCTTGACAAGCATGGGAAATTATGATATCATATTAAAGTAATTTGATACTATGCTACTACTTTAGCACGATAAAGTAAAGGAGATCTGTTAATGAAAAGAAAAGATCTGATAACACCCGAGGGAACGAGAGATCTGCTGTTTGAGGAATGCCTTGCGAGAAGAACGGTCGAGGATCGTCTTGCTTCGCTTTTTACAAAATTCGGATACAGCGAGGTAGTTACTCCGGGAATAGAGTTTTATGATATGTTTATCGGAAGTTCGCGCAATTTCAGACAGGAGGATATGTACAAGCTGACCGACTCGAAGGGACGGTTGATAGCCCTTCGTCCCGATTCGACGATACCGATAGCGCGGCTCGTTTCCACCCGTCTTAAAGACGCTAAACTTCCGCTCAGACTTTATTACCGTCAGGCGGTTTATGTAAACAACGCGCTGCTAAAAGGCCGTTCGGACGAAACGGTGCAGGCGGGTATAGAGCTTATCGGCGGGGTAAATTTAAAACGCGCCGATTATGAAGCTCTTTGCACAGCCGTAGAAGCGCTTGCGGAATTTGACAGCAATAATTTCAGCCTTGAAGTGGGTCATATCGGCTATTTTAAAGAACTGGTATCAAAACTTGATGTTGATGATGATATAAGAGAGGAGATAAGGCTGCTCATTTCGCAGAAAAACTATCCTGCGCTCAATGACCTTCTCGATTCTATCGGCGACGATCAGATAACCCGCGCTTTGAAGCAGCTTCCGGGACTGTTCGGCGGAGCGGAGGTCTTTGAAAAAGCCGCCGCGCTTTTTACCGACGATAACATAACGGCGATACTTGCCGATCTTAAAACGGTCTACAACCGTCTTGCCGCGCTCGGTTATGAAAAGAAGATCTCGGTAGATCTCGGAATAGTCAGCCATACAGACTATTATACCGGAGTAGTCTTTAAAGGCTACCTTTCGGGAGTGGGTCAATCGGTGCTGAAAGGCGGACGATATGACGGTCTGCTCGGTGAATTCGGCGATCCCTGCCCGGCGGTAGGCTTCGGAGTAAACTGCGACGCGGTAGCCAATTATCTCAGAAAAAACGGACTTGTTCCGAACGCCAAAACGCCTGATTGTATGGTGTTCGGCGAAAAGGGTTATGTAGTAGAAGCTATGGCGTATGCGCAAAAGTTAGTCAGAGAGGGCATGACCGTTGAAAACAGCCTTTTCAATACTCTTGATGAAACAAAGGAATACGCTTCGGTAAAAGGGATACATAAAATAGTGGTCGTGGGAAGCACGGTATCACATATAAAGTTATAAGAAACGGAGGTCGGAACAGTTGACAGAAAGACCGCTGAGGATAGCCCTTACAAAGGGCAGGCTCGAAAAGGATACGGTCGGGCTTTTTGAAAAGATAGGATATGACTGCGAGGCTTTGAAAAATAAAGGAAGAAAGCTGATACTTCCCGTTGGCGGCGCGGATATGGAGGTCGTGCTTGCAAAAGCAAACGATGTAATAACCTATGTCGAACACGGCGTATGCGATATTGGCGTAGTCGGAAAAGATACTATAATGGAAATGCAGGGCAAATTTTTCGAGATAGCCGATCTGGGCTTCGGCAAATGCCGTTTTGCACTTGCGGTAAAAAAAGGCAGCGCCTTTTACGGCGGATACAGCGTAAAAACGATCGCTACCAAATATCCGAATATTACGAGAAATTTCTTTGAGTCGAAGGGTATGGACGTTGAAATAGTAAAAATAGAAGGCTCGGTAGAGCTTGCGCCCCTTCTCGATCTCTCCGACGGTATAGTCGATATAGTTGAAACGGGTACGACGCTTAAAGAAAACGGACTTGAAGTCATTGAAGAGATATGTCCCGTTTCGGCAAGGCTGATAGTAAATATGGTCAGCATGAAGCTTAGACGGGCGCAGATAGATGAATTTACGCAAAAGGTAAGAGAAAATATAGGATAAGGAGATCTGATCTTAATGGACATTATCAGAAAAATATATGCGGACGGCACTGCCGAAAAGGAATTTTTCGCGCAGGTGGAAAAAAGAAACGGCGAGACGGATAAAAAAGTCACGGCGATAGTCAACGAAATAATTGAAAAGGTCAAGGCTGACGGCGATAAAGCCGTAAAGGAATATACCGAAAAATTTGACGGAAAACTTCCCGAATATTATGAAGTGCCGCGTGATGAGATAAATTCCGCGCTGACGGAAGCCGACCCCGCCTTTACCTATGCGCTGCTCAACGCAGTTGAAAATATTTCCGATTTCCACAAGCGTCAGAAATCGCAGAGTTTTGTTAATACAAAGGAAAACGGAGTTATACTCGGTCAGCGCGTAAGAGGTTTTGAAAGAGTCGGATTATATGTACCCGGCGGTACTGCGCCGCTGTTTTCCTGCGTGCTTATGAACGCTATACCCGCAAAGATAGCGGGCGTAAAGGAAATAATCATGGTAACGCCCCCGTCAAAGGACGGTACTGCCAATAAGGATATACTGACCGCCGCGGCTATCTGCGGAGTTGACAGGGTATTTTTAGCAGGCGGCGCACAGGCTATCGCGGCTCTGGCATACGGTACGGAGCAGATACCCAAGGTAGATAAGATAGTAGGACCGGGAAATATTTTCGTTGCTACAGCCAAAAAACTGCTTTACGGCACAGTGGATATAGATATGGTCGCAGGACCGAGCGAGATACTTATAATTGCAGATGAGACTGCCGACCCGAAATATGTCGCAGCCGATCTTATGTCGCAGGCAGAGCATGACAGGCTTGCGTCCTCTATACTGATAACCACGAGCGATAAACTTGCGGATGAAACTATCGCGGAGCTTGAAAGGCAGTCAGCAGAGCTTTCAAGAAAAGAGATTATCCTTGAATCGCTGAAAAATTACGGCGCGATAATTGTCTGCCCGTGTAAGGATAACGCCTGCCGCATAGCTAACCGCCTTGCGCCCGAACATCTTGAAGTGCTTTTTAAAGATCCTATGGAATATATCGGCAAGCTGGATAATGTCGGATCGGTCTTTTTGGGTGTATACGCTCCCGAACCGCTCGGCGATTATTATGCAGGACCTAACCATGTGCTTCCCACAAGCGGCACGGCACGCTTTTTCTCTCCTCTTTCGGTAAACAGCTTTGAAAAGCGTTCAAGTTTTATATACTATACCCGCGATGCGCTCTGCGAAGCAAAGGACGATATCGTTCTTATGGCTGAAAAGGAGGGTCTGACCGCGCACGCTAACGCCGTTAAAGTAAGATTCTGACAATAAGCCTTGTTATCTTAGGGGGGTATCAAAATGGGCATTTTCGGAATGTTTGATAAAAATAAAAACAGAAATAAAAAGCTCGCGCCCAAAACGGTGACTACTATAGGCGCGGCTGACGAGATATTCGGCAAAACTCCGATAGTCAAGAAAAAAACGGATAAGGATATAGCCGTTGAAGCGATATTGAAATGCCTGCCGGGCTCGGTGAGGATAGAAGACCGCGGACAGCTGATGACTGACGAGGGTTTTGAGATAACGATATTGAGCGTTGATACAAACAAGGGCAACATCAGTTATTCAAGCGTTATGACCGTGTTTATCGCTATGCCGAACGCCGAAAGTCTTGTCTGCCAGAAATATATAGGCAGGGGAGAAACGAAAACTGAAGCGATAGAGAAGGCTGCGACAAATTTCGGAATGGTCATCGCGGATAATTTTAAATCTCATGATGAGGGCGAAGTGACAATAAAGGAAAACAGCTTTGACGGAAGAACGCATACATATTTCAGCCCGAAAAATTCCTATGTCACGACTGACGGCTTACGGGGTGTAAAAGAACTCAAAGCCGCGCCGTATGCGCATATCAAGGATTATATTGAGGATTATCTCGGTGCAAAAAAATACTACTGGGTGGAACTGCTCGTAACCATAACCGAGGGAAAAATGACTGCGGAGTGCCTTATAAACGGCGAAAACTGCGAGGAACTTGCCGCGCTCGTATATAACGGCGTAAAGCAGGAAGCGAATCTTAATATAATAGGCAGATACGATCAGACTATCATAATAAAGCAGCATGACAGCACATATGTAAAAATGCGTGAGAATTACAATAAAGCCTGCAACGAGCTTTACAAAAATATTCGCATTGCGCTGACCGTGTTGGGAAATCTTACCGACGATGACGATTATGACAGCGCGTTTGCAAAACTCGAATGTGCCGTAAAAGATCGTCAGACCGTCTGGGAGCTTATCACATTTTTGCCCGAATTATATACGGAAAAATTTTTCGGTTTAAAGTGCAGCCATATGATACAGCTTACTATCGGAGATCAGACATACAGACTGCATGAGATACAGCTTGAACCGATAAGGGTAATAAGGAATGAGCTGAATAATTTCTTTGAGAAAAACGATCCGAGCGAGTCGTTCAGTTCAAATTTATTTGCACTAAGTTCCCGCTATCAGGCGGTAGTTGAAGCGGACGATAAAAAAATAACCACAGATGATTTTGTGGTCGGCGATCTTTGCTGTATAGCAGAGGATAATTATGAAATATGGTGATATAAAATGAGAACGGCTGAAATAAAAAGAAAGACCAAGGAGACCGACATAGAGGTCTTTATCAGGCTTGACGGTACGGGAAGGGTCAGCATAGATACAGGCATAGGATTCTTCAATCATATGCTTACCGCGCTTGCCGTACATTCGGGTACGGATATGCAGATAACCTGCACGGGCGATCTTAACGTTGACGCTCATCATACCGTAGAGGACGTTGGTATCGTCCTCGGACAAGCCTTTGCAAAGGCTCTCGGCGGCAGAAGCGGCATAGCACGCTACGGCAGTGCATTCATACCTATGGACGAAGCATTATGCTTCTGCGCACTCGATATAAGCGGAAGACCGTTCCTGACATATAACGCACAGCTTACGGATTTTCGCTGCGGCGATTTTGATAATTGCCTTGCCGAGGAATTTTTCCGCGCGTTTGCGTTCAATGCGGGCATAACACTGCATATCCGCGAGGAATACGGCAAAAACGATCACCATGTGATAGAAGCCATGTTCAAAGCGTTTGCACACGCTCTTAAACAGGCTGCGGCGCTGACCGAGGGTGGAACGCTTTCAACAAAAGGGGTGCTTGGGTAAATGGTAGCTATAATAGATTACGGTGCGGGCAATATTTTTTCCGTAAAAAACGCGCTCGACCGTCTTGGGGCTGAAAGCCTGCTGACATCGGATAAAAAGGATATAGAATCAGCCGATTCGATAATACTGCCGGGAGTAGGCGCGTTTCCCGCCGCAATGAAAATGCTTGAAGAAAGCGGACTGAAAGACGTGATAATAACTCAGGCAAAACGCAAGCCGTTTCTAGGCATATGCTTGGGAATGCAGCTGCTTTTTGAAAAAAGTTTTGAATTTGAGGAGTATGACGGTCTGGGACTGCTTAAAGGATATGTGGATATGATACCCGAAAAGGAACTTGTGATACCTCATATGGGTTGGAACAAACTTGAATATCTCAATGCTTCTCCGCTGCTTGACGGTCTTGGTGAAGATGAATATGTTTATTTTGTCCATTCATATAAAGCCTTTTGTCCCGACAGCGAGATATGCGCTTATTCGGAATACGGCTCGCGCGTACCCGCACTTGTTTCGGACGGCAAAACGGTTTTCGGCTGCCAGTTCCACCCCGAAAAAAGCGGGGAAACGGGACTTAAAATTCTCAAAAATTTTGCCGCGCTTGCAAAGTGACCGACAAACTATCGTGATGAAAAATCAAGTTGACAATGGGGGCAGATAAATGCTTGCAAAAAGAATTATCCCCTGCCTTGACGTCAGGGACGGCAAGGTGGTAAAGGGCGTAAATTTCAAAGGTATAAAAGAGGTCGGCGATCCTGTGGAATATGCTTACGAGTACGACAGACAGGGCGCGGACGAGATAGTTTTTTATGATATAACCGCTTCGCACGAGGGCAGGGGAGTGATACTCGACGTTGTCAGCAAAACGGCTAAAAAGGTATTCGTTCCGCTTACGGTCGGCGGCGGGATAAGCACGGTCGACGATATACGGAATACGCTTCGCGCGGGTGCGGATAAAGTTTCGGTAAATTCTCAGGCGGTCAAAGATCCGCAGCTGATAAAAGACGGCGCGGATATTTTCGGCAGCCAGTGCATATGCGTAGGCATAGATGCCAAAAAGACCGCCGAGGATAAATGGACGGTGTTTATAAACGGCGGCAGGATTGACATGGGTATTGACCTTATAGAATGGGTAAAGCGGGTAGAGCAGCTCGGCGCGGGCGAGATATGCCTTAATTCCATAGATACAGACGGCGTGCGCGGCGGGTTTGATATACCTATGCTCAAAGCGGTCTGCTCGGCGGTGAAGATACCCGTTATAGCCAGCGGCGGCGCGGGAAAACTCGGCGATTTTGCAGATGCATTTCTTAAAACCGACTGTTCGGCTGCGCTTGCGGCTTCGCTGTTCCATTTTAATGAACTTACGATAGACGAGGTAAAAAAGGACTGCCGCTCAAAAGGAATACGAGTAAGATAAAATGGATCAAAGATATATCCGAAGCATTTCGCTTGACAAACCGGCGCAAGAGAATGATTATTTTTTCAAACTCGGCGCGGTCAGGGCTTTGATGGAAAGCGATATAGAGTTAAGCGATACCGTCACATATTTTGTCGGTGAAAACGGCACGGGAAAATCGACATTGCTTGAAGCCGTTGCTGTAAATTTCGGGTTCAATCCTGAGGGCGGATCGCTGAATTTTTCCTTTTCGACCTATGATTCTCACTCCGGGCTGCACAGTCTGATAAAGCTGACAAAAGGCTGCCTTCGTCCCAAAGACGGCTTTTTCCTGCGTGCCGAGAGTTTTTATAACGTTTCGACGTATATAGAAAAGCTCGATGCGGACGAGTATGCAAACGCGCTCGGCGCGGCAGCCGTAAAGGACAGCTACGGCGGCATATCGCTGCATGAGCAGTCGCACGGAGAAAGCTTTTTTTCGCTTATCATGAACCGCTTCGGCGGAAAAGGGCTTTATATACTTGACGAACCTGAAGCTGCGCTGTCACCAATGCGGCAGATGTCGCTGCTGACAAGGATAAACGAGCTTGTAAAGAACGATTCCCAATTTATGATCGCGACTCATTCGCCGATATTGCTCGCTTATCCGAACGCGGTTATATACGAGCTTGACGAAAACGGAATGAAGCGGACCGAATATGAGCGGACGCAGACTTATCTGACTATGAAAAGTTTTATGGACCGTCCCAAGAAAATGATAGATATTCTCTTTGACGAGGATAATAACGGAGGAACAGATGATAAAAATAGATATTAACGATCTGGATAAATACTTTGAAAAAGCGGAACTTATACCCGCGATAGCGTTTGACATTGACACAAAGACGGTGCTTATGCTTGCCTATATGAACAAAGAGAGCCTGCGGAAAACGCTTGAAACAGGCTATACATGGTACTGGAGCAGGTCGCGGCAGGAACTCTGGAACAAGGGCGCGACAAGCGGACATCTTCAAAAGATAGTTTCCATATACAGCGACTGCGACAACGACACGCTGCTTTTAAATGTAAAGCAGACGGGCGCAGCCTGTCACACGGGCAGCTACAGCTGTTTTTTCAATGAGATGTGTAATAACGAGGAGGAAAGCAAATGACAGTATATGAAAGTTTCGAGGTGATAAAGGCGCGCAAGGCGGCTTATGAAAACGGCAGCGCACAGGAAAATTCCTACACCTGCTACCTTTTTGAAAAAGGTGTGGATAAGATATGCAAAAAGGTGGGCGAGGAAGCGGCTGAAACGATAATCGCCGCTAAAAATGCGGACAATAACGAACTTGCCAATGAGATAAACGATCTGCTTTATCATGTTATGGTGCTTGCCGCCGAGCGCGGTCTTGAATGGAGCGACGTGGAAAAAATACTTGATGAACGCAACGAAAAGATAGGAAATCTCAAACAGTTCCATCAGGTTGACAAGAATACCTGATAATTCGGCAAAGCATTGCAAACAGAATATTTTGGTGAATAAAGCAGGCAGCAAAAAAACTAAGTGTTTTTTGCTGCTTTTTGCACAAATGCTTCTCTTGATGAATAGAATGTTATAAGTCAGCGGCGTATGCGCAGGTCATAGGTTTTTTATGATTGTTTTGCCGATACGCAGGGCTGCACGTTTTTTGCGTAAAAAACATCAAAGTTAGGAGGATCATTTTATGAGCGAACAAAATATCGGGAACAGACAAATAAGGGAAGCCGTCACAATTGACGCTATGAGAGTCTTTGATTCATGCTGCTCGCAGGACTGTCTTGAAGATCTCGAATTCAGCTTTGACGCTGCCTCGCAAAGCGTCATCAATAATGCGGCTTACATCAAAAGCAAGTGCATAGAGGTAACAAGCGTAGCGTTTGCTATCGACCCCGTGCCGTTCAACAAGGGCTTTTATTCCGTCAACGTCACATACAATTTCAATGCGGAAATAGAAGCCTACACGCTCGATTCTGCCGTCCCCACGGTGGTATTCGGAACGGCAAGTTTTTCAAAGACCGTGATACTCTACGGAAGCGAAGCAAAGGCTCAGCGTTTTATCTCAACGGAAGCGCCCGCGCCTTCTGTGGCGTCACCGGTGAGCGGCTGCACCTGCTGCTGCGACTGTTCATCTCTTCCGACTGCGGCAGTCAATATTGCAGCGCCCATGTGCCTTGACGCTCAGCTTTTACCCGCCATACCGCCTTCAACTGATAAGATAGTCACGATAACTATAGGTATCTTTGCTATCATTCAGCTTGAACGTCCCGTATCCATACTTATGCCCGCGTATGATTATTCTCTTCCCGGCAGCGAATGCCCGACCAATACCGATACGCCGTGCGAGATGTTCAGCAGGATAAGCTTCCCTGTGAACGAATTTTTCCCGCAGGGGATAGATAACGATAACGGTCAGTGCGGCTGCGACTCTCAGAATAACACGAATACCGGCGGCAGTCAGAACAATACCGCTTCAAACAGCACAAATTCTTCATCGGGCGGAAATTACGGCAGCGGAGGAAGAATGAATTAAACGGCAGGATACTGTTTTGCAGGACTTGACAAAAATACTTAAAGCTGCAGCGCATCGGGCATATTCCGTGCGCTGCTTTTTATTTTCTCCGATCTTTAATGCACAAAAATAATTTTTGCCGGACGGAATAACACTTTGATCTTAGATCGTCAGCAAGGGTTTTTAATGTCAAACCGTTTGACAAGAACGTCCGTATGTGTTATAATATAAACTGAAGACCCGATCCGGAGGTGATCCGATGAAACGTGATGATATAGATAATATAAATGAAGAAAACACTGACGATAAAATTGAGTATGATCTGCTCGATACAGTCGATTCTCAGCTGCTTTATGAAGTACAGCTTGAGCTTGCCGAGGAAATTCTTGATGAAGTTAACGGTACGGATAAAAAGTGTATAGAGGATTATGCAGCGGCAGGCTCGCTTCTTGAAAGTTCTGCCGAGCGCGGTATTGACGACTGCCGGTGGCACTATCTTACCGCACGTTTGTATTATGATACCGGAAAGCTTACAAGCGCTCTCGAAGAACTTGAATGGTGCGATAAACACGGCGGACTTGATGATGACGGTGAGGTACTGCTGAAAGTATGTGTGAATGATATAAACTCACTCGGCGGTCTTTATACAGAATATGAACATACTCAGGTGATGGAGTATATCACGAAAAAATTCGGCAGTATCTCAATGATGCTGCCCGATCCCCACCCGACACATATATATACCGAGATCGCCGTTATAGATCAGATGGAAGAGTCGCCGTTTAAGCTGCTCGTTACAATAGGCATGGGCGCAAACCGAATGAAGATCCCCGAAGCAGCCTCTTCGTATTCGTCAGAGCGTATAGAACTTGTTATGTTTTTAGACCAAAAAAGCTCTTCTGATGTTATAGCAGAGGCGTGTTCACTGCTAAGGAGCCTTTCAAAGCTGCCCTCCGAAAGCGGAGAGCCGATATTGCACGGTCAGCTTTATTCCTATGACGGTCCTGTTTTTGACAGTATGCCGTATAGGTTTTGTATGATAACCGATCCATTGATATTTGCACACAGATCATTTAATACCTTGTCGCTCGGCGGAAACGATGAAGATACCGTTTGTTTTCTC
Organism: uncultured Ruminococcus sp.; assembly: GCA_947587925.1. Lineage (GTDB taxonomy): Bacteria > Bacillota > Clostridia > Oscillospirales > Ruminococcaceae > YE71. The sequence goes on from CANPYF010000027.1 coordinate 12,656, forward strand.
GCAGTTATACCTCTTTATGACGAAGAGGCTGATTACAGGAAGGATAACGGTCCTGATGATCTGATAAAACGCCTTCACAGTACAGACTGGATCTTAACGCCGAACAGACCCAATCGCTGCGCGGGTTATGTCGAGACAGAGGAAGTCAAAATATACGGCGAGCAGATAGACCGCGCCTCAGAACTCGGCATAGGCAAATACTGCATGGCAAGCAAGTATATACCTATTGACGGTAAAGAGGTCATGTTCATGGTAAGGGTATATCCCGAACTGTTTGGCGAGGATGAGAATGACGGTGAAATGAGCGGCTGGATGTTTTTTTCCAAAGAAGAGGACCCGACGATCTTTCTTGACCCGTCTTCACTCAGATTAGAGGAAATAAACAAGGTGTGCAGCATAGACCCCGGAATAGTACCGTATCTGACCATGCCGTTCGGCACTAAACTTATCCGCAGATATAAGGGAGGAGAATTTATACCGGTCAATGATGATGCCGACAAAGATGACGGCGGCAAACTTCCGTCATAATTTTTTTGATCACTGCATATAAAAAGAGAGGGACGGCTGTGAGCAAGCGTCTCTCTCTTTCTTTGATCAATAATATGCTGTTTGAATATATGTATCCGATTTACTCGCCTTTGTTGAGCGCCTCAAGACATTTAGCACAGACAGCTCTCCCCTTGAAGTCTGAAAGATCTTCATGACTCTTGCAGAAAACGCAGGTACGCTCAAATTTTTTGAGTATGATCATATCGTTGTCAGTATAGATCTCTACCTGATCTTTAGCGGCAAGATCAAATACTCTTCTGATCTCTATCGGAAGTACGATCCTTCCGAGGTTATCTACGTTTCTGACTATGCCTGTCGATTTCATGACATAAACACCTCCGCAGCATTAAATTGTATACGAAAAGCCTTAGCCTTTAAAGGCTAAACCCCGAGTGGTTTTATTATACAGCAATAATATTACAAAAGTCAATAGTTTTCCTAAATTTTTTTTTAATTAGAAATAATTTGGCGAATATTAATAATATATACAAAGAAGGTATTTATTTGTTTGGAGCAATACTCGTTCTGCTGATATGCGTATCTGTCATTTACGCTGCAATAAGCGGCAATATGCCTGCGGTCGCGGACGCCGCGCTGAGCGGCTGCTCCGAAGCGGTAGAACTGTGTATATCGCTTGCGGGTGCTATGGCTTTGTGGGGAGGGTTGATGAAGCTTGCCGAGCAAAGCGGTATTACCAAACGGCTGTGTACTTGGTTTTCACGACCTCTCAAAAAGCTTTTTAACGGTCTTGACGACCCTGCCGCACTGGAACTCATCTCGCTTAACGTCACCGCAAATATGCTCGGTCTCGGCAATGCCGCCACGCCTATCGGCATAAAAGCCATGAAAGCGCTCGATAAAAGCAAAAAAACGCAGCCGCGGCATTTCGCCCTGTTTATACTCCTGAACACCGCGTCGATACAGCTTGTCCCCGTTACGGTCAGCGCACTGAGAGCGCAGTACGGTTCGTCAGGACCGTGGGCGACCGCGCCTGCGGCTCTGATAACAAGCATATGCGCCCTTGCCTGCGGTATCATGGCGGCAGCCCTGATCTATCCGCTTAAAAAATCCAAACATCAAAAGGAGAAGGACATATGACCGCCGCCGTACCTGTCATCATTGCACTGATAGTCATTATCTCGCTTATCAAGCGGGTAGATATACTTGAAGTCTTTTGTCAGGGGGCAAGGGAGAACCTTATCACAGCATTTGAACTTTGTCCCGCATTGATACTTCTTGTAACGGCGGTGGATATGCTTTCGGCATCGGGCGCTGCTCAGGCGCTCAGCAGCGCGGCTGCCCCGATAGCTTCATCGCTCGGATTTCCGTCCGAATGTGTTCCGCTCATGCTTATGCGACCTGTATCGGGCAGCGGTTCGATAGCTGTTTTGAAGGATATTTTTTCAAAATACGGTGCGGATTCCTTTGCGGGAATGTGTGCGAGCGTCATGATGAGCGCGACCGAAACGACCCTTTATACCATAGCCGTCTATTATTCTGCGGTAAAGGCAAAGCCCAAGACGGGCGTTTTTATAAGTTCCTTTACGGCTGACGTTTCGGGTTTTCTGTTCGCCTCATTATTTGTAAAGCTTATGCTTTTTAGTTAAAAACGGCGCTTATTATGCAAAAAAATGAAAATTTTGCCGTCTGTCTGCTACACACTTTCGGGAAAATGTCCCAAAGCTATTTGACAAATTTTTTTTCTTATGATACAATTGTAAGGTCGGGACGGCGTATGTCAGCATAATGAGCCTTCCCCTTCAAGGAGTTTTCAGATGTACAAATTACTAAAACAACAGGGATATGCAAGACGAGGAGTATTTTCTACCGTTCACGGCGATATACAAACGCCCGTTTTTATGAACGTCGGCACGTCTGCCGCGATAAAGGGCGGCATATCGTCCATAGATCTTGCGAATGAACTTAAATGCTGTGTTGAGCTTTGCAATACATATCATCTTCATGTAAGACCCGGAGAGGATATTATCTATCAGCTTGGCGGACTGCATAAATTTATGAATTGGCACAAGCCCATTCTTACCGACAGCGGCGGATTTCAGGTGTTTTCGCTTTCAAAGCTGCGTAAAATAAAGGAAGAGGGAGTGTATTTCAATTCCCACGTTGACGGCGCAAAAATATTCATGGGTCCCGAAGAAAGTATGCAGATACAATCAAAGCTTGCTTCAACGATCGCTATGGCGTTTGATGAATGTGTGGAAAATCCCGCCGAAAAGTCTTACGCAAAGGCTTCCTGTGAAAGGACCTACCGCTGGCTGCTGCGCTGTGACAAGGAATTAAAGCGCCTTAACGGGCTTGATGAAACGATAAACAAGCGTCAGCTTCTTTTCGGCATAAATCAGGGAAGCACATATCCCGACCTGCGCATAGAGCATATGAAGCGGATAGCCGAGGTCGGCTGCGGCGGTTATGCGATAGGCGGACTTGCCGTCGGCGAGCCTAACGAGGTAATGTATGACATAATAGAGCATACTGTTGAGTATATGCCGCAGGACAAGCCGCGTTATCTTATGGGCGTCGGTACGCCGAGCAATATAATCGAAGCTGTACGCCGAGGAATAGATTTTTTCGACTGCGTAATGCCGAGCAGGAACGCAAGACACGCTACCGTCTTTACATGGAACGGCATAATGCACGCGCATAACAAATGCTATGAACTTGACGAGCGCCCGCTCGACATTGAATGTGACTGCCCGACCTGCCGCAATTTCTCCCGTGCGTATATAAGACATCTTTTCAAATCGGGCGAACAGCTTGGCGGCAGACTTTGCGTTCAGCATAATCTATATTTTTATAACACGCTTATGGAAAAGATAAGAGATGCGATAGAAAACGACAGATTTGATGAATTTGCGGATAAGTATTCGCCGCGGCTTTCTTCTCCGCTGGAGGATTGATAAAAATGATAAAGCTTGTTATCTTTGATCTTGACGGAACGCTCGCCGATACGATAGGCGATCTTGCGGCGGCTGCCAACGGTGCGCTGGCGGCTCACGGCTACCCCGTTCACGATATTGACGCTTACAGATATTTTGTAGGAAACGGAATAAGTAAACTTATAGAGCGCGCTCTGCCGAGCGGAGTATCCGAACAGAGCCGCGATGAGGTGTTTAAAGATTTTACGGCGCGTTACGAACACGATTGTATGCGTCTGACAAAGGCGTATGACCATATGCCCGAACTTGTTTCACAGTTGAAAGAATCGGGTATCCGCTGTGCGGTGGCTTCAAATAAGCCGGATGTTTTTTCAAAGCTGATAGTTGAAGAACTGTACGGCGCGGATAAATTTGACATTATATACGGAAAAAGAGACGGCTTTCCCGCAAAGCCCGATCCCGCCGTGGTATTTGACATACTCGGCAAGCTTGGCGTAAGCGCAAAAGAGGCGCTTTTTGTGGGAGATTCAAACGTCGATGTTCATACGGCGCATAATGCCGGAATAAAATGTATAGGCTGCGAATGGGGATTTCGCGGCGCTGACGAACTGAGAGAGGCAGGCGCGGACATTATCGTTTCCGATCCGTCTGACATTTTTTCAGCCGTTCAGACTTTCTAAGATCGGTATATTATCCAAGGAATGATTTATTATATGGAGGACAGGATAAATGAAGGATTTTTACAAGAGATTTGTAAAAGAAGAACTTGACGAGCAGGGCAGACTGCTGAGCTTTGAGCTTGATCTGAAGGATAATTTTAATTTTTCCTATGACGTTGTAGACGAGCTTGCACGTATCGAGCCTAACAGGACCGCTATATTGTGGGTAAGCGAAACGGGCGAGGAAAAACGCTTTACCTACCGCGATCTTAAAGAGCAGAGTTCACGCGTTGCCAACATGATGACCGCTCACGGAGTAAAAAAAGGCGACTTTGTAATGGCAGTTCTCAAACGCCATTATGAGTTCTGGTTTCTTACCTACGGTCTTATGAAGATCGGCGCTGTGCTTATACCTGCTACAAATCAGCTTATGAAAAAGGACTATATATACCGTTTCAAGGCTGCGGATATAAAATATATAGTTGCTACCGCCGAAAACGAAGTACCCGATCATATTGAAGCCGCTTTAGCGTCATATGACGGCATAAAGGAAAAGTTCATAACTCACGGCAGCCGCGAGGGCTGGACGGATTTCCTGCCCGAGGTCGAAAAATATCCCGCCGAATTTGAGCGCATAGAAACTCATATCGACGAGCCTATGCTTATGTATTTCAGTTCGGGTACGACAGGTTATCCTAAAATGGTGCTGCACAACTACAGGCTTCCCGCCGCACATATAATAACAGGCAAGCACTGGCATCACCTTGACGAAAATTCGCTGCATCTCACCGTATCCGATACCGGCTGGGCAAAGTGTGCATGGGGCAAGATGTTCGGTCAGTTTATCGCGGGCGCGACCACCTTTATCTACGATTTTGACCGCTTCAATCCGAGCGCTCTGCTCAAAATAATACAGGATTATAAACTCACCTCATTCTGTGCGCCGCCGACCATGTACAGATTCTTTATTAAAGAGGGCATAGAAAATTACGATCTTTCATCGCTTAAATATAGTTGTATAGCGGGCGAAGCGCTTAACCCCGAAGTGTTCAACAGGTGGTATGAATACACGGGACTGAAACTTATGGAAGGCTTCGGACAAAGCGAATCGGCGGTAATAATAGGAAATCTTTACGGAATGGAACCTAAAGCAGGTTCAATGGGCAAGCCCACGCCGCTTTATAAGGTCGGACTTGTTGACGAAAACGGCAAGCCTGTCAAGCAGGGCGAAACGGGCGAGATAGTCGTTTACGGCGAACAGGGCAAGCATCCCGGTCTGCTCAAAGAATATTACCGCAATCCCGAAGAAAACAAAAACGCATGGCGTTTTGGTATGTATCACACGGGCGATACCGCATATATGGACGAGGACGGTTATTATTGGTATGTCGGCAGAACGGACGATATACTCAAATGTTCGGGCTACCGCATAGGACCGTTTGAGATAGAAAGCATACTTATGGAACACCCGAGCGTGCTTGAATGTGCCATTACCGCCGCCGACGATCCGATACGCGGCAAGGTCGTAAAGGCGACTATCGTTCTCACGAAGGACTATAAACCTTCTCCCGAGCTTGCAAAAGAACTGCAAAATTATGTCAAGTCCTCCACCGCGCCTTATAAATATCCGAGAATAGTCGAGTTTGTTGACGAACTCCCCAAGACTATCAGCGGAAAGATAAAGCGAAAAGAGATACGCGATAACGACGCGGCTAAAAATAATTAAGCGGTTAATTTTTAACGGCGGTTAATTCTTAACTGCGGATTTCGGACGTGCGCTTTTTGTGCCGTCCGTAAATTTTTTGTTAATTCGCTTGATTTAAGAGTGATTTCGTGGTATAATATTTTCTAATATCAAACGCTTTGACCAAGATATGCCGATACCGCGCCGTTTGTGCGGACTTTACAGCGGGTATCGGTATGAGTAAGCGAGGAAAATATAGTCCCATGACAGAGAGAACGTGCAGATATAAAGTGCTGAGAGCCGTTCGGGATGATCCTTTGCCGAATTTCACTTGCGAGCGGCGGCGCTCAAAGAAAATTTTTACGAGTAGGTGCCGACGTGTATTTTCCGCGTTAAGGAAAAGGGGAGTGCAGGCTTCTCACAAGCTTTAAGGGTGGTTTATAAGCAAAGTTAATTTTTTAGCCTTGTCCCTTTGCTGAAAAAGGGGCGGGCTTTTTTTATATCAATAAATATGGAGGAATCTAAAATGACCGAACAGCTCAAAGCGATAGAGCAGCGTGCGGGCGAAGAGCTTTCAAAGGCTGCCGATTTGAAATCGTTAGAAGAGATAAGAGTTAAGTTTCTCGGAAAAAAGGGAGAAATAACAGGCATACTCAAGCAAATGGGTAAGCTTTCGGCAGAAGAACGTCCCGTTATCGGACAGCTTGCAAACAAGGTCAGGGCAGACATTGAGGCAGCGCTTTCTTCCGCACAGGAAAAACTCAAAGCAAAGGCGGAGGCTATGAAGCTTGAAGCTGAACGTATCGACGTTACCCTGCCGGGCAAAGCCCCCAAGCTTGGCAGACCCCACCCGCTGAATGCAACGCTTGCGGAGGTAGAAGAGGTATTTCTCGGCATGGGATTTGATATAGTCGAAGGCCCGGAGGTCGAAACAGATCATTACTGTTTTGAAGCGCTCAATATGCCTAAGCATCACCCTGCCAGAGATACACAGGATACTTTTTATATAAATGAAAACGTGCTGCTGCGCACACAGACCTCCAGCGTTCAGATACGCACAATGGAAAAATTAAAGCCGCCGATAAGGATAATCTCACCCGGAAGGGTATATCGTTCTGACGCGGTGGACGCGACCCATTCGCCGCTTTTCCACCAGATAGAGGGACTGGTAATAGACAAAGGCGTAACTATGGCAGATCTTAAAGGTACGCTTGAATTGCTGCTTAAAAGGCTGTACGGCGAGGAAACGCAGCTGCGTTTCCGTCCTCATCATTTCCCCTATACCGAACCTTCGGCAGAGGTCGATCTGATGTGCTTTAATTGTCACGGCAAGGGTTGTTCTATGTGCAAGCAGGAGGGTTATGTCGAGCTGCTCGGTTCGGGCATGGTACACCCGAAGGTACTGGAAGGCTGCGGTATCGACCCCGAAATATACAGCGGCTTCGCTTTCGGAATAGGTCTTGAAAGAATAACAATGGGCAGATACAATATCAACGATATGAGATTGCTTTACGAAAACGATATGAGATTTTTAGAGCAATTCTGAGAGCGGAGGTAAATAATAATGGATCTTTCAATGAAATGGCTCGCAGATTATGTTGACTGCGGCAAAACGGTAAAGGAATTTTGCGACGCAATGACTATGTCAGGCTCTAAGGTCGAATGTTATAACCAAGAGGGAAGTTATATAAGCAATGTCGTAGTCGGCAAAATACTTTCCGTAGTTCCTCACCCCGATTCCGACCATATGGTAATATGTATGGTAGACGTAGGAGAAGCAGAGCCTGTGCAGATCGTAACGGGTGCGCAGAATGTAAAAGAGGGCGACTATGTGCCTGCCGCAAAGCATAAATCGACAGTCCTGCACGAGGGCAAGCCCGTTAAGATAACAAAGGGCAAGCTGCGCGGCGTGGCTTCAAACGGAATGTTATGCTCACTCGGAGAGCTTGGTCTTACAGCACATGATTTTCCCTATGCAATAGAGGACGGCATTTTTATCCTCGGCGATGACTGCGATAAAACGGTCGGCAAGGATATAAAAGAAGCGATAGGATTCAACGATACCGTAGTTGAATTTGAGATAACCTCCAACCGCCCCGATTGTCTATCCGTAATAGGACTTGCAAGAGAAGCCGCGGCGACATTTGATGTAAAGGCTGACATCAAAGAACCCGAATTCAAGGGTATCGACGGCGATATAAACGAGATAATGAGCGCAAAAATACACAACGGCGATCTTTGTTCAAGGTATATGTGCGGATATGTCAAAAACGTCAAGATAGAGCCTTCTCCGCGCTGGATGCGTGAACGTTTAAGGGCAAGCGGAGTTCGTCCGATAAACAATTTTGTCGATATAACCAACTATGTAATGCTTGAATACGGTCAGCCTATGCACGCCTTTGACCTCAGATATGTCGAGGGCGCACAGATAAACGTAAGAAACGCTAAGGCGGGCGAGAGCATAACCACTCTTGACGGCGTTGAGCGTCCTTTGAGCGAGGAAATGCTCGTTATTGCCGACGCTGTAAAACCTGTTGCGGTCGCGGGCGTAATGGGCGGCGAATACAGCGGTATAATGGACGACACCACCGCCGTTGTATTTGAATCTGCCTGCTTTGACGGAGCAAGCGTCAGAACTACAGCTAAAAAGCTCGGTATGAGGACGGACGCTTCGGCGCGTTTTGAAAAGGGTCTTGACCCGCGCGGCGCTTATCCCGCTCTTATGCGTGCTTTCGAGCTTGTTGAAATGCTCGGCTGCGGAGAGGTAGTAAAAACGTATATCGACTGTATCGGCACTGAAAAGACCGATAAGGGCGTAGTATTCGATCCGCAGCGCATAAACGCTTTCCTTGGTACGGATATTCCCGCCGAGCAGATGAAGAACTATCTTGAAAGGCTCGGCTTTGAGATAAAAGACGGCAAAGCGTATGCACCTTATTACAGGGTAGATATAGAATGCGGCGCAGATCTTGCCGAGGAAGTAGCCCGTCTTTACGGATATAACAATATACCCGATACTATAATAAGAGGAGTTGCCAATGCCAAGCTGACGCGTTCTCAGCACTTTGAAAGAACGATAAGCTCAGCCATGACGGGAATGGGACTTAACGAGATAACGACATTCTCGTTCATTTCTCCGAAATATTTTGACAAGATAGGACTTCCGCAGGACAGCAAGCTGAGAAATACTGTGACGATAATGAATCCTCTCGGAGAGGATACGAGCGTTATGAGAACGACTATGCTGCCCTCCGTGCTTG
>CANPYF010000028.1 GCA_947587925.1 uncultured Ruminococcus sp.
CCTTGTAACGGCTCTTTATTTCATTAAAATCCTCGATAGAGGTTATCAGTTCGCCCTCTATGCCGACTACAATGTCGTTTACCTGCATACCCGCCTTTTCAGCCGCACTGCCGCTTTCTATCGAAACAATGATAAAGCCCTGCGGCACTTGATAATACTGCGCATAGAATGAACTGATATTTGTTCCGCTTATGCCGAGCGTGGGTCTGCCTTTGACGTATCCATACTGGATAAGGTCGTTTATTATCTCCTTAGCTTCGCTTATCGGTATCGCAAAACCGAGACCCTCACCGTATGACGAGGAGACCTTTGCAGAGGTTATTCCTATCACCTGTCCGTAAGCGTTTATCAGCGGTCCGCCCGAATTGCCCGAATTTATCGAAGCGTCAGTCTGGATAAGGTTCATAGTCCTGTCCTCGATAGTGAGCGTGCGGTCGGTCGCGCTTATTATGCCTGATGTCACCGAGTTTGAAAGATCAAAACCGAGCGGGTTGCCGATAACTATGGCAAGCTCGCCGACAAGCAGATCGTCAGATGTGCCAAATTCTGCGGGGGTAAGCCCCGTTTTGTCTATTTTCAGCACCGCGATATCCGTCTGAACGTCTATTCCGACAAGCTGTGCGGTAATGGAATTATCGTCATCATCCTCTTGGGTATTGTTCTGGCTTTCAAGTATTTTTTCCGCGACCGTCTTGGACGAGCTGTCCTCCTGCTCGGTCTCGGTCTTGCTCGTTTTATCGGTTATAACTACCGATATTGCCGACGCGCCGTCCACAACATGAGCGTTTGTTATGATATATCCGTCGTCGCTCATTATTATTCCCGTACCCGAATAAGGGGTAGAACCGACTATCGCCGAAATGCCCACGACTGACGGGGACATTTTTTTGACTATATCGGGAATGCTCATAGCGTCCGCGGGGGCGGCAAGTTCCTCAATGGTCGGCAGGTCGCTCATATCCCTTTCGGGAAAACTGCTGTCATCACTTGCGCGGTCGGACGCACCGTTCGGGTTCTGTGATGAACTGTCCGTACTTTTAAGACCGAGCAGCGGTCTTTTGTTGGTAAGCAGAGAATAGCCCGCAGCGGAACTGCCCGCCAGAACGAGTACGAACACGACCGCGAGCATAACGTTGAGCACCTTATGTTTTTTCTTATTTTTCTTCTGCGGTCTGTAGGCATACTCACCGCCGGCGGTATAATTGTAGCCGCTCTGCGGCTGACGCGGGTAGGTATAATTGCTGTAGCCGTAATTGGGCTGACCCGTCTGAGACGGCTGTGAGCCGTCATTATTGAAACCGTCATGCGTATCACAGCTGCGGTCGTTATTATTATCAAATTCGTTCATTATGATTTCCCCTCCGAACGCATCTAAAGCGCGTGTCCCCATTATGCTGAATTTTCGTAAAAATACATATACGCTGTTTAATTATAATTATACCCAAGAATGTGATAATCAAATGATAATTTTTTATTATTAAATTGAAAAAGCGGGATTTTCTGTACGGTCAAAATTTTCAAAACATATCCCCGCAAAACAAAAACCCCCGGTTTTTTCCGGGGGCTGAAACGCGCTGCAAGGGATTCGAACCCCTGACCTACTGGTTCGTAGCCAGTCACTCTATCCGGCTGAGCTAGCAGCGCATAGCATGGGGTATACCCCATGCATCGACTATAATATTATATCACAGCAAAAAGCATCTGTCAAGCATTTGCCGCAATATTTAATATTTTATTAATTTTTTCAAGTATACAAGTTCTGACCTCTTACGAAATTTTCAGCCAAGCGCAGGCAACGTCAAGCGCTTCGTAAAGACTGCTCTTCTCGGCGTTTTTGACTATCTGCTCCTGCGGAGAGAGCGTCATATCTGTTGCGACTTTGCGTATGCGCACCTTGTTTGCGACATCTATCCCGCCCTGTTTTTCTTTGCTGAGTATCTCGATCATAACGATATGATCGTCATACATATTTCCGAAATAGATGAGATCGCCCTTTCGTACTAAGGGAAGTCCCTTGTAGGTAAAAAAACTTTTTTTGTTATCCATTAAAACAATACCCCTTTCTGTGTGTTATATTTGTGACCGCGCCGCTTAACGCGGGGGCGGCTGATATTATCATAACTCCGATACAAGCGTGAAAAAACGCGAATCGGCAGTGCGGTTAAAAATTTTTTGGGATATTCAGCGGCTACATCATAGTCGTTGAATATCAATAGTCCTCAACTATCTCCCCGCCCGTTTTGACAGCGTCGATATTTTTGACAAAGCGGTCCGACCATGTGGTGGGTATCCTGTAGGACGTTCTCGAATTGAGTTTGACTATCGAACGCCTTTCGGTATCCTTGTAAAATTCTATTGTATCTCCGCCGCCGTCTGCACGCTTTATATCTATGGTGAGATAAGGCTCGCCCGAAGGGTCGTCAAACCAGATCTCAGCCGTCGGACAGGACAGTATATACTGATACAGCGTTTTGAATGTGTCAACATCGCAGTCGCTGCCGTCGATCTTTACCGAAGTCAGATCCTCGCCCGCCGAGGTTATCTCAAATTTTGCCGAAGCGCTGCCGCTTATGTCTATCTCGGAAAGGTCTGTGACCATGTTCCATGTCATAAGCGTTGTTATAATGTCCTCGGGTACGAGCTGCGCCCAAGGGAGCGCAGTAGCGTCCACCTTCCAGATACAATCCTTGCCCTCAACGCCCTCGAACGTGCAGTAATACGCGCTTGCCGCTGTCTGTAACTCGCCCGTGGCGTTTTCCTCCTGATAGGAGTTGCCTATGCTCAGCTTATAGTCGTAATCATCTCCGACAAAGGTAACTACCGCTATGGGGTCGTCCAGTCCGTATTCGGCAAGAGCCTTTTCATCGGGGAAAATGACCTCCGCGCTCATGGCGGTAAGCCCGTAAAGCGAGGTCATAACGTCCGTTGAGGACGTGCCGTTGAGGTATGAAAAGATAGGCTCGGTCATTACCTGCGCACTCGGCATATTCTCGTTGGACTTGTCATATTGACCGTTATCGTTCTCAAACACCATGTCATAATCAAGATCTTTGCGCGAAACGGTCAGCTTGCCGAAGGTCACAGACTCCTGCGGCTGTTTCAGCAGCGTCATGTTGAGCAGGTCTTCCTTGCGCTCGATAAAATTGGACAGCGTATAATTCAGCACCATATAAACGTCGGCTGTTGAGCCGCCGTCCGCAGGCTTTTCACATAAATATCTGTACCTGTTCTGCGGCGCGGAAGCGCCTACAAGGAATGTACGCTCCGTTCCGTCGGCAAATGATACCGTAAATTCGGCGGCAGGGTCGTCAAATCCGTATTTTGCAAGATCGGAAGCCCCCGATTCGACAAGCTTTTTTGCCGTAAGCTGCGAGGTGTCCTCGGCTATATCTTTGAGTTTGTCGGACGATTGCTCCAGACCTTTGAGTTCAACGATATGTGCGCCGAGTTTTCCGCTTTCGTCCGAAGCAAGATATGTATACCCGCCGCTGCCGTTGATGACCGTTATTTTCTGCACGTCCTCCGGCTGAACGTCTATCAGCTTTACCGATTCGTCAGGCTCTTCGGCTTTTGAAGCCGTGGCGCTTTTTGAAGAACTGTCATCTGAAGCGGGAGCGTCCATGCCCGTGAGTTTCATGATACCCAGCGTAGCGCCGAGCGCTCCTACCACCACGGCGCAGACGATTATGCCTTTTAATTTGTCGTTCATTTTATGAATAATGCCCCCTGTTTTTGAGGTTTTATTATCAGCGGTGCTTTCTGCGCAGCCATATCACAAAGCCTATGATAAGCGTGAGCGCGGGTATAACGCCTATGAATATCTTTTTGAGCAGCGAGATCTGGTCGGCGGTTATGTCAAACAGTTTGCCCTCTATGACCTTAGGCTCAATGGTTATTCCCGTTGACTGCTTTCCTGTCAGACCGTTTGTCACGTTGAGTATATACTCGCGGTTCTGATACTGACTTATGCTCATATACTGATTGGAAACTATGCTGTCGCTGCCCAGAACGAATATATTTGAATAGTCAGCCGTACCGTCATCATTAAATGATACCTTCGAGGTCACGGCGGCGTATATCTGCTTGCCGTTTTCGAGCGTGCTGCCGCTTTGAGGGTCTACCACCGAAGCGTTGTCCGTGGAGCTTAAATAAGCCTCCGTTCCGATATTGCCCTTTTCGTCCTCCAAAAGTACGATAGGACGCGCCATTTCTACCAGTATCCGGGCATCATCGGGGGTATCTCCCGCAAATGTCTCGGATATATCGTCCGAAATAGTCCTGTACTGATAATTAAGGTAATGCTCCATATCGTTTTCGAGAATTACGCCGCTGCCGACTTGTATGTAATACTCTTCAAGAAATTCATCTATATTCGGCGTTTGCTGCTGAGAAAGCGAAGCGATATAAATAAGATTTTTACCCATTTGTCCGTCATTGTTCAAAAAGGCTTCCACCTTGTCTATCTCTTCGGGCATATAGTCAACGGTCGGCGCGGGGATAATGCACAGATCGGTATCCTCGGGTATCTCCTCGCTCACTATGTTGACATCATTTACCGTATAGCCGTTTGCGAGCAGCAGTTTGCGGAAATATGTTATATCCGCATATTCATCTCTGCCGCCAAGCACGCTTACGACAACGGGGTCGGGGTCGGTGACAGCCATTATCGCCGATATAAACGCCTGATCCGCCGTTGAAGCGTCAACTATGTCCGCCTGTACAGCCATTGCAAAAGCGTTCGCTTCATTTCCGCCGACATAGGCAATAAGGTAATCCTCACCCGACATACCGTAACTGTTCTGCGCTTCCGTTTCAAACTCATCATTAAGATCTATAAGATCCATATAAGAAACGCCTCTTACGCGTTTGAGCGGGTCGCCGTTTTCGTCCTTTATCGGCTGACCGTTCTCGTCCTTTGATTCGGTCTCGACAATTATGCTGTACGCTTCGACATTCTGGTCGGCATACTCGCTGACTATGTTAGGATTGGAGTCAACGTCTATGTATTCAACGCTTATATTGTCGTTATAACGGCAATATTTTTTGATGACCTCGTTAGCCTGTTTGGTATAATCGTTTATGGCGATAAACGAATCTTCTTCGGCGAAAATTTTTATTTTCACGGGTACGCTTATACCCTTTATATACTCCTCCGACTGTTCGGAAACGGAATATTTATTATTTTTTGTAAGGTCAAAGGTTATCGGATATTTGTCGAATATTATCGTTGCGATAATGTTTATAAGCACGATAACAGCGATAAATACCGCCGTGTATATCACGCTCATAGCTCCGTGGCGCAGCTTTTTATGCTCGCGCTTTTTGCCCTTGTCCTTTTTACTTTTTTTATCCTTTTTATCTGCCTTATCTTCTTTATCTTCAGCGATACTATCAGTGATTTTATCGCGGATATTATAGCCGTTAGTATCGCCGCCCTCGGCGGTTTCGGGAGTTTCAGCCGCCTTTTCATTTTCATCAGCGTCCTCAAAGCTGACCTCTATCCCGTTGTTGGCATTAATATTATTTTCTTCTTTTTTATTATCCTTTTTATTAGTTTTTTTATTGCTCATCGTTCAAAACAGCCCCCTTTACGCCCGTCAAGCCCAGCGGCGCTTTTCAAGCACACGCGCCGAAAGGAACAGGAATATCACAGCCGCGCTTATAAAGAAAAGCGCGTTTGAAAGGTCGAAAAGACCGTAGGTAAATCCGGTGTAGCGTTCATAAAAGGAAAGTTTTGCAAACAATTCCGCTATCGCGTCAATAGGTATCAGGTCGCCTATTATCGAGAACATATGCAGAGCAAGCATGGCTATAAAGCTTATGACCGCGCTGACCACCTGATTCTCGGTAAGTGACGAGCAGAATATGCCCACCCCGATAAAAGCTGCGCCGAGCAGTTCCAGACCTGTGAAGTTGCCGAGTATGACAAGCCAGTCGGGGGCTTCAAATGATTGTATTATCACCGCATAAACGAGCGTTATCGAAACAGCGCAGGTGTATACCAGCCAAGCGGCGAAGAATTTACCCGCGACTATTCCGCCGACGCTTACGGGAGCGGTCAGCAGACATTGGTCTGTCTTGGATTTTTTATCCTCGCTCATGGTACGCATCGTCAGTATCGGTATAAGCACGACAAGTATCAGCATAAGCTGTGAGAAAAGCGCATCCATCTGCGTACTGCCGTTTGCAAGCGAAGTAGAGGTGAATATTATCGCCGAAAACGCATAGAACGCGGCAAGAAATATGTAGCCTATCGAAGATGTGAAGTACGAAAGCACCTCACGGCGGAATACTGCGCCCATGTCACTCGCTCTCCTTTCCTTCAAGCTGCGGCGTTTCGCCCATGGTGAGTTTTAAGAATATATCCTCCAGCGAAAGCTCCGCGCTTTTAAGTTCCAGTATAGGGCAGTCCTTTTCAGCCATAAGCCTGAACAGTTCCCGCCTGATGTCAACGCCTTCTTCACATTCAATGCGGTATTCGCAAGCGCCTTCGCGCTCGTTTACCATTTTGCACAGCGTAACGCCCTTTATACCGCGCACCGCGGCGGTAATAGTTTCGGGGCTGCCCTCTATCTGTGCGGTAAGTATATGCGAACCGCTGAGCTTGTCCGAAAGGTTAGTCTCGGTATCGTTTGCAACGATCCTGCCCTCATTTATAACTATTATCTTATCGCACACCGCCTGCACCTCGGACAGTATATGCGAGGAAAGTATGACCGTGTGATTTTTGCCGAGTTTTTTGATAAGCGTTCTTATTTCGATTATCTGGCTCGGGTCAAGTCCGACCGTAGGCTCGTCAAGGATAAGCACGGGGGGATTGCCCACAAGCGCCTGCGCCAGACCGACACGCTGACGGTAGCCCTTTGAAAGATTGCGTATCATGCGTTTATACACATTTTCTATTTTTACCAGCCTGCAAATGTCTTTAAGGTGCGACACTCTTGCAAGTTTACACTTTTTCAGATCGTATATAAAATTTAAATATTCCTTTACGGTCATATCCATATAAAGCGGCGGTATTTCGGGCAGATAGCCTATATTTTTCTTAGCCTTGATAGGGTTTTCGAGAATATCCACACCGTCTATAAGAGCCTTGCCGCTCGTTGAGGAAATATAACCTGTCAGTATATTCATAGTGGTGGATTTTCCCGCGCCGTTAGGTCCTAAGAAACCGAGTATCTCGCCGTCATTGGCAGTAAAGGAAATATTGTCCACCGCTTTTTTATCGCCGTAATGTTTGGAAAGTTCTTTGACTTCTATCATAAACTGTCTCCTTACATTTAAGAAATTATGGGCTAAATGTTTTTTCTTTTTTCCCCCCGCCTGCGGCGGGGGGAAAACACACAAATTGCCGCCTTATGGCATACCATATGCCACCTCATAAATTATAGTACCCCATTATGATAATAAAGTGACAAAATTACGAAAGCTTTTCAATTCCTTTTCGTATACGCGCAAGGGTGTCCTCTTTGCCGAGCAGGAAGCTGAGTTCTATCGCGCCGCCGGGGGTGAACGCCTTGCCCGATACGGCAACTCTGAGCGGATAAAGAACTATAGCATTTTTGCAGCCGAGTTTTTCTATCAGCGCAAACAGAGCCTCGTGTATGCTCTCTTCCGTCCATTCGTCAAGCCCCTCTAAAACAGGCAGCGCGGCATTAAGGCTGTCGAGCGCTATCTGTTCGTTGGTCTTGGACTTTTTGTGAACGTAAAGAGCGGTATCATAATCGCCGAGCGAATCAATAAAATCGACCGTTTCGGGTATGTCGTTGAACAGTTCGGTACGCGCCTGCAAAAGCGACGCGACATACCTTAAGTCTATATCATCGCGCTTTATGACCTCGCGCAGCTTAGGTTCGGCATGGGTGAAAAATTCTTCGGGCGAGAGCGCCTTGATATATTTTGCGTTTATGGCTTTGAGTTTCAGCGGGTCGAATATCGCGGGCGATTTGGAAATACCGCTTATGTCAAACTCGTCTATCAGTTCTTCGAGCGAGAATATCTCCCGTTCGCCCTTGGGCGCCCAGCCGAGCAGCGCAATATAGTTGAGCACCGCTTCTTTAAGATAACCTTTAGCGATAAGATCCTGATAGGACGCGTCGCCGTCACGCTTGGAAAGCTTATGCTGCTTGTCCTTCATGATATGCTCAACATGAATGTAAACAGGCTCTTCCCAGCCGAACGCTTTATAAAGCAGCGCGTATTTCGGCGCACTTGAAAGATACTCGTTGCCGCGCACCACATGGGTTATACCCATAAGATGGTCGTCCACCACGTTGGCAAAATTATAGGTGGGCATACCGTCCGTTTTTATCAGTATCTGGTCGTCAAGCACCTCGCAGGGTGTGGTTATATCACCGTAAAGCTCGTCATGGAAGGTAACGCTGCCCTCTAAAGGCACTTTCTGGCGGATAACGTAAGGCACGCCCGCTTCAAGCTTCGCTTTTATCTCCTCTTCGCTAAGATCGCGGCAGTGGCGGTCGTACATCGGCATTATGCCGCTTGCCTCCTGTATCGCCTTGACCTCTTCGAGCCTTTCCTTATCGCAGAAGCAGTAATATGCTTCGCCCTTTTCGACCAGCTGCAAAGCGTAGTCCTTGAACATACCCATTCTTTCGGACTGGATATACGGCCCTACGGGACCGCCTATGTCCGGACCCTCGTCCCAGTTAAGCCCTACATCACGCAGTGTATCGTATATAACGTCAACTGCTCCCTCGACCATTCTTTCACGGTCGGTATCCTCGATACGCAGTATAAAATCGCCGCCGTTTTTCTTGGCTATAAGATAGGTAAAAAGCGCGGTGCGCAGATTGCCTATGTGCATATAGCCTGTCGGGGACGGCGCAAATCTTGTTCTTACTTTATTCATTTATTATACGTCCTTTCCTTTTAGAAATTAGAGATCAGAACTCCGCTGTTCAAAATATCTCTTTGCAAAGCCCGTATCGCGGGCTATCGCCGTTCTCAGTTCGTCAAAAGAACCGAAAGTCTGTTCGGGTCTGACAAACTCGCACAGCCGCAGATCGACGGTAGTACCGTAAAGATCTCCGCTGAAATCTATGATAAAAGTTTCCGCAAGCGGCGGAGAACCGTTTTCAACGGTCGGCTTTACGCCTATGTTGGTAACGCCCGCGTACTTTTTTTCACCTACCGTCACCAGCGAGCAGTATACGCCAAAGCGCGGCAGCACAAGCCCCTCGGGTATCAGTTGATTTATTGTGGGAAAATTCCATGTCCTGCCCCGTGCGAACCCGTGTATGACCGGCAGCGAGTAGCCGTAGCTGTAGCCTAACAGCGCGTTGGCGCGGGCTATCCCGCCGCCTGAAATAAGTGCGCGTATATGCGTTGAGGAGACCTCCTCGCCGTCTATTTTAAGCCTGCTCACCTCGTGCGCTTCTATGCCGTATCCGGCGCAAAGCCGTTTAAGGTCGCCGCTGTCAGCCGCCGCGCCCTTGCCAAAGCGGAAATCCTCTCCGCAGACCGCACAGCCGACATTCATTTTTTCAATAAGCACCTGACGGATAAATTCGCGCGGACTAAGGTCTTTAAGCTCGGCAAAATCAGCCGAACAAACAAAGGAAAAGCCCTGCTTTGCAAGAAAAGAGCGTTTATCCGCATCGGTCATCAGCGCTCCGCCGCTTTTTGTGGTAACAGAGCGCGTGTCGAAGGTAAACACGGCGGGGACAAGCCCCGACGAAGCCGCCGTGCGCTTTGCCGCTTCAAGCACCTTCAGGTGTCCGAGGTGCAGTCCGTCAAATATGCCGAGCGCGGCAGCGGTCTTATTTTTTTTATCGTTTTTTATATCCATAAGCTAATAAAAATTTTTCACTACCCTGAGCATATGCCCGTCAGCGCAGCCGAGCCCTATAAATCCGCCGTCTGCGCCGTATATCCTGAACGTTTTATCCTCATTACATTGCAGTTTTACTCCGTTTTTATAAAGACGGGTATCTTTTTCATTGAGCGTCAGCGGCTCATATGCGGCAAAAACGCTGTCGGTCGGCATGAGTATGCCTTCAAGACCGCCCGCGGCGCTTATGCGCTCTATCTCTTCGAGCGTGCGGCACTGACTGAGCGTCACCGTTCCCGAGCGAGTCCTGACAAGCGAGGTCATCACCCCGCCGCAGCCGAGTTTTTGCCCTATATCGTTTATGAGCGTCCGCACATACGTCCCCTGTGAGCAGTCTATCTCCAGTACCCCCGCGCGGCTGTCAGCGTCATATTCCGTCACCGTCAGCCTTTGGATATGTATGCTTCTCGGCGAACGCTCGACCGTTTTGCCCTCACGCGCAAGCTCGTAAAGCCGTTTGCCGTTTATCTTTACCGCCGAATACATGGGCGGCAGCTGCATTATATCTCCGATAAAGCCCTGACAGGCTTGTTCAAGCGCGGCGCGGCTTATGAGCATATCGCTGACGGTATGACATTCGCCCGTTATATCCTGCGTATCGGAAGTAATACCGAGCCTGAACCCCGCCGTATAGCTTTTTCGCTTATCGGGGAGTATATCGCAGCAGCGGGTCGCCTTGCCCGCAAAAACAGGCAGCACGCCCACCGCCATAGGGTCGAGCGTGCCCGCGTGACCGAGCCTTTTTATACGGATAATGCCGCGCAGCTTTGCAATAACGTCAAAAGAAGTCATGCCCTGCGGCTTGTTGACCGCAAGCACGCCCGAAGGCGTAAAAGCTGTTTGGCTCATCTGTTTTCGTCCGCCTGTTTCAATACATTTTGTACCTGTTCGAGCACCGCCCGCTTTACCTCGTCAAGGCTGCCCTCTATCTCGCAGCCCGCCGCGCGGATATGTCCGCCGCCGCCGAATTTTTTGCAGAACGCCGACGCGTCTATCGCGTCAGTGGTACGCACCGAAAGCTTGAACACATTTTCATGCCGCTGTTTTATGGTTATGCCTATATCCACGCCCTCAACGGAAAGCGGTATAGACGCCAGTCCGTCAAATTCGGCGGGCTCGACCCCGCTGTGCGACATTATCTCGCTCGTGAGCGTCATTACCGAGCAGCGGTCGTCAAAATAATACTCCATCTGCTCGCTCATCATCGCTTCTATTTTAAGACGCTCCTTGCTTTTTATGTCGAACATTCTGCGGTTTATTTTTGAAAAATCAATGTTATATTTCATCAGTTCCGCCGCCGCAAGATGTGCGCGGGGGATAGTGTTGTCAAACTTAAAGCAGCCCGTATCGGTCGCTATTCCCGTATAAAGGCACATTGCGCGGAAATCGTTGAGCGGTATGCCCTGATCTTTGAAAAACTCGAACAGCACCAGCGCGGCTGCCGAAGCCTGCGGGTCGAGCACCGTATTTTTGGCATAGCCCGTGTTGGATATATGGTGATCTATGCAAAGATCGACCTTGCCCGCATATTTTGCCAGACGCGAACCGAAAAGCTTTTCATCTGCGATATCAACGGCTACCACCGTTTCGGCGGTAAATTCCTGAAGGTAGTATCCGTCATAGAGAAAATTATATCTGACGGGAAGATTCTCATTATTGATAACGTCGCACCTTTTGCCCATATCTCTCAAAGCGGAGCAAAGCGCGAACGCGCTGCCGAGCGTATCTCCGTCAGGGCTTTTATGCGTCAGTATGATATAATTGTCATGCTCGCATAAAAACTGCTTTAATTCCTTAAAATCCATTTTAATAAAACGCTCCTATCAAATGGCATTTGTCATTTAGCATTGTTGTTTATTTATATCTGTATCAGCCGTTTTCCTCGTCCGATAAGTCTTGCTGAGTTTTCTTTTTTTCAAGTTCCGAATTGATACTTTTGAGCTTTTCAAATATCCTTACGGAACTTTCCGATGAATGGTCGGCGATAAATTTCAGATCGGGGGCTCTTCTCAGTCCGAGTACGTTGGATATTTCCCGTTTGAGCAGTCCCGACGCGCTCGTAAGTCCCTTTACCGCTTCGTTAGTCTTTTGTTCGCCGTCAAGCGAAGAAACATATACCTTGCAAAATGAGCCGTCATGCGACACCTCGCAGCGCGTGACGGTCAGCATATCGCCGCCGTCAAGTCTGGGGTCTTTAAGTTCTCTCATTTTTGCGGATACTATCCTGCGTATATCTTCCGACATTCTCGATGCTTTATAGCTCGGCATTCGTATATCTCCTTTATTATACTTATCTGCGGAAACCAACAATTGATATGCAGAAGTTAGAACGCCGCACTATTACAAGTAATAGCGCTTGCTTTTAAGAGGTAAGAGGACAGACAATGATGCGCCTGCGGCGCGTATTTAAAATGCGCGTATGGTCTGAGCAAAGCTCAGACTAAAATGTTAGTCCGCTTTACAGACTTTTTCTCTAAATCTCTTACTTCTTACTTGCGAAAATTACTTTTGTAAAAATTGATTTCCGTTATCCTTATTTTATTGAACGTGTTCAATCTCGGTATTCTTCTATGACATATGCGTCAAATATGTCGCCCTCTTTGAAGTCGGAGAATTTTTCGAGCGTGATTCCGCACTCAAATCCCTCCGCGACCTCTTTTACGTCGTCCTTAAAGCGCTTCAAGCTGCTCATCTTGTCGTCGGCTATTATTATTCCGTCGCGGACTATGCGTATAAGGTCGTTCCTGCCTATCTTTCCGCTCTGTACATATGCGCCTGCGACCATGCCCACGCCCGATATTTTGTAGACCTGACGCACCTCCACGCGAGCCGTGTCGACCTCTCTTGTCTTGGGCGCTAACATGCCCTTCATGGCAGTTTCTATCTCCTCGATAGCGTCATAGATTATTCTGTAAAGTCTTATATCCACTCCGTCACGCTCGGCGGATTCCTTTGCCACAGGGTCGGGGCGAACGTTAAAGCCGACAATAACGGCGTTTGAAGCGTTGGCAAGCATTACGTCCGATTCGTTTACCGCACCGACCGCGCCGTGTATGACTCTTACGCGCACCTCGTCATTTGACAGCTTTTCAAGCGACTGCCTTACCGCTTCGACCGAGCCCTGAACGTCCGCTTTTACGATTATCGGAAGCTCCTTCATCTCGCCATCGGATATGCGGCTGAACAGGTTGTCGAGCGTTACCTTGGTATATTTGCTGAATACCTCTTCCTTTGCCTGCTGTTTTCTCTGGTCTACCAGTTCGCGTGCAAGTCTTTCGTCCTCAACAGCGTTGAACTGGTCGCCCGCTCCGGGTACCTCGGCAAGTCCCGTTATCTCAACAGGCGTTGAAGGACCTGCTTTTTCTATAGACCTGCCCTTGTCGTTGGTCATGGTGCGTACTCTTCCGACCGCCGTACCCGCTATCAGTATATCGCCCTTGTGCAGCGTTCCCGCCTGAACGAGAAGCGTTGCTACAGGGCCTTTGCCCTTGTCAAGACGTGCTTCTATTACCGCACCCTTGGCAAGCTTGTCGGGATTGGCTTTAAGCTCCTGAACATCAGCCACAAGCAGTATGCTTTCGAGCAGTTCTTCAATGCCCTCGCCCGTTTTAGCCGAAACGGGTACGCAGATAACATCTCCGCCCCATTCTTCGACAACAAGGTCATGCTCGGTAAGCTGCTGCTTTATCCTTTCGGGGTCTGCGCCCTCTTTATCCATTTTATTTATAGCCACAATGACCTGAACGCCCGCCGCCTTCGCGTGGTTTATAGATTCGATAGTCTGCGGCATTATGCCGTCATCTGCGGCAACGACAAGCACGGCAATATCGGTTATATCCGCGCCGCGCGCTCTCATTGACGTGAACGCCTCGTGACCGGGCGTATCGAGGAAGGTTATCTTCCTGCCGTCATGATAGACCTGATATGCGCCTATATGCTGAGTGATTCCGCCCGCTTCGCCCTCTGCGATATGCGCGTTGCGTATCCTGTCGAGTATGGAAGTCTTGCCGTGGTCAACGTGACCCATTACGACAACTACGGGGCAGCGTTCTTTCAGGCTTTCGGGAGAATCCTCCTCGTCGGTTATCAGACGCTCCTCTATCGTGACGATGACCTCTTTTTCGACCTTTGCGCCAAGTTCTTCGGCAACGAGCGAAGCGGTGTCAAAGTCGATAGTTTCGTTAAGGCTCGCCATAACTCCGAGCATCATCAGCTTCTTTATTACCTCGGTAGCCGTAACTTTGAGCCTGCTTGCAAGCTCCGAAACGACTATCTCATCAGGTATCAGCACCTTGAGCTGCTGCTTTCTCGCGCGTTCAAGCTCGAGCCTGCGGAGCTTTTCCTGCTCGGTCTCTTTTCTGTTATGGGAAAACTGCTGTTTTTTATGCTGCTGCGATTTCTGGGTTATCTTCTGTTTTTTGGTAAAGTTATCGCGTTTCTTTCCGCCGCCCTGTTTTGATATTGCAAGGTTATCGTATTTTTCGTTATACTTGTCAAGCTCCACATAGCTTCCTCTGGTATCAACGGTGCGGTAGGACTGCTTGTCGCTTGCGCTCGAAAGGGTATACCCCTTGTCGTCCGAGCCGCTTTTTCCGACAAGCGTTTTCTTTTCGCCCTTGTCCTGCTTTTTGGGTTTATCCTTATTTTTATTCTTATTCTTTTTATTTTTATCGCTTTGTTCTGCGGAAGGCTTTTTAGCCTTCGCCTGCTCGGGAGCGTCCTTAGCCTTTGCGGTATCCTTCTGAACGCTCTGCGTTTTAGTATTCTCGGTCTTGACGGTCTCGGGCTTAACGGTTTCAGCCTTTGCAGGCTCTGCCTTAACAGGTTCGCTGCCCGCGTTTTCAGCCTTGGTATTCTCCTGCTTGGCAGGCTTATTCTTTGCCGCCTTAACATTCTCGGTATGTTCGGGCTTTCCGCTCTGAGCGGGCTTTTCGGGCTTGGGGGCTTTGCCCTCTGCCTTTGCGCTTTTTGACGGTTTATTTTTAGGCTTTTCAGCCTTCGGCTCTTGGGCAGCCGTATCCGGCGTATCCGGCGTATCCGGCGGATCCGCTGGTTTTACATTGCGGGCAAAATATTCGTCAAAGCTTTCCACCTGATTATTTTGCGTATAATGCTCCAGAACATAGCTTATCTCTTCGGGGGTAAGCATTGCAGCCGTTTTTCTTTGTGCGCCGTCAAGTTTTAAAAGCAATTCGGCGACCTCGGCTGAACCTGCGCCTATATCCTTTGCAAGCTCCGAAAGCTTGTATTTTGTCTTAGATCTCATAAAGCAGCCTCCTCATATCAATACTGTAACTTTAAAAATCTATTTTATATAATGTATAAATGCTTAGGGGATTTAAAGCCGTATTATACGGCTTTATTTGCATCAAGCTCCTGCGTACCCTTTGCTATCGCCTTTGCAAACCCGCTGTCGTCCGCGCCGAGTATACCCGTCCGCCTGCCTATCGCCGCGGCGATCTGATCCATTGTCATTTCAAGGCGGTAGATCGGCTTGCCGTTTACATTGCAGCAGTAGGCGATCTCTTTGAGCGACTTGGGCGAAAGGTCGCTGCTCACGAAAACGGCTTTTACCTCCGAATTTTCGCAGCCGCCCTTGACTATATCCATACCGCACCTGAGTTTGCCCGCCCTTCGGCAGATACTCAGGATACCGCTTTTATCCTTACCTGACGCGCTCATTGTGAAAGTTCACGCTCCAGTCCGTCGTATATCTCGTCGCTTACCGCGCAGCCGAACGCCCTTTCGAGCCTGTGCGCCTTTCTCGCCTTTTTCATACATTCCGCATTTCGGCAGATATACGCCCCTCTGCCCGGTTTTTTGCCGGTATCGTCAAGCGATATCTCGCCCTGTGCGTTACGCACTACTCTTATTAGTTCGCGCTTGGGCTTCATTTCGCTGCAGCCTATGCACATTCTTTCGGGTATCCTCTTTTGCTTCATGCGTTATCGTTCTCCCCGCTCGTTTCGGTCTCGGTCTGAACCGCGGTTTCAGAAGCATTTTCAACATCTGTTTCAACAGCCTGCTCCTCAGCATTTTCAACGTCTGTTTCAACAGACCGTTCAGCCGCCTGCTTCGCAGCCTTTTTTTCCTCTTCTAAAATTTCCGCATACTTAGTATCGGAGAGAATATCTATCTTATATCCGGTAAGTCCCGCCGCAAGACGTGCGTTCTGACCCTTGTTGCCTATCGCAAGCGAAAGCTGATTTTCGGGTACTACCACGCGGCAGGAGCGCGTTTCGCCCTGTGTGGTTATGTCAACGTGCAGCACCTGTGCGGGCGCGATAGCAGCCGCTATAAATTCTTCGGGTACGTCACTGTAGGTGATTATGTCTATCTTTTCGCCGTTAAGTTCGTTGACTATCGCGCTGATACGCGATTTCCTCGGACCTATGCACGCGCCCAGAGCGTCAACGTTCTTATCCTTGCTTCTTACCGCTATCTTGGAACGTGAACCGGGTACTCTTGATATTCCCATTACCTCTACAACGCCGTCCGCTATTTCGGGGACTTCGTTTTCAAACAGTCTTTTTACAAGATCGCGGTGAGTTCTCGATATTTTAAGCGTAGGCTTCTTTTCGGGATTGACAATGCCGACTACATATATCTTGACCATATCTCCGACCCTGAGTACCTCTCCGGGTATCTGCTCCTGATGAACAAGGTATACCTCGCTCTTGTCAAAGCTGAGTACGGCGTTGCCCGTTCTTCCCTCTATGCGTTCTACCTTTGCGGTAACACATTCATAAAGTTTGCCCTTGAACTGCTCGAGCATACGCTCTCTTTCGCGCGTTTTAAGCTCATGCTTGATCTGCTGTTTTGCGTTTTGTACGGCTACTCTTCCGAACGCTTCGGGCGAAACGGAGATAAGGCACATAGAGCCGACATGGCAGTCGGGGTCGATGGTACGCGCTTCGTCTATATTTATCTCGTTATTATCATCAAGCGGTTCATCATCAACGACCAGTTTCAATATACCCATTTCAAAAATGCCGTTGTCGGGGTCTATCTCGACCCTTATATTATCGCAGCCGGGGTTATCCTTTTTGATGGCTCTGGATATGCCCTGTTTTATTATTTCCGCTATGTCTTCGGCATTTATGCCGTTTTCTTCTCCCATAAGCTTCAAAGCCTCAAAAAACTCGCTGTTCATTTTTTAAACCATATCCTTTCTGCGCGGCATTGCCGCTGTTATTTATATCTGTTATTATATAATGTACTTTTTTAAAGATCTTACCCGAAAAGATCGGTGTCATCATTAAGATTGACGGAGGCGCATTCTTTATAGAGAAAACTTTCCGTCTGTGCAGGCTCGCCGTTTTCGTCCGTTTGGGTACATATCACAAAGCCCTCGCTGTCGCTTGAAAGCAGCAGCCCCGTGCGTTCCTTAGAACCCTCGCGTGCCTTATAAAGTTTCAGCCTTATCTCATCGCCCTCACATACCTCGAAATGCTCGCGGCGGGTGAGCTTTCTTCCCAGCCCGGGACTTCCCGCTTCAAAGACATATTGCTTGCCGATAAAGTCCTCGGCGTCGAGCAGCTTGTCATATTCTCTTGAAAATTCCACGCAGGTATCCATATCTACGCCGCCGTCGGCGTCTATGAATATCCTCAGATACCACAATGCGCCCTCCTTTTCAAAGCGCACGTCCCACAAAAACAGCCCCAGCCTTTCGCAAAGCGGCTCGGCAAGGCTCCTTGCCCTTTCGACCGTATTCACCGAACTGCTCCTTTCATTTTTTATTCAAAACCCGCACACGAAAATCAATTTTTAAAAAAATTAATTTTCTGAAACAAGATTTTATAGACAAAAACCAAGAAAAAAATCTGTAAAACGGAATAATATTTTAGTCTGAGCTTTGCTCAGACCATTTGCGCCGTAGGCGCCTCCTTGTCTAATCGTCTGAACGAAGTTCAGACTCTTACCTCTTAAAAGCAAGCGCTATTACTTGTAATAGTGCGGCGTTCTAACTTCCGGAAATCAAAAATTGATTTCCATGAAGTCCGCAAATAAAAAGAACCGATTTTGTGATCGGTCCTTTCTTTCAGAATTATCGGTTATTATTATACCATATTTTTAAACGGATTTCAAGAGGTCAAGCGAAAAAAACCGCCGGTTTTATGAACTCGCAATTAATTTTTTGCAAATTTTCAGCAATAAGCCGAAGGATTATCGCAGCGATAAGCCCGAAGGATTATTGCGGCGGTAAGCCGAAGGCTTATTGCGGTAAGCCCGCAGGCTTACTGCGTTTCTCCGGATTCCGTCTGCACCTCGGCGGAAGCCTTGGTCGATTCCATTTCGTTATACAGTTTATTTTTATATTCTGCCGAAATAATGAAATGCTTTTCGTCCGTCCACTGACCTTCGGGTACTAAGGCATAGGCGGGCTGCACCTTGTTATCGAGCATTTGTTTTATGTAAACTCTCAGACTTTTATAATCATTTTCCGACATATTGGTATTGCTGCCGTCGACCGTCTTATTATAGAGCAGGTCAAGGCTGTCCTTGATTATATCCGCCTGATCGAACGCGCTGTTTATTATCGACGTAAGAGCCGTACCGAGAAATTCCGTGTTGCCCTGTCTGCCCTCCGAAAAGACCGGATACTGGCAGATAAGCCTTATCTGCAATCCCGAAAGGGATACGGGTTCATTTTCGCGCAGCGAGATATCGTTATCATTTGTCGGAGAAAGATAATACAGTTCCTCTTCGGGCGCGTATACAAACCCGCCGATTATATCCATACAATCCTCAAATATCTGATTTGAAATAGTGAAATAGTAATCGGTCTTTATGCCGAGGGTGGTATCCACCGCCTGTTGGAGCTGACGTATACCGCCGTCGGCGTATATTTCTCTGAATGTAGACACCCCGTCCGTATCGCTGACCGTAAATGCCGAAAGCGGTATAACAGCTATCTTATTATGTTCGGGGGCTATCCTTATCACGCTCAGGTCGCTGAGTACGTCCTTATCGTTCACCCTTGCATAAAGTGTGTTGTACGATTCGATAGTAGTCTGCGAAAGATCGGGCGTTTCCGGCTCGCCCCCCGACAATTTGTCTATTATCAGCTTGGCGACTAATCCGAATATCCCCAAAAACAGCAGCAGCGTCACAAAGTATATCAGCGCGACCGGCGCTTGCGACGGTTTCTTTCTGCGTTTGCGTTTATCCGCGGTTTTTTCCATGATCGTTATCCTTCCTTTCATTTATATCCGCTGCGAACGGCGTTCAATTTTTATCAGTGTTTTTATCCGTATTATTATCCTCGGCATTATTATGGTCATCACCGGCACCGACCCCGTCTATCCCCACGCGGAATATTTTCAGCCCCGCTTTTTCAGCCATTCTGAGCGTCTGCAAAGTACCCGAGCGGGCGGACTTCGAGGTACAGTAAGCGATAACGGCGCTTGAATGATCTACCATAAACTGATTTCTTACCTTATAACAGCGGTCAGTCTTTTCATCAAAAAACACCACGACCGTCTTGGCGGTCTGCAGGACCCTTTCATACAAAAGTATATCCTGTTCGTTTTTCAATTCGTCTATCTGCGAATAATAAGGCACTGCGCAGACCAGATCTATCCTTCCGTCCGCCGCGTACTGCTCGACAAGCAGCCGGGCAGCCATAAGGTCAAAACCGGGTGCCATACCCGTTATAAATGTATGATAACCCTTATCGACAAGTTCCCCGATAACGCCGAGGGTAACGGCTTTGAGCCGTTCAAGCTCAGCCCCGCCGTCTTTGCCCCGGTCAGGCAGTCTGTTCGGGCGGTGACCTGTAAAGCAGCAGGTACACCCGGGGTCAAAACCCCGATCGGCAAGCCTGCTCGAACCGTTTGTCCAAAAAAAATCGGCATTTGTTTTTAAATCATGTATTCTTATATCCATTATTATCTTTAAACTTCATCAAACTTCATTTCAAACTATGGCGTGATACGCCTGTAATAACTATTATAACACATAATAAAATATTTTTCAATACCTTTTTTGAACATCATCAGCTTGAATAAAAAGATGCGCCCCTGCGGGGGCGGATCTCGTCTGAGCAAAGCTCAGACCCTGAACGAAGTTCAGACCACTTACCTCTTAAAAGCGGCGCTATTATTTTTAATAGCGCGGCGTTCTAATTTCTAATAGCACATTTTATATTGCAATTTTCAAATATTGCAAATTTTTAAAAAAATATTGACATTTCTTCCCCGATATGATATAATTACAGTGTACGCATATTTTCAGGAACGGACGGTGATGTAATGAAGGCTGATGATAATACGGGAAAAAGTTTCCGTATAACTATGACGGTGGTTTATACCGCTCTTATAATCTGTATGATCGCTTTCGTTTCACTGCTCGTTATGAAAAAGACCGATGATGTGCTTAAAACAAAGGTCAGCTCTATGACCTCCGCGCTGAACGTTCAGATGAAAATGAATATGGACAGCTACCTCGACAGGCTTGAATCGGTCGGAACTCTCGTTTTCGCCGTTGATGAGGTGTATACCTACAGCGCTTCGGACGAGACGGCTGAAAGCTATGAGGCGATAAGCACGGAAAATGTTATCTCGGACGAACTTTTCGATTTGTGTATAATGGAGAACTTTGTCGATTTCGGTATCGTTTATTCAAACGGTCATACGGTCGGAAAAATATCAAACGGTACTTCCGGTCTTTTCGGCGATAGATTGTATGAAGACCTCTCCGCTATGATAAACCGCAAAAAAACCTCAGACGGCTGGGCGGCGGGCTACAGCGGCGATTTTAAAAGGATATATTACGTTAAACGGGTAAACGAAAACGCAGTACTCGTTACATCGGTGTATACCACCGAACTTGAAAAGGTGTTCGACCACCCGGGCGGTATCGATGATATCACCGTGCGCCTTGCCGATGCTAACGGTTCGATAATATATTCCTCGCTCGGCAGTGATGAAACAGGCTCGGCTCTGCCCGATGAAATAAACTCGCGCATAGGCTCGTCACACTCGGCGGCTATAATGGACGACAGCTATCTCGTTACCGTCAACCGCTGCGGAGATGACTGGAAGGTCATCTGCTCCGTGCCTACAAAGATCATACTTAAAGAAAAAAATGATGTCAAGATATTTATTATAATTGTCGCGGCAGTTGCCTCGCTGGCGGCATTCGTGCTTATCGCACTGCTTTCGGCAAAGATCAGCGATCCTGTCAACAGGATAGTAAACTCGCTGTCCAAAAAGGCAAGCACCGACCAGCTCACTCAGCTGCTCAATAAAAAATCATTTGAGGAACGCGCCGCCGAACGCCTTGACAAGGCGGATACTAATGAGCATTTTTGCGCCGTGCTTATCGATATAGATGATTTTAAGGGCGTAAATGACGGGTACGGTCACGCCGCGGGCGACAAGGTGCTTTCCAATGTGGGAGAGGTGCTGCGCGGGCTGTTCAAAGCCCCGATGCTGCTCGGCAGGCTCGGAGGAGATGAATTTTGCTTATTCGCACAGATACCAGAAGGCGCTGACAGCAGACAGTTCATGAGCGAATGCTGCACGCAGATCTGCGAGGCGTTCCGCACAAATCATGCCGATAATGATGAAAAATACAAAATATCGGTAAGCGTGGGCGCAGCCTGCACGACCGATTGCCACAGGGTATTCCAGTCGCTGTATACGGGCGCGGACAAGGCGCTTTATACCGCTAAACGCAGCGGCAAGGACACGTTCAGCATTTTCGACCCGAACGAATAATATGTATAACTGCAATAAAAGGAGGGCGGGATAAATTGAACAGAAGATTTATATTCGGGAAATGCCCGCTTAAAACGGCTGCCGCAGGTCTGATGATACCGCTTGCCG
>CANPYF010000029.1 GCA_947587925.1 uncultured Ruminococcus sp.
TGCGTCTTTAACTCTGTAAGTCGGCTATCTGAAAATCAGTGGGGGGTAATGAAGGGGTTTTGCTATTTACTATAATTCATTATCAACTTCTATTGGCTTTCTACCACGATACTTACCTTCTCTCTTTGCTATCTCTATTCCTTCTCGTGTCCTTTCATTAATAATCTCACGCTCAAATTGATTAATACTTGCAATTAAACTTATCAAGAGCCTTCCCTGTGAAGTGGACAAGTCAAAATTTTCTTTAAGACTGATTAATTTAATTCCATCTCTATCAAAATTTTCTATCAATTGTAGGAGTTCTTTTACATTCCTGCCAAGTCTACTAAAACTATGAATAAAAACCTCATCACCCTCTCGTACGAATTGTAGGAGTTCCTTTAATTTAGGCCTATCTAATGACTTGCCACTACATTTATCTATGTAGAACCTTTCTATACCAAGTCCTCTCATTATCTCTAACTGCCTTGCCTCATTCTGTTCTTCTGTACTCACTCTTATATATGCCACTTTCATCTAAATCTGTCCTTTCATTTTAATTACTAGCCAGCAATCTGACTTTATTTTTCCTGTCTGATAGACTATACCCTATCATTACATTTTTCTCTGAAAGCTAAACCCTGTCCGAAAATATGTCCAAAATCTGATTGAGCATTTTTATTTACAGTGTAACATTTAAATACACCTTACTGAATTTTGAGCATTTTAAAACTCACCTCATTTACACCTCACCACCTGCATTGCTAAAACTAATTACATACCCACTACCAAAACAACCTATATGTCCAACCTATATATTCACATAATATTTAAAAAATAGCCTTTTTATCGAAATCTTAATGTAGTATTATAATTAAAGACTACGTATTAAATATATGCATTTTAACAGTATTCGGATTTTTGGTCTAATTTTGGTCTAAAACCATTACAAAATCATTATTTTTATAAACCAATAAAAATAGGGCTTTATATTCTCATAATTCCTAAAGTCAATACTTTTTTAGCAACTGTATTACTTATTTTATAAACCAAAACTATTAAATTCTTATTGTAATGAGAGACTTAAAATCCCTCGGAGTAAAATCCGTACCGGTTCAAGTCCGGTCAGCGGCATACTGTTCTTCGGGATGTAACTCAGTTTGGTAGAGTGCTTGCTTTGGGAGCAAGACGCCGCAGGTTCGAGTCCTGTCATCCCGATTGGGGTCTGCCCTTGATCTTCAGCGCTTTGTGAGGATCGGGGGTCTTGTTTTTTTAAAAATTATGCACAATTTACACACGGCAGATCGTGAGAATACAAAGCAAAAAAGGGGCTTGAACGCCCCCTTTTTTTATTTCAGACTTTTGTAAAGCTTTCGGATAAATTTATCACCCGCAATGCCGTTTTGGGTGTACCCCCAGTTTTTAAGCAGCGCGTTGACCGCGCTTTGTGTGCCGCCGCCGAATCCGCCCGTGTCGTCAAGCTCCGCTTTGATGATCTTCTTGTCCGCCGCAAGCCTTATCAGGCATTTGAGCGCAAGCACGCCGTCTCCCTTATCGCCCTTTTTGAAGCCGTTTTCATCAAGCACCTTTTTATCCTCCTTTTTCAGACCGTTCAGCCCGCGGCTTTTGATTATTTTCGGGAAATCTTCATAGCATATATCGAGATCTACGTCGGCGTTTATGCCGCTGACTTTACCGCTCGAACTGTACTGCCACATACCGTATGCGCCGCTGTAGTTGAGCTTTGCTCCGTATTCAGCCAGCCACAGTGAGTATTTTTTTGCAACAGTACCGTCAAGCAGGCTCTGCGCGGGCGAGCGGCTCATATAAATGCCCGCAAAATAGCCCGCCTTTTCCAATTCATCACAAAACGCACTGCACATTGCGCTTACGTCCGCTTTGTTCGTAAGGCTGCTGCCTTCGATATCAAAATATATCGGGTATTCAAATTCCTTGCCTTTTATGGCTTCAAGGCAGGCTTTGGCTTCAAGCTTAGCCTCCGCGGCGGTCTTGGCATAGCTGAACCAGTATGCTCCGCATGGTATGCCGTTTTTTCGGCAGCCGCTGTAGTTTTCCTCAAACCGCGCGTCCGTCTGTGCGGCATATCTTCCGTAGCCTGCCTGAATGATAACAAAATCAACGTTCTTTTTGACCTTTGCAAAATCTATCTTACCCTGATATCGGGATATGTCTATTCCCTTGACAGACATAGATAGCATCAACTCTCCTTTCTTGCCTGTGTGCCGAAATAAAAGGCGATTATCGTTGTAAAAATGGTTATGAACTGTTCGCCGCTCAGCGTTCCGCGCCAGCTCAGCAAGCAGAATACCGATGTGAGCATAAGCGTGACTATTGATTTTACATCAATAAGTTTTACTATCCTTTCTTTTATCATATTGATCGCTCTCCTTATTTATTCGCTTTCTTCATCGGTATGTATCCGCACGCCCTTCTGTACGTTTCTTCTCAGCGCCGATTCGGACAGATCGCATATGACGGCAAGCCGCTCGATTATGCCGTTGTGCCTGTTCACCTTTTCTTCAAGCTGTTTAAGGCGGTAGTTGGTAAGCTGAAGTCCGCTGAACGTTCCCATCATTGTTCCGAGAAGCGAGAACAGCGCTACGATTATCTCACTGCTCATTGAATGGACCTCCTTTCATATTACCGTAAATATTTACTGTTTACTGTAAATATTTACCATTTACCATTTACCATAAATATATCTGCGACATTATGCACAGATCGTTGTCTTTGTCCTGATAAATAACACGCGAAAGTGTCGAGGTCAGCTCTTCGGTACTGTCCTTGTACCAGCAGGGATTATATGTAGCATATATACGCTCATATTTGTCAGAATCCATTTCCCATAATCTATGATTTATCAGATGTTCCGCTGTCAGTATCAGGCACTTTTTGCCTTCGGGCGAATATATCGTAGCGGGAAGATCGACTTTTCCTTTTCCTGTACCCTCAATATTTTCAACGTCATATATCATAAACAATATACCCGTTGCATAAATAGTACTGCCCGATCCGCCTGAAACGATCGGGGTAACACTGAGCTTTCCGACATCTTCAGGACCTATTTTCTTATAAAATGTTTTGTGTGATCTGGCGTTGCCTATTTTTGTAACGGTAGTCAGCAGATTCCAGCCGTCCTCCGATTCCTTGATAGAAAAATAATCGGCGCTGTTAGTTCCGTTTGTGCCTGACACCAAAACTACAGCTATGCCCGGTCTTCTCACATCTACCGTACAGGGTATAAAATCGGGCGAACTTGCCGAGTGCATGGTGTTGCAGTAGATGTAATTTCCTTGGATCACATAATTTTCCATGATGACCTGTGCGTTGGCGCGTATCTCCTCGTCGGTATGAGCCTGCGTGCTGAAAGCGGCAAATCCTATGAAAATATCGCCGTTTATTTGATCGCCAAAATGAAATTCTCCGCTGTAATAAGCTGTGTCGATATCCAGACCGTCGGTAGTATGCGGACTGTTATTTAATCTTATATCCGTTTTGGCGATACCGAAGTCATCAGGGTCGTTTTGTCTTATAGTGATCAAGCAGTAATCGTCGTCGATAATATGCCATTTGAAGTCTAAGGTTTTAGTGCCGCTGCTCGTTCTTGTCTGAAAGATCAGCCTTCGTTCATTGTGGTCACTGAGAATTGTCATATGGCTGTTTGGCGTACAGCCGTCCTTGACTTGTTTTGTGAGTATCTGCGAATTTTTTGCCGCATAAGGACATCTGACCAGAAGATATATAGTCCTCGGATATTCCTCGAGTTTTATTACGCCTCTTGACTTGACGCAAAGGCGGGGTCTGTTTCTGTCGGTCGTTTTTATGGCAAGGGTAGGATCGTCAAATATAACGTCAGGACCGTTTTCTATAGTATTTTTCCAGATGCCGTAGATGTCCCCCGAACTTTCGGGTGTGAACTCCGCAACGATACCGCGGTTGTAGGGAAGTATAGAATTTGTAGGAACTATCGGCTTGCTGCGCTCCCATACAACATTTTTTGCAAGCAGTACCCTTGAAGCGGGGTCAAGCCCCACAAGTATATCCTTTGAATTATTAAGTATCATATGCCGCTTACCCCTCCGTAATAATGAACACCGAGAACGGGTCGTTTTTCTCGCCGTCGCCGAGAGAATCGTAGATCGATTGTCCCATCGGGCGAAGCTTTATCGAACCAAGCTGCTCGGTCAGCGTTTTTACGCTGCTGTCGAGCGAATCCTCCTTTTGTGTAAGCGTGGTCATCTGTGATGACATTTGAGTAAATTGGTTGGAACTTTGCGTCTTAAATGAGTTCAGCTGCGCTGCAAGCGAACGTATCTCATCTAACAGCGACTGATATTCGCTCGGGGAAACGACAGGCTCGTCTTCGTTGTAGTCGCCTATTATCATTATCTTGGCGGGAATGGACGAGATGACCTCTCCGCTGCCGCCGTAAAGCAGAAAATCCGCCGAGGCATTGCCCGATACGTTAAGGCTCTGAGCGGTCAGCGGAAATATTATGCTTTTGCTGCCCTTTACACCGTCGCTGACGGTCATGGTCGAGTCGGGCTTTCTGACCCTTATCTCGCTTTTTGCCACCTGAGCAAGATCAAACGGTTCACCGCCGAAGAAAAAGCTGACCTCGATAAATCTGCTGTCAATGTCCCCCTGTTTGGCAAATATCCTTTCGGGGGCGTGTCTGCACGAAAGATCGGCATTTATCTTTATTGTCCCATTCATTTTATTCATCTCCTCTGTAAAATGTGCCTGACGCAAGGCGTGAACCAAAGTTTACGGCTTTTATTTGTCTGTCGCCGTCTGATTTTAATAAAGAAAAACAGCCGTCACGGCTGTCTGTCCTCAATTATAAGCATATCCGCAAAAAAAGCCGCTGTCAATTGACGCGGCTGACAATTATTTATTTGCATCAGCGTAAATCTTGTTGCCTTGACGGCGTTTAAAACGCAAAAAAACTCCTTTTTGCATACGGTCTTTACCGCACACACAAAGGAGTTGTCAAAAGAATTTTCAAATTATCCGCAGGTCATTTTGCATAAATAAAGATCATTCGAGCCAGATAAAATTTTTATCCTCATTGATAAAATCAATGTTATACACCATAAGCAGACGGTCTATGCCGTTTTGCTCAATAACATCGCTCACCTTGTCAAAGTGAAAATATCTGAGGTCTATGACATATATCTCCGAAAACTGCTCGATAAGGCAGGGTATCAGCGAGTTGGCGTAGGAATCTTTCAGCACGAGCAGCTTTTTGCCGCTGTCAGCCGAAGTGGTTATCTTCATCTGCGCAAAATTTCCGCCAAAATACATGGCATATTTATCCTTTTTTTCAAGAAAGCTCTCGTCAAACAAAGAGTACTTCACGCTTTTTTCGTTGACGTAATTTACCTCGCAGTCAATGGCGTCATTTTCAAAATATCCGAAGCCGTCGGGCTTTACGAAGCCTGCGGGGGCTTTGGAATAAAGCGTGCCGTAAAAATCCCACCCCTGTTTATATTTAAACGCACTTGATGTCGGCGCAAGTCCCGCCGATATGAGCCAACGGTCGCAGACGGCGCGTGCGCCCGAAGCCGTCCAGTGGTGGTCGGTGCGAAAATACGCCTGTATGCCGTCATTTTTCTGTATATCGCTAAGGGTATCATAAGCGTCAAACAGCGTTACCTTTTCACTAAGCTGCGAGCGTATTATCCCGGCAGCCTTGCGCTGATCGTCCGTGACGGCTGCGGCAGGCAGTTTATCCGCGTTTACGCAAACGCTTGTCGGCGCAAGTATCATATCCGCAGGGATATCGAGATCCTGCACAAAGCCGTTGATATAGGAAATATTTTTTGTGAGATTTTGTTCGTCAAGGTCAAACCGCTGCAGCAGATAACCGTCCTTGCCGAAATATACGCCGTTTTGAAAGGTCTTTCCCGAAAAATAATCGCAGCTTGTTTTAAAGGACATCATAAGGTCTTTCAAGAAGATCTGGTCGGACATATATTCTTCAAATTCGTCGTCCAGTTCCCCCGAAAGTATTTCTTTGCCGCTGAGTTCGGGCTTGGTTTTAAGCGGACGGTTTTCCATTTCGGAAAATTCTCTGTCCTTTGAGAAAAACGTTCCGAGCGTGAACAGCGCGGTGAATGAAATAAACACTGCCGACATGATGAGCGCGGCTGCCTTGCTGCGTTTTATATCGTTATCCATAAACTTAGCCGCCTCCTTTGTCAGAATCTGAAATACATAAACGGATTGAACGCCCCCGAGGAAAGGTAAGCCGCCGAGGCAAACAGCATGAGCGCGGCTGCGGCAGGTTCGAGCGCAAGCTGATAAAGCTTTTGGCATTTTTCGTTCAGCATTCTGCCAAGCTGCGTTATCACGGGCGTTGAGCCGATAACGAGTATCACTAACATAGGCAGGTACTGCACCAGCCACATGGTGGTTTGTTCGTTCCACAGCGCAAGACCGCCCAAGCCGAACATATTTTTGAAGTTCGCCGCGAGCGCCGCACTGTCCTCATACGCGAAAATGCCCCAGCCTATGACTATTATAAACAGCGCATAGATATGCGTTACAGCCTTCGGGAGCTTGTCGAGAGTTTTTTTGAGCAGGAATTTTTCAACGATAAGCAGTACGCCGAAATAAACGCCCCACAGCGCGAAATTCCAGTTTGCGCCATGCCAGAAGCCTGTTAAGAACCACACTATCATAATGTTAAGGCACTGCCGTGCCTTGCCCTTGCGGTTGCCGCCGAGGGGGATATATACATAATCCCTGAACCATGACGAGAGCGAGATGTGCCACCTTCTCCAGAACTCCGTTACGGAGCGCGAGATATACGGGTGGTCGAAGTTTTCAAGAAATTCAAAGCCGAGCATTTTTCCCAGACCTATAGCCATATCGGAATAGCCGCTGAAATCAAAATAGATCTGAAAGGTAAACGCCGCCGCCGACAGCCATACCGCCCCGACACTCAGCGCCGACTGCGGAGCGTTGGATATTTCTTCAAAAAGCGCATATATCCCGTTAGCAAGGATAGCCTTTTTGGCAAGACCTACGGCGAAGCGTTTTACGCCCGACGCGAATTTTATAATGTCGGTAGTTCTCGTCTGAAGCTGCGTTTCGATATCCTTATAGCGGACGATAGGTCCTGCGATAAGCTGCGGGAAAAGCGCGACATATGTTCCGAGCGTGATAAAATTCCTCTGCGGCTTGACCTCGCCCCGATAAACGTCTATGACATAGGAGAGCGACTGGAAGCTGTAGAAGGATATGCCTATCGGCAGCGCAAGCCCGGGAAGCTTCATCTGCATGGAAAATAAAGAATTTGCATTTATCACAAAGAAGTCGGAATATTTGAAATAAAGCAGCAGAGCGATGTTCCAGACCACAGCCGCGACAGTCGCGATAAGCGCTTTTTTCTTTCCGTATTTTTCCTTATCGGCAAAAAGACCCGTAACATACGCCGCCGTTATGGACGCTATCATCAGCCATACATATTTTGGTTCGCCCCATGCGTAGAAAAAAAGGCTTGCGATGAACAAAAACAAATTTTTAAACCTTTTGGGGACGATATAATACACCGCGAGTACAGCGGGAAGATATGCAAACAGGAAAACCATGCTTGAAAAGACCATAAAAAACTCCACCATATCTCAGGGCAAGAGACAGGCTGTACCGCGTCCCTTGCCCCGCAAAAAATATTGTCAGCCGATTATCTGCTTTGCCTTATCGTTATCGTTGCTAAGACACATATAGACTGAATTTCCCTTTGTCACAAGTACCGGATCGTTGAGTTTATCCAACTCATCGGGGTTATAATCCTTTACCGCTTCTATCTGTGAAGCGATACGCGCTTCGCAGGCGGCTTTTATATCCTGTGCAGCCGTTTCGTCAGCCGCGTCAAAGCAGGCTATCTCTTCTGCGGTAGAAGCCCCGCCGACATATACCTTAGCGTCCGAATATTTATCCGAGGAAATGCCGTAAAGCTTTTCTATCATTTCGGGGGAGATCTCTCCGAGCGAATCGACATATTCAATATCGCTGAAAAGTTTGGCGGCTGTCTGCGAAGCGGTCATATCCGCGTCCGCCTGAGCGGCCTTTGCGGTATCGCCGCTGTCCGTATCATCATTTTCCTTATCCGAGCAGCCCGCAAAAGCGCCCATAGCCATAACGGCGGCTGTCAGAAGGATCAGCAATCTTTTTTTATTCATTTTTCAAACCGTTTCCTTTCAATTTTTTATCCGTTTGCGGAAGTGTCTGCCGAGCCGCCGAGCTGCGGAGCAAGGTAAGCGAGCAGATCTATCCATTTAAGACAATAATCTCTTACAAAGTGTATGCCGTCTGCCGCCGCATCTTCGGGCAGCGCACCCGTTTCGTCCTTAAAATAAGAGTTTACGTCAAGATATATAGTGCCTGTTTTATCGGCAGCCTGTTTTACATAGGTGTTAAAGTTGTCGATATTGTCATTTGTAAATACTTCGTTGGTCTGTGCGGCTTCGGGTGAAACGGGAAGCACCGACTCGATATATATAGCGGCGTTAGGCTGGAGCTCTTTAATAGTATTGATAAGATCGACGTATTTATCCACAAAATTTTCGGGATAAGGCCAGCCGAGTTCGTTTATGCCGAACATGATAAATATTCTGCCGTACTGCCGCTGTGCCACGCCGTCGGCGATAGTACCGAGACTGCCGTCGTCAAGTTCGACCACCAGTTCGGTATCCACCTTATCTATACTCAGTCCCTGAGAAGCGAAGAAATCCGCCTTAGCCTTATCGGAATTCATTTCAAGACCAACGGTACGCGAATCGCCTATAAAGCAGGCGTCGGAAAAATCGTCCTTCATAGCCGCGCCTTCATAGGGAAGCGTGTCGTCCGCGCTTGAACTGTCGTCTGCCGATGAGGTATCGGAAGCGGATGAGGACTCGTCCTTTTTAGGCTTATCGGGTTTAAGTTCATCAGGCTTGCTGACAGTTTTATTTTTCTTTTCGGAGGAAGCCGTGCCGAAGGTCGGTATCAGACCGTTTTTCTTTCCTGTGACGGCAGTGTTTATCAGCCATGCAAAGACAAATACCATAAACGCAAGACAAACCACCGATATAATGCTCTGCTGAATCTGAGAGCGTTTTTTTCTTGTTCTTACTTTTTCGGGCTGCATAGAAAAATTCCTTCCCTTCAAACGGAAAAAAGCCGTCATATTTTCATACAATAATTATAATAGCATATTTCCACGTTAAAATCAAGTCATTTAATGAAATATTCATATTCTGAACAAAAAATTGCTTTGCTAAAAAGTATTATTCCCCAAAAATAGTACAGTGATTCAGTTTTTTTATTTTAAAAATACGTTGACCTGCCGCTTAGCAGCCGATCTTTCCGCCCTCTTGATTTATTTTTAGAACCGTGCTATAATGTATTTATCACCAAATCTTAACACCAAATCGCCGAATGATCGGAGAATAGTTTGATATGCAGAGGATAAATAATATTTTGCCGCCCGATATGTCCGCTTACTTTGCCGCCAAGCGGCGCTTTGACAGTGTCGCCAAGCCGCTCGGCAGCCTCGGGCTTTTGGAAGATTCTATCGAAAAAATAGCCGCCGTTCAGCATACGGCAGATGTGGATATAAGTGACCGCTGCGCGGTCGTTATGTGTGCGGATAACGGCGTGACCGCAGAGGGAGTAACACAGTCGGACAGTTCCGTTACCGCACTGTGCGCCGCCGAGATAGCACAGGGCAGGGCAAGCATAAATAAGCTTGCGGAAACTTTCGGCGCACGGGTCATGGCAGTAGATGTCGGTATCAGCCGTGATGTACGCGCTGACGGGCTTGTCAATAAAAAAATAGCGTACGGTACTAAAAATATCGCTGTCGGCGAAGCAATGACCAACGCGCAGGCT
This sequence comes from uncultured Ruminococcus sp., assembly GCA_947587925.1. Taxonomy (GTDB): domain Bacteria; phylum Bacillota; class Clostridia; order Oscillospirales; family Ruminococcaceae; genus YE71. The sequence continues at coordinate 9,880 of CANPYF010000029.1, forward strand.
CAACAGGCTGTTTGCGTTGGTATGGACATAATGCACGGTATGCTCTCGCAAGGGGTAAAAATAGCCGTGTCGGGGGAAATGGGTATCGGCAACACCGTTACCGCCGCCGCGGTCACCTCCGTAATGCTCGGTCTTGACCCGCATATCACAACGGGCAGGGGCGCGGGCCTCAGCAGTGAGGGACTTAAAAGAAAAATAGCGGTAGTTGAAAGGGCGATCGAGGTCAATTCGCCCTTCAGCGGTGACCCGCTTGAAACGCTCAGAAAGGTCGGCGGATTTGACATAGCCGCAATGACGGGACTTTTCCTCGGCGGCGCGGTCTACGGTATACCCGTTATAATTGACGGCGTTATTTCCGCTGCGGCGGCGTATCTTGCATATAAAATTTCCCCGCGCGTGCTTGATTATATTCTTCCGAGCCATATGTCGAGCGAGCCGTCGTCGCGGCTGCTGCTTGAAAAAATGGGACTTGAACCGCTTATCACCGCTCGGCTGCACCTTGGCGAGGGTACGGGCGGTATAATGCTGCTGCCGCTGCTTGACGGCGCACTTGCCGTCTATAACGGTGCGCACAGGTTTGACGATATAGGTCTTGAAGGGTATGTGGAATTAAAATGATGATATTGATAACGGGCGGTTCAAAATGCGGCAGGTCGCAGCTTGCCGAAAAATTTTTTGACGGCTTTTACGGAAAAAAATATTACATAGCCACCATGCAGCCGTTTGGCAGCGAAGCGCTCGCGGCAATAGAAAGACACCGCGCAATGCGTGACGGCAAGGGTTTTGAAACTATCGAAAGGTATACGGATATTTCGGGCGTTGAGATCCAAAACGGCAGCGGCGTACTGCTCGAATGTGCCGCAAATCTTTGCGCTAACGAAATGTTTCTGCCCGACGGCAGTATAAGCGACCCGACCGGAAAAATTTTTGACGGGATAAAAATTATTGCGGAAAAAACGGCTCTGCTCGTTGTCGTGACAAGTGATGTAAGCAGGGACGGCGAATCTTATGAGCCGTCTACAATGGGGTATATCGGTGCTATGGGAAGGCTCAACGCGCTGCTTGCGCGTTTGGCTGACAGCGTTTTTGAATGTGTTTACGGCATACCCGTATGCCTGAAGGGAGAGGCGTTATGAAGGCTGTTTATTCGCTGATAAGCGCATTTCAGATGTATTCGCGCATACCCATGCCGCAGATAGAATGGAAGGCTGAAAACCGCCGCTGTGCGCTGTGTTTTTTCCCGCTTGTCGGCGCGGCTGTCGGCGCGATTTTTGCGTTGTGGAGATATATCTGCGGTCTGCTCGGTGTATCCGCGCTTTTGTTTGCGGCAGGCTCGGTATTTATCCCGATAGCCGTAACGGGCGGCATACATCTTGACGGATTCTGCGATACCGCCGATGCGTATAATTCATTCGGTTCGCCCGAAAAAAAGCTGAAAATAATGAGCGACCCGCATATCGGCTCATTTGCGGCGATATATCTTTTTATTTATCTTTTAATGCAGACCGCATTGTTTGCCGAGCTGTATACACTTGAAAAAAATATCCGCTGCACCGCGCTTGCGGCTGTCAGCTTTGTTTTGTCCCGCGAACTCAGCGCAATAGCCGCCGTTAAATTTAAGCCTGCCAAAAATGAGGGTATGCTTTATGAACTTGTTTCGATCTCGTCAAAAAGCACCCTGCGCGTGCTTTCGGCTGCCGCCGCGGTCACTATAGCTGTTATGCTCATCGTCCGTCCCGTATCGGGGGCGGCTGCGGCAGTCGGTGCGGGTATCTGTCTGGCGAGTTATAAAATATCGGCGTATAAAAATTTGGGCGGCATAACGGGAGATACGGCAGGCAGATTTTTGCAGCTATGCGAACTTGCACAGCTTTTTTGCATAGTTTTAGCCGAAAAAATATCGGAGGCGGTATTATGATAATGATAACGGGCGGCGCATATCAGGGCAAAAGAGAATTTGCGCGGCAGGACTTGAAAATAGCTCAAAATGATATGCTGAGCGGAGAGGAATGTTCCTTCACCGAGCCGTTTAACGCGCCATGCGTTTTTGATTATCATTTGCTGATAAAGCGGCTTGACGCCGAAGCTGCCGACCCTATTGAGTATACTCAAAGGCTTATCGCCCAAAACCCGAATATCGTCATTATTATGGACGAAGTCGGCTGCGGCATAGTACCCATGCAAAAGTCCCAAAGGCGTTACCGCGAGCTTGTCGGCAATGTCGGCTGTCTTATAGCAAAAAATTCGGACGCTGTTGTAAGGGTAAACTGCGGCATTGCCGTTTGCATAAAAGGAGAAATAAGATGAAAATTATTTTTATTCGCCACGGCGAAACGCTCGGCAATGTTGAAAAAAGATATATCGGCAGGACCGATCTTCCGCTTTGCGAAGCGGGCAGGCAAAAGCTGATGCAAAAGACCTTCCCCGACTGCGGTATCGTTTTTACAAGCAGTCTGCTGCGCTGCCGTCAGACCGCGCAGATAATTTATCCGGATAAAAAATGTGCGGCGGACAAGGATCTTGACGAGTGCGATTTCGGCGATTTTGAGGGCAAAAATTATTCCGAACTTAACGGCGATCCTTATTATCAGGCGTGGATAGACAGCGGCGGAACGCTTGCGTTCCCAAACGGCGAATCGTCCGAAGAGTTCAAGCGCAGATCTGCCGAGGCTTTTGACAGGCTTATAAGCAGATGTGATGCCGATACTGCGGCATTTGTCGTACACGGCGGAACGATAATGGCTCTGCTTGAAAAATACGCGCTGCCAAAAGCGGGCTTTTATGATAATCAGGTGTCCTGCGGCTGCGGATTTGTCTGCGATTTTGACGGTCGGGCGTTATATATAACGGAGAGCATATGAGAACTTGGATATATTCGCTTGTTATAATTTTCGGGTTTATCATAGATATTTTTCTCGGCGACCCCTACAGTCTGCCGCACCCTATAAGGGCGGTGGGCAGACTGATAAACCGCTTTGAAAAGTTCGTCCGCGCAAAATTCCCCGACAGGCTGCGCTTTGGCGGCATACTTCTTGCGCTGTGTGTACCGCTCATTACCGCCTCGGCGGTCTTTCTGCCGCTGTTTATCTGCTACAGGATAAACCTATGGGTCGGGATAGCCGCAGAGAGCATTATGTGCTATTATTTTATCGCGCCGAGATGTCTTAGGGACGAAAGCATGAAGGTATACCGTGCGCTCAAAGAAAATGATGTTGAAAAAGCCCGCAGCGCGGTCGCTATGATAGTCGGACGTGATACGGACAAGCTTGACGAAAGCGGCATTGCACGGGCGGCAGTTGAGACCGTTGCGGAAAATACCTCTGACGGAGTTACCGCGCCGCTCATGTACATGGCGCTCGGCGGTGCGCCGCTTGCCGCGTTTTATAAAGCCGTAAACACAATGGATTCCATGATAGGATATAAAAATGAAAAATATATACAGCTCGGCAGGGCGGCGGCAAGGCTTGACGATATACTGAATTATCTGCCGTCACGGCTTACCGCGATTGTCATGATATTTTCCTCATTTCTGCTTAAACTGGACGGCAAAAATGCTTACCGCATTTGGCGGCGCGACAGAAGAAAGCATGAAAGCCCCAACTCGGCGCAGACCGAATCGGTATGCGCGGGCGCACTGGATATACGCCTTGCGGGGGACGCTTATTATTTCGGCGAACTTCACAAAAAAGAGTATATCGGCGACGATATACGACCGATAGAGGCTGACGATATTTTACGCACAAACAGGATAATGTACCTTACGTCAATTATTTTTGTGATATTATGCACCGCGCTGCGGGCATTGCTTATAGGGGTGATACTTGCTTGAAAAAACTCATACCCGAACACGGCGGCAATATTTACGGCGAGGATATAGAGCTTGATTTTTCCGCAAATCTTTCGCCGCTCGGTATGCCCGAAGGCATAAAAAAAGCCGTTGCAAATTCATCAGACGGCTGGGAAAAATATCCCGACCCGTTTTGCACGCAATTGAGAGAAGGCATTGCCGCACGCCTTGGCGTATACGGCGCAAGTGCTGAAAACATCATCTGCGGCAACGGCGCGGCAGACCTTATTTACCGAATAGTTTACGCGCTCAGACCGCGCAAAGCCGTCATAGCCGTACCCTGCTTTTGCGAATATGAAAAGGCGCTCAAAGAGGTCGGCTGCACGATAGAATATTACTATCTGCGTGATACTCACGCTTTTGCACTTGATGAAGGCATACTTGAAAAAATAACGCCAGATATTGATATGCTGCTGCTTGCCTCGCCCAACAATCCGACAGGGCAGCTGACAGACCCGATACTGCTTGAAAATATCTGCAAAAAATGCTTTGACAACAAGCTGTATTTTTTATGTGACGAATGTTTTATCGGCTTTACTGATTCGGTCGGCGTGCTGAATATGATGAATAAATATGTCATAAGCCTGCGTGCGTTTACAAAGATTTTTTCAATGGCGGGTCTGCGTCTGGGCTACGCGCTGTTCGGGGATAAAACGGCTGCGCAAGCCGTTTTGCGGACAGGGCAGTTCTGGAGCGTCAGCGCACCCGCACAAGCAGCGGGCGCAGCCGCGCTCGACCAAGATGAATATTTAAAAATAACACGCGAACTGATAAACACCGAGCGCGAATATCTTGAAGCGCAGCTTGGACTTATGGGGATAAAATGCTATCCTTCGCAGGCAAATTTTCTGCTGATAAAATGCGCTCTGCCGCTTGACAAACTGCTTTTAAAGGAAAAAATACTTATAAGAAACTGCTCGAATTTTGCGGGGCTCGGCGCAGGGTATTTCAGGGTCGCGGTAAGAACGCACGAGGAAAATAAACGGCTTACGGAAGCCTTAAGGAGAGTTTTGAATGGCTAAGGCTTTAATGATACAAGGTACGATGTCAAACGCGGGAAAAAGTTTTATCGCCGCCGCGCTTTGCAGGATATTTCATCAGGACGGCTGCAGCTGCGCTCCGTTCAAGTCGCAGAATATGGCGCTCAATTCGTTTGTTACCGCGGACGGACTTGAAATAGGCAGGGCGCAGGCGATGCAGGCGGAAGCGGCAGGCGTTGAGCCGAGCGTGCTTATGAATCCGATATTGTTAAAACCGACAAGCAATGTCGGTTCGCAGGTGATAGTAAACGGCAGGGTACGCGCGGACATGAAGGCGGCGGAATATTTCAGGCATAAAAAAGCGCTTATCCCCGAAATAACGGCGGCATATAACGCGCTTGCGGCGGAGCATGACATAATTGTCATAGAGGGTGCGGGAAGCCCCTGCGAGCTTAATTTAAAGGCGGACGATATTGTAAATATGGGCATGGCAAAGCTTGCGCGTTCGCCCGTGATACTTGTCGGCGATATTGACAGGGGCGGCATTTTCCCGCAGCTGCTCGGCACGCTTATGCTGCTTGAGGAAGATGAGCGGCAGATGGTCAAAGGACTTTTGGTCAACAAATTCCGAGGCGATATAGGACTTTTTAGCAGCGGTACGCAAATACTCACCGAGCGCGGCGGCAAGCCGGTTATCGGCGTTGTACCGTATATGGATACGGATATTGATGATGAGGACAGCCTTTCGGATAAACTTGAAAAAAATACCGCCGACGGCGTTATAGACATTGCCGTGATAAGGCTGCCTAAAATATCCAACTTTACGGATTTTGATGTTTTTTCCCAATATGACGGCGTATCGGTAAGATATGTTGAAAGGGTCTCCCAACTCGGCGGACCCGATATGATAATACTGCCGGGTACGAAGAGCACGATCGGCGATATGAAATGGCTGCGTGAGAGCGGACTTGAAGCGGGCATAAAAAAATGCGTTTCAAACGGCGTTCCGCTTTTTGGGATATGCGGCGGTTATCAGATGCTCGGCAAAAAAATAACCGACCCGCTCGGTGCGGAGGGCGGCGGCAGCATAGACGGTATGGGACTGCTCAACTGCGTTACGTCCTTTTGCGCCGAGAAAAAACGCTGCCGCACACAGGGTAAATTTGAAAATGTCGGCGGTATTTTTTCGGCGCTCACCTCAAAAGAATTTTACGGCTATGAGATACATATGGGCAATACCGAATCTCAGGGTAATAGGCTGCTTGACTGCGGCGGCACATATGAGGGCAGCGTTTACGGCTGCTATATCCACGGGATATTTGACAGTACGCAGGTATCTTCGGAGATAGTCCGCGCCCTTTATGAGCGCAAGGGCATCAGGTTTAATAACAGCGTGCTTGACAGGAACGCATATAAGCAGCTGCAATATGACAGGCTTGCGGAAAATGTACGCAAAAATATAGATATGCCGCTTGTATACCGCATACTTGAAGAGGGGATATGAAAAATGCTTGATGAATATATCTGCCGCGGCGGGCAAAGGCTGCGCTGCGGGTATACCACAGGCTCGTGTGCGGCTGCGGCTGCAAAGGCTGCCGCGCAGATGCTGCTGACAGGGCAGATGTGCGATATGGTGCGGATAAATACCCCCAAGGGGATAACGCTGAATGTCGAAACGCTGCATACGCAGCTTACTCCCGACAGCGCACGCTGCGGGATAATGAAGGACGGCGGCGACGACCCCGATGTTACGAGCGGGCTTATAATTTTTGCGGACGTAAGGCTTACGGATAACGGCATAAGCATAAACGGCGGGGAAGGCGTGGGCGTTGTCACTAAAGAGGGGCTTGACCAGCCCGTGGGGGCAGCCGCGATAAATTCCGTGCCGCGCAGAATGATAGCAGAGGAAGTTACGCGGACGGCTGAAGCCTGCGGATATAAAGGCGGGTTCGATATAACCATATCCGTACTGAACGGCGAGGAAATCGCAAAAAAGACCTTTAATCCGCGCATGGGCATAGTCGGCGGCATTTCCATAATCGGTACGAGCGGCATAGTCGAACCTATGAGCAGTGCCGCGCTTGTTGACACGATAAAACTTGAAATGAAGCAGCGCAGAGCCGAAGGTCACAAGACCGCTGTGCTTACCCAAGGAAATTACAGCAGAGCCTTTCTTGCGCAAAGTATGCCGGCAGCGCTTGAAAAAAGCATAAAGTGCAGTAACTTTATCGGCGATTCGATAGACCTTGCCGCAGGCTGCGGATTTGACGGCGCACTTATCATAGGGCATATCGCAAAACTCGTAAAGCTCGGCGCGGGCATAATGAATACCCATTCTTCCTTTGCGGACGGACGTATGGACGTGCTTATTTCCTGTGCGCTGGCGGCGGGCGCGGATATAGATGTTCTTAAAAAAATATCTGACTGCACCGCCGTTGACGCGGCTCTTGAGACGCTTATATCGGCAGGATATATCGAGAAAACTCTCGGTATACTCAGCATTCGCGTGCAGGACTATCTTGACGCAAGGGTGCGGGGCAGCATAAAACTCGGCGCGGTGATGTTTTCGGATAAACATAATTTGACGGTAAAAACAAAGTCGGCTGACGAGCTGATAAAACGGATAGCGGAGGAATATAATGGTTGATTTTGTGGGCGCAGGCTGCGGCGCGGCAGACCTGATAACGCTGCGCGGCAAGCGGCTGCTTGAAAATGCGGATATGGTGATATATACCGGTTCGCTGATAAATAAGGAACTTCTTGGATTTACAAAACCCGGCTGCGAGCTTTTTGACAGCGCGTATATGACGCTTGACGAGGTGATATCAAAAATAAAAGAGGCTGACGCGCAGAATAAAAAAATAGTCAGGCTGCACACGGGCGACCCGTCGATCTACGGCGCGGTAAGGGAGCAGTTCGACCGCCTTGACCAACTGGGCATAGAATATGCGGTATGCCCGGGAGTAAGTTCGCTTTTCGGGGCTGCTGCCGCGCTCAAAGCGGAGTATACGCTGCCCGGCGTTTCCCAGACGGTGATAATAACGCGTATGGCGGGCAGAACTCCCGTTCCCGAAAGAGAAAGCATTGAAAGCCTTGCGGCTCACAAGGCGACAATGGCGGTATTTTTAAGCGCGTCTATGACCGACCGCCTTACCGAACAGCTTATAGCGGGCGGCTGCGAGCCGTCGACCCCCGCGGCTATAGTTTATAAGGCAAGCTGGCAGGACGAAAAGGTGATAAGGTGTACGCTTAGCGAACTTAGTCAAAAGGCGGAGCAAAACGGCATAAAAAAGACGGCGATAATAATTGTCGGCGATTGCCTTGGCAATGCCTATTCGCTTTCAAAGCTTTATGACGAGAGCTTTTCAACGGGCTACAGAAAGGCGAAAAAATGAACATTGCGATGATCTCGATAACCCAAAAAGGGTGTAAGCTTTCGCTCAGACTGGCTGAAAAACTCGGAGAGGATAACGATATTGCACGCTTTTGTTTTTATAAACACAGCGACGAAGGAGCGGTGAGTTTTGACGATATAGGTGCGCTGACAAAAAGCATATTCGGCGATTTTCGCGCCGTAATTTTTATCTGCTCCTGCGGCATAGCGGTGCGCAGCATTGCCCCGCTGATAAGGTCAAAAACGCTCGACCCAGCTGTGCTTGTAATTGACGATAATTCAAAATTTGTCATATCGCTTCTATGCGGACATCTCGGCGGTGCAAACGCCCTTTGCACGTCAGTTTCGCGGATACTCGGCGCGATTCCCGTAATAACTACCGCCACGGATTCAAACGGCGTATTCTCCCCCGACCTTTTTGCACAGGCTAACGGGCTTATAATAACCGATATGTCGGCGGCAAAGCTGACAGCAGCCGCGCTGCTTGACGGCGAAATGATAGGGCTTGAAAGCGACTATGACTGTAAAAATATCTGCAAAGGGATATCGCGCGGCGGCGGGTGCAGGACGGGGATATGCATATCCGCCGACACCGAGCGCAAACCGTTTGAGATAACGCTTAACCTTGTGCCGAAAAATATTGCCGTAGGCATAGGCTGCAAAAAAGGTATAAGCTGTTCGCAGATAGAGCAGACGGTCAGCACGGCTTTTGCAAAAAATAATGTAGACCCAAACAGGATATGCATGGCGGCTTCGATAGATATAAAAGCGCAGGAAAAGGGTCTGCTTGAATTTTGCAAAAAGTATTCTCTTGAAAAAAGATTTTTTAGCGCCGACGAACTTATGAGCATAAGCGGGGATTTTGCTTCGTCACGGTTCGTGCTTGAAAAAACGGGTGCGGACAACGTGTGCGAAAAAAGCGCGGCGCTTTGCGGCGGAAAGCTGCTGATAAGAAAATATGCGGAAAACGGAGTGACGGTGGCAGCCGCCGAGCTGCCCGTTGAAATAGATCTTGAAAGGACAATGCAATAAATTATGCTGTATGTGGTAGGCTTTGGCTGCGGCAGTTATGAGGGCATGACGATAGAAGCGCAGCGGACAATAGAAAACAGCGGACTGATAGTCGGCTATACGGCTTATACGGAACTTATTAAAAAATATTTTCCTCAAAAGGAAAGCTATGATACCGGTATGCGCGGCGAAACACAGCGGGTAAGATACGCGCTTGAAAAAGCCGCCGAAGGCGTTGACGTTGCGCTGATATGCAGCGGCGATTCGGAGGTGTACGGCATGGCGGGACTTGCCTATCAGCTTTCGGAGCAATACCCGTCTGTTGAAATACAAGTTATAGCGGGGGTAACTGCTGCGCTTAGCGGCGGAGCGCTGCTCGGTTCACCGCTTACCAACGATTTTGCTGTGATAAGCCTTTCCGACCTGCTTACGCCGATGGAAAAAATAATAAAGCGCATAGAATATGCCGCTAAAGCCGATATGACTATCGCCGTTTACAATCCGTCCTCAAAAAACAGAGCGGAGCATCTGAAGAAAATATGCGCCGTTCTCAATGAAATTATCCCTCCCGAAACTATCTGCGGATATGTAAAAAATGTCGGCAGGCTCGGCTGCGAACACGGCGTGATGACGCTGCGCGAGCTTTTTGATTTCAAGGCTGATATGTTCACGACAATATTTATCGGCTGTTCGGACACAAGGCTGATAAACGGAAAAATGGTCACGCTGAGAGGTTACAAAAATGTTTAAGCTGCTTATTTTCGGCGGAACATCGGAGGGTCGGCGGCTTGCCGAATACTGCGCGTCAAAAGGCATATATGCTCAGGTCAGCACCGCCACCGATTACGGCGCGTCACTGCTGCCCGACAGTCCTTTTATCAAAAAATCAGTCGGCAGACTTGACAGTGAGCAGATAGAAGATCTTATCCTGTCGGGCGGATACGCCATGATAATAGATGCCACTCATCCTTACGCGCAGGAGGTGTCGGAAAATATAAAGGCTGCCTGCGGGCGTCTTGGGAACAGCTCGTTATTGCTTCGCCTTGCGCGTGATGTAAGTACAGACATCTGCGGCAAAGCGTTTGAAAGCGTAAGCGGCGCGGTAAAATATATCAACACCGTTGACGGCAATATTTTAAGCGTTCTGGGGAGCAAGGAACTTGACAGCCTTACTGCCGTTGACGGCTACCGCACGCGGCTTTTTATCAGGATACTGCCCGACGAGAGGTTCAAAGAAATATGCTTATCTCTCGGCATCCGTCAGGATCATATCATAACGGGAAAAGGGCCGTTTACGGTCGAACAGAATATCAGCCATATAAAACAGTGCGGCGCCAAGCTTATGCTGACAAAGGCAAGCGGCGCGGCGGGCGGTTATCCGCAAAAAGTAACGGCGGCAGAGCGGTGCGGCATACAGCTTTTAACGATACTACCCCCAAAGGACAGCGGGCTGTCCTTTGAGCAGATAATAAAGCACATGGAAAAAACGATCGGAGAATTTTCATGAAGATATACATTGCGGGCATAGGAATGGACGGTGCGGATACCCTTACGGCACAGGCGGCGCAGGCGATAGCGTCAGCGGATATACTGATAGGCTCAAAGCGTGCGGTCAGCGGGTTTGACGGCTCAAAAAAACGCATTTTTTACAGCTGGCAGCCTGACGAGATAAGAAAAATAATAGAGCAAAATGAGAAGGATATATCCACCGCGGTCATTCTTATGTCGGGCGACTGCGGATTTTACAGCGGCGCGGCAGGACTTGTCAGAGCGCTCGAAGGGTATGACACTCAGCTGATAAGCGGCATAGCTTCACCCGTATATTTTTTCTCAAAGCTGAAAAAACCGTGGCAGGACGCGCGCTTTATCAGCCTTCACGGAACGCAGACAAGCATTGTCAGGAACGTCTGCAAAAACAGGTACTGTTTTTTTCTGCTCGGCGGAAAAATAACGCCTGCCGACGTTTGCCAAAGACTGT
>CANPYF010000030.1 GCA_947587925.1 uncultured Ruminococcus sp.
GCGATAACGCTTCGCCGTCAAAAACAGCGGCGCAGGTACCTTCCGAACAGCTTGACGAACTGAAAGAGCGTCTGGATATGCTGTCAAGAGCTGTTGCCGACGGCAGAACACCCGACGAAGCCTTCAAAAAGGCTTCGCCCAAGCCGATACCGCCCAAGCCGGTCAAACCAAAGAAAAAATTTGACCCGTCAAATTTTGCACCGCTTGACGAATGGGAGGATATACTTGAAATAATAAACAAAAAAGCACCCGCTATCTGGGCGTTTTTGAAAAATTCACGCGCCTGCATAGAGGACGACGTTTTTTATGTTGTTGTTTCCAATGACTTTTTCCTTGAAATGTTCAAAAAGAGCAATGACAAGGATTTTCTGAAAAAAATAGTCAACGAATATTACGGAAAAAACTTCGGATTTATGCTTTACTCATCAAAAAACGTGGAAATTTCGGATACCGAAGATCCGATAAACGGGCTTTTAAAACGCGCCGAAAGCATGAATGTAGAGGTTGAGATAAAAAAATAATAACGCAAGGAGTTTGGAAAAATGAAAGCAAGATTACCACAGGGAATGTCAAACGGACAGGCATCTAATATGAACCAGATGCTCAGACAGGCTCAGCAGATGCAGGATAAGATAACTGCGCTCCAGGCAGAGCTTGAACAAAGAGAGTTTTCTGCCTCTGTCGGAGGCGGCGCAGTCGATATAACCATAAACGGCAAGCGCGAGGTGCTCAAACTCAACATAAAGCCGGAGGTAGTTGACCCCGAGGACGTTGAAATGCTCCAAGACCTTATAATGAGCGCGTTCAACGAAGCCGTTCACACGCTTGACGAGGTAAGCGACAAGGAAATGAGCGAACTTACGGGCGGCGTTTCCTTCCCCGGACTTTTCTGATACAGGATAGATCATGGATAAAAACAGTGCGCTTCCGCTCGTGGTGCTTGCCGAACATTTTGCACGGCTTCCGGGCATAGGCATGAAATCCGCCGAACGGCTTGCTTATCATGTAATGAGTATGCCCGAAAAAGATGTGCGCGAATTTTCCGAAGCGCTGCTCAATGCGCGAAAAAACGTCCACTGCTGCCCTGTCTGCCAGAATCTCACCGAAAACGAGTTATGTCAGATCTGCGGGGACGTCCGCAGGGACGCTTCTACTATCTGCGTTGTCGAAACGCCGAAGGATATTTCGGCGTTTGAACGCACAAAGGAATACAAGGGCGTGTATCATGTGCTGCACGGTCTTATCTCCCCCATTGACGGCGTTACTCCCGACAAGCTCCGCATAAAGGAACTGCTCAAACGGATAAACGGTAATGTGGCAGAGGTCATAATGGCTACCAACCCGACCGTTGAGGGCGAGGCGACAGCAATATATATATCCAAGCTGTTAAAACCGCTCGGAGTAAAGGTGACAAGGCTCGCCTTTGGTCTGCCTATCGGCGGCATACTTGAATATGCCGATGAAATGACGCTTTATAAGGCTTTGGAAAACAGAAATGAAATATAAAGCATAAAATATGCTTTTAAGGCAGAGTATCTTTTTGGGGTACTCTGCCTTTTATTTTTTGCCGTATTTATTTATCCTCGAAACTATAAGCTGTGCCGCAATGCCCGTGAACGCGCCTGCTATGCAGCCGGAGATCATAAGAAACGGAAGATAGGATATCACCGCAAGGGTACGCATGACCGCCACCGCGGCGGCGGTCTGACCTATATTGTGGAGTATTGCGCCGAACACGCTGCACAGCCACATATGCTTTATATCTATCGCCTTTTTTAACAGTATCATGCCGATAAGGCAGAGCGTGCCGCCGCTCAGGCTGAATATCAGCGCACTGAAATTGCCTGTCATAAGCGTGCCGAGCAGTATGCGGGCGTAAAGTATCAGCGCAGCCTCCGCACCGCCGTAAGTGTATACGGCATACACGGTTATAATGTTGGCAAGACCGAGCTTCATTCCCGCTATCGGCGCGATATCGGGCAGCCGCAGTTCCACAATAAAAATGATAAGGGCAAGAGCCGTAAGCAGCCCAAGACGAGATATTTTTCGTATATCCAAAAACTTATCACCCCACCGCAGCATCGCTGCCCTTTCCGACAGCTTCTATCACAAGTCTGTTAGGCATACAAACGATAGGCAGTCCGTTGTCCAGCCAGCCCGTATCTATACATACATGGTCGGGACAGTCCGCTTCAAGCATATGTATCCTGCCGTCTTTTATCTCTATCACATTTTTTCTTCCGTCATATTCCACCGTGATGAGCCTGTCCTTTTCCTTTGTCAGATCGAGCGTATAAAGCGTCTTGCCGCCGCTCGTTATCCTGACATACTGCGGCTTTGGCTTAAAAAACAGCATATAAATACAAATTGCCGCGCTGAGAACAAATACAGCCGCTGCCGCTGCAAGCGCGATACGGCTTTTTTTCATGATGCACCACCCGAATGACGGCTGTGCTCCATAATATTGGTATCCATATCCTTGCCTCCCCTGCTGCTTTAATTATAACACAGCAGTATCTTGGTGATTTTAACAATTTATTGACTAAATCAAAAATTTTTCCTTTTTTATTGACATATGGTTTCTATTGATATATAATGATGTATGTTGACTGCGTTATTGCATTCTTCGCAAATAATTTTTTTGAAAAGGGGCGGTAAAAAAATGGATAATGTTGTAGAACTTAAGGATATCGTTGTCGAATTTGACGGCGAACGTGTCCTTAAAAACATCAGCCTTGACATTAAGGACAAGGAATTTGTGACATTTCTCGGACCTTCCGGCTGCGGAAAGACCACAACGCTTAGAATTATTGCGGGTTTTTTGAATCCTACAAGCGGTGATGTACTGTTTGAAGGAAAACGAATAAACGATTTGCCGCCGCATAAGCGTAATGTGAATACTGTCTTTCAGCGTTATGCGCTGTTTCCGCATCTGAATGTGTATGAGAATATCGCGTTCGGACTGCGCGTGCAGAAAGTCCCCGAAAAGGAGATCTTAAAACGCGTGGGAGAAATGCTCGAGCTGGTGAACCTTATGGGATTTGAAAAGCGTGCCGTGGACCGTCTTTCGGGCGGTCAGCAGCAGCGAGTAGCTATCGCACGCGCACTGGTCAATCGTCCGAAGGTGCTTTTGCTTGACGAGCCGCTGGGCGCTCTCGATCTTAAACTGCGAAAAGAAATGCAGACTGAATTGAGAAAGATACAGCAGGCGCTCGAACTGACCTTCGTTTATGTTACTCACGATCAGGAGGAGGCCCTGACCATGAGCGATACGGTCGTTGTAATGAACGGCGGTCATATCCAGCAGATCGGTTCGCCGATAGATATTTATAATGAGCCTACAAACGCCTTTGTCGCCGATTTTATCGGAGAAAGCAACATAATAAACGGCTGTATGCCCAAGGACTGTGTTGTTGAATTTACCGGAAAACGCTTTGAGTGCGTCGATAAGGGATTTTCGCCCGACGAAACCGTTGACGTGGTGATACGTCCCGAGGACGTTAAGGTGATACCTGCGGAAAACGCCAAGCTCACGGGAATAGTGGAATCGGTCGTTTTCAAGGGAGTACATTACGAAATGATAGTTGACGGAGTAGACCACAAGTGGATGATACATTCCACAAAAGCCGAACCTGTCGGTTCTATGATCGGAATGTGCTTTGATCCTTATGATATACACATTATGAAAAAGACTAAGGAGGCATAAAGAAATAAAAATGAAGTTGAAATATTTCAGTGCGCCTTATCTGGTATGGATGGTGATATTTATCGTCGTCCCGCTGCTTATGGTCGCTTATTTTGCCTTTACAAATGACGGCGGCGGATTTACCATAAAACACATATCGGCTGTCGGACAATATACGAATATTTTTGTACGTTCGATATGGCTGTCGCTTATCGCAACGGCGATCTGCCTTGTGGTGGCGTACCCTATCGCCTATATACTTTCACGCATGGAAAAGCACAGACAAGGCACTATGCTTATGCTGGTAATGCTGCCTATGTGGATGAATTTCCTGCTCAGGACTTACGCATGGATGGCTATACTCGGAAATAACGGAATAATAAACCACCTGCTCACCGTTATCGGCGCACAGCCCGTAAAGCTGATAAACACATCGGGCGCGGTCGTTCTGGGAATGGTGTATAACTATCTTCCTTTTATGATACTTCCGCTTTATTCGGTCATGGAAAAGATAGACAAAAGTGTTATAGAAGCTGCGAGCGATCTCGGCTGCAATTCATTTTCGACGATCTTCCGCGTAATTTTCCCGCTCAGTCTGCCGGGTGTTACGTCGGGCATAACTATGGTATTCGTTCCCGCAATATCTACCTTCATTATTTCAAGAATGCTCGGCGGCGGTTCAAATCTGCTTATCGGCGACCTGATAGAAATGCAGTTCCTCGGAAATTCATATAATCCTCATCTCGGCGCGGCGATATCGCTCGTGCTTATGGCGCTCATTCTCGTTATTATGACGGTAATGAATCAGTTCAGCCCCGACGATCAGGTGCTCATGTGACCCGCAGCAGGGTTTGAAGTTATAAATTTTTATATATTTTTATAATGGAGGAAACGAATGAAAAAATTCGCTAAAATATACATGGCGCTCGTACTGTTTTTTCTTTATGCGCCGATCTTCGTGCTTATCGTGTTTTCTTTCAACGAATCAAAGAGCCGTTCGATGTTCACCGGCTTTACCCTTGACTGGTATGTAAGATTATTCCACAACAGGATAATCATATCCTCGCTGATAAACACGCTTATAATCGCCGTTGTCGCAAGTATCGGCTCGACGATCCTCGGCACGCTTGCCGCTATAGGTATAAACAGCATGAGAAAAGTCCCGAAGTCTGTCGTTATGAATATAACGAATATGCCGATAATCAACCCCGAGATCGTAACGGGTGTTTCGCTTATGCTGCTGTTTGTTTTCTTTGCGGCAAGAATGAAATTTGAATTCGGTTTTGCTACTCTTATAATCGCACATATCACGTTTGACGTGCCTTATGTAATACTCAACATCATGCCGAAATTCAAACAGATGGACCCGCACCTTTACGAGGCTGCGCTCGACCTCGGCTGTTCGCCCTTCAAGGCGTTTTACAAGGTAGTGCTGCCCGAGATAATGCCGGGCGTTATAAGCGGCTTTCTTATGGCTGTCACCTATTCGCTCGATGATTTTGTAGTAAGCTATTTTACAAGCGGTTCTACCTCGCAGACGCTGCCGATAACCATATATTCAATGACGCGCCGCAAGGTATCGCCCGAAATAAACGCGCTTTCAACTATTATATTTATTGTCGTGCTGATAATACTTATCATTAAAAATATTGTAGAAAACCGCTCGGCACAGAGCAAGGGGGCGGGTGCATGAAAAGATATAGACGTATTTTTTCGCTCGCACTTTCGGCAGTGTTATTCACTTCCCTGCTCACAGGCTGTTCTGACAGCGCGGACAGCTCCGCTGAGGACGGTACTGATGCGGAGGGGGCATCGGAAGCGCAGACGCTTACCGTTTCGGACCCCGATTACTACACAAGATTCAAGGGCGAGGGGCTTTCGATAAACGTTTACAACTGGGGCGAGTATATCTCCACGGGTGCGGACGAGGGAACGCTTGACGTAAACGCGGAATTTACCAAACTTACCGGTATCAACGTAAATTATACGAATTACGCTACCAACGAGGAGCTTTATGCAAAGCTAAAAGGCGGCGGAGCGGCTTATGATGTTATAATCCCTTCGGATTATATGATAAGCAAGATGATAAAGGAAAATATGATACAGAAAATGGATTTTGACAATATACCCAATTTCAAGTATATAATGCCGAATTTCCGTAATCTTGCTTACGACCCCGAAAATGAATATTCCGTACCCTACACATGGGGCACTGTAGGAATTATTTATGACGAAACGGTGGTCGACATACCCGAAGAGGAGATAGACTGGGACTTGCTTTGGAATGAGGACTATGCGGATCAGATACTGATGTTTGACAATCCCCGTGACGCTTTTGCCATTGCCGAATCGCTCGAAGGCTATTCTATGAATACGGAAGACCCAGAAGAACTTGAAGCCGCCGCAAGAAAGCTGATGAAGCAGAAAAATATCGTCCAAGGATATGTAATGGACGAAATATTTGATAAAATGGGTGCGGGTGACGCGCTTATCGCGCCGTATTACGCGGGGGACGCGCTGACCATACTCGAGGATAACGACAGCCTTAATTTTGTCGTTCCCAAGAGCGGTACGAGCCTGTTTATAGACGCAATGTGCATACCTGTCGGTGCGCGTCAGAAGGAAGCCGCGGAAATGTACATCAACTTTATGTGCGAGCCTGATATAGCGTATGCAAACATTGATTATATCTGCTATTCAACGCCGCACCAAGCGGCATACGATATGCTTGACGAAGAGGTACGCACCAGCCCTATCTCATATCCCGACGAGCAGTTCATAGCCGACAAAACAACGGTATTTGTCAATCTTTCCGACGAAGCTAACCGCAAGATGCAGGATCTGTGGACGGAGATGAAATCCGCCGAGGACGAGAACACCAACACATGGATAGCGCCTATCTTCCTTATCCTATGCGTTATCGTGTCGATCGTGACGCTTATAAGGCGGCATATAAAGAGCAAGAAAGATATTTTCTGACAAATCGTATACAACTTCCCCGCCGGTCTGCCGCATACAAGCGGCAGGTCGGCGGGATTTTTAGTTATTAGTCTGCTTTAACGAGCGGGTTATATGTATCACGGGTTAATAAATTGTAAAATAAAATATTTTGCTCGAAAAGCTATTGACACGCGCCCGCTTTAGTGATATAATATTAAAGTCGGACGGCGGGCAATGAACGCGGGCAACGGGTAACGAGCGGCGGTCGAACAGATAAAATTTAATATATGCGGCAGTGCTGGAATAGGCAGACAGGCACGTTTGAGGGGCGTGTGTCAAACGACGTATGGGTTCAAGTCCCATTTGCCGCACTTTATTTAAAGCCTCGAAACTTAATGGTTTCGGGGCTTTTTTGCTGTATGAAAAACCGCCCTGCACGGCGGGGGCGGGGAAATATATCATATAAAAAAATTTACACACAATTTATTAAACATTTAATATTTTGTGTTAAAGTAGAATAGTGTAGGCATATGTAAATATACCGTATAAAATCATTTGTTAGGGATGCTGTATCTTATGAATACCGATTTAAATGAGATTAATATGGATAAATTTGCGGAAGAAACTATAATCAACGGCTTTTTGCAGATAGCCCGCGTTGACCTTATGACGGGAGAATTTGTGTATCTGAAAAAAGATGATGAGTTGAGCCGCAGCTTTGAAAATGTTACGGATATTTATGAATATATGAAACTCCTGGCTGACGAAAAGTACGTTTTTCCCGAGTATGTTGAGGAATATTCCAAATTTTCGGACGCTGAATATGTGCGCAGAAGAATATTCGGCGGAGGGAAAAAACGAGACTGTGTGGATATTCACTTCGGAAGAAATATGACAAGCAACGGGCGGGATAAAATAATAAAAACAGAGGTAATGTATGTCAAATCTGACCAAAACGGCGATCAGAAATTCGCTTGTAAAGCTGCTGAATGAACGTCCGATAAGCAAGATAACCATTAAGGACATAACCGACGACTGCGGAATAAACCGCAATACGTTTTATTATCATTACAGCGATCTGCCCTCGCTCATCTCCGAGATAGTCAACTCCGAGGCGGACAGGATAATAAATCAATGCACAAAGATAGATTCGATCGAAGAATGTCTTAATGTGGCGATCTCATTTGCGCACGAAAATAAAACGGCGGTGCTTCATATACACAATTCCTCCAACCGCGAGATATACGAAAGTTATCTTTGGAGGGTCTGCGAGCATATAACGGCAACGTTTATAAATACCGTTCTTGACGACAGCGGAATGCAGCTTTCCGAAGCGGACAAAGCTATCCTGATAAGATATTACAAATGCACCTGCTTCGGCGCGGTGCTCGATTGGCTCGGCAGCGGTATGAACAACGATATAATATCCGATTTCAAACGCCTGTGCGAACTTATGAGAGAATTAAAAACCAATGATTTTTTATTGAAAAAAGATAACGGGCAAATTGAAAAATAACCGTTTAGTTCACGCTTGATAATTAGGATAAAAAAGACAGCATTTGCGAAAAATGCTGTCGAATTTTTTATTATATATTTTCAAAAAAAGAATCAAAATATTCCATTGTTTCGTCGCTCAAGCGGCGGATCTTTGTGCTTACGGATACTATCTTCGGACTGCCGTTTTCGTCGAGCATAAGCGGCTTTTGCTTTGACTTTGTCGGTCCGAAGAGCAGCTTGGGAAGCATTTCTTTTGGTATTCTGCGCAGCTCTATCGAAGAACCGTGCGTACCCGTCGCGGCGGTTTCGGAGCAGCAATTAAACGGCACTTGATGACATTTATGCGGCTTAAAATCAGGATTTCGCGGAATATGAAAGCATTTTGATTCCTCCTCGGTAAGACATTCCTCAACGTTTTTCGGCACAAGTGCATCGCACCAATTTCCCAACTCACGGCAGAGATATTTATAAGCAGGTTCTATATTTTCAACGGGCAGTCTTGCGACAATGCAGAGATCTCCGCAGTCGATCGCGACAGGATAGATCACATCACCCACCTTCACCGATCTTATAGACGGCATTTTCGTATGTATGCTGCCAAACACGACCGTGATCGGACCGTTATCGGGGTCTTTCTTTCGCTGAAGCTTTTTTATTTGTTCCTGATTCCAATATGTTATATATCCCGCCACTTTTATCACCTCATATTTTTATTTATGTTTATTATATCAGATATTGACGTGAAAATCAATAGGTATGAGAAAATATATGACGGATAATATTAAATATACATCTTGCTTTATATAAAATACCGTATACGGTATTTTAGTTATATTTATCACATCAATATATTGATGTCAACAATATACAAAAAATATAATATCGTAAAATTTACCCGGTTTTTATCCCCAGTCTTTTTCTCACATCATCAATTTTTGCTCCCAAGCTGTCATAAACCGAATATGCCATACTCCCGCTAAGCGGCGGAGCATTCTCGATTTTATACAACCTTTTTCCCGTTTCACTTTCCGCTGTGCAAACAAGACTTCCGACCTTGGACATATTTTCTTTTTGATTTATCTTCTTTGCCTTGTCATATAATCCGGTCAGATGTGTAACATACATACCTCTGACACCAGCTGTTGCCATTATTTCAAGATGCTTTCCTGCGATTTCAAGACATTCATTCGGAGTGGTGCTTTGGATAGATTCGTTCATTATCACCATGCTGCAGGGCGTGATAAGATCGCATATTATTTTTAGCTGTTTTATCTCGGTAGTGAATCGGCTGCTGTCGATACCTATTTCCTCTTCTCTCGGGAAATGCGTGAAAATATAGTCAACTGCCGAGATCTCCGCATATTCTGCCGGAACATACAGACCAAGCTGTGCAAGCAGCTGACATATCCCGACCCCGCGTGCAAAGGTGGTCTTGCCGCCGTTATTAACACCCGTAATTATGTAAAAGCGTTCATTTTCAAACGAAATATCGTTGCGCACAAGCAGCTCATCGCCGAATTTTTTGTAATCGCTGCTTGATACCTGTCTGAAAAAACAGAGGTCAAATACACCTTTCAATTTCATTTTTCTCTCCGCTTTTGCCGTCAACTTCGGACGGCACATTTCAAGACCTCTGGAACGAACATATTTTATCAAATTGACCGCTCCGTCATAAAAATCAAGCTGATGTTCAAGTTCGTTTATGTCGCTGAAAAACAAATCGCGGTAATTTTTTAAAGCCTGCGAGATTCGCCGTGAAAAATCCTTTGTATATCGGTCAAGCTCTTTGAATAAAGCCGTGTCCATATCGGGCGACTGACCGACGACCGCAGTATTGATATGCTCTTCGCCCGCAAACTGTTCCGAATGAGAATAGGTCTTAAAAATAAGTCTGTCAAAAACGTTGCCCTTGGGATAGATCTTATCCTTTGAAACTTCCAAAATCCCGCAGGTTTCCGGCGTCATATCCAAGGTTAAATTTATTCCGATCTTCACACTTCTTATAGTTTTCGAGAAAATTTCCTGCAGCTCCGCAAGATTGTTTTTCACAGTCGTAAATTGCTCCGTGTTCGGAATAGAGGCAAAAAATGCAAACAAATTATTCATCGCAGCTGATCTTATCGTGCTTTTGCAGCTTGAATAAAATACATTTATTTCATCAATGCAGTCAAGAAAAATTTGCAGCTGATCCATTCTCATTCGCAGCTCCATAAATGAATTAGGCGTACTGCCGCCAAGATCAAGTTCGAGATTATTGTCGCTCAGCTTTCGGATAATTTTTCTGAAAGTATCGGACAGCTTCGGCTGTCTTAGAAAATCATCAAGGCAGTCAAGACGGTAATTGAGCGTTTCAATATCGTCATTCAATTCAAGCATAAGCGCAAATGCCTTATCGGGGTCATGTGGCATAATCATGCGCGCTATGCGCATAGCTTCAAGATCATTTAAATATTCCTGCGGGTAATTTGAAAGCCGCCTGCGGCGCTCCTGCGCATATTTTTCTTTTTCAAAATTTGGGTAAAATAAATTTACCTTGTCCGTGATCTTCATTTTGTTCTCCTTTGCTATATTATCTGTCTTTATAAAAATTTATCTTAATTATATTCATTTAATATTTCTTTTGCAGTTTTTCTTCTTAGTATGCTTAACGGTATTATCATGGAAAGCAGAATAAACAAAATAACGACCGCAAATGCCGAAGCATTTTCAAACATACCGAATGTTATAGTTATATTCGGGAATTTATTCTTGATGAAAAACAGCGCTGCGTATGTTATTATTAATGACGGAATACATATCATTACCGAGTTATATATACTTACCCGTATGCAGCTTATCCATTTTGAGCCGTTGATATAAAAAATACCGAATGTTTTCAACTGCTGCATAGTCGAGATCGCCCCGATACTTACCGCGCTCAACAGTATCAATGTAAGCGAAATAATTATTAAAGGGAAGACGGACGCAAGCTGCAAATTTATTTTTGTCAGGCAATTTTCGTTCAACTTTCTGTTGGAAGCTATCTGATCGCAGCTTTGTATGGTGTTTTTCAGTGAAAATAAATTATCGTATTGGTCTTGGTCGGACAAGCCGTTTTCCATGGTTATCATTAATGTGTGAACTGTTAAATATAAGTTTAATTTTTTTGCATCACTTTCACGCATAAATGCAATAGGCGTATTATAAATGTTTGCTGCCGCTGACCGTTCAACACCGATATCATCAAAATAATCCATCATCTCATTTTGAGTTTTTAACTCATCATCAAGAGCCTGCCGGGCTTCTTCTTCGGATAAACCTTGATCTATCATTTCATCGATTCGGTTATATGTAAATGAGCAGTACATCATATCTGCGGAATCTTTGTCAAGCATTTCATTATTATTGCAGAAAATAAAATCCGCATTATCGTTTATGACTCCGACAACGTAAAATGAAAAGTTTCCCGTTTCATCCGGATCATTCAGATAACAGCTTAATTTGATTTTATCGCCTGTTTTATAATCACAGCCGTTATTTGATATTACTATCGGAATTGCATCGCCGGTATAATTTTTATACCGATCTAACCATTCACCCTCTGCAAGTGTTGGAGAATAAAGCTGCAAAATTTTATCATCATAAATATATGCGCTGAATTCGGAATCAGCTGCTCCGTCCTCGGTAAACATTGCCGTTGTCGCAATCGTGTGAATATTTCTTACTCCTTTCAGCTGAGAACGCACCTGCGTTTTTATTTGATCGGTAAACGTTCCCGAACAAAAATAGCCTTCAGAAGTAAGAAAATCCCGCACAGGCAGATAGCGGTCAAGTCTGCTTTCCACAGCGCCTGCCAGTGAAATTATAATACCTATCATAATACTCAACTGAATAATTATTACTATATTGAAAAAAATATGCTTTTTAAAATTTACCTTTGCCGCCTTAAAATACATTTATTTTACCCTCCTTTTACACCGTCTTTTTTCCTGCAAAATGAACAAGAAACATCAGTACGGAGGATATGACCGTAGCAATAAGATAAATGCAGATAACGACCGCATAGAGTTTAAACTCGTATGCTCCCGAGCTGTATTCATAAAAATTAATGACATACTTTTTAATTATCATCTCAAATATTGCCGCTCCGATCACCAGTACCGGAAAACTCAGAGCGAAAATTTCTTTTGCAAATTCGAGCGCTAATTTTAAGCGGGTAGCACCGCATATTCTGAAAATTCTATATTCATTGATCCTGGTCGAAAGAATATATCTGTACAACAATATAAAATTAAAGCAGGCTAAAAGGCAGATCAGAGCGCACGAAAATCCTAAAGAACCATAATATTTTGACATATCAAAATCATAATATCTATTATAGTCGTCAAATGTGATCCTATCTCCGAAACACTCCTGCGCATGAGCTACAAGCTGTTTTACATCAGCAATATTGAGCGTCTTGTTATACTCAAAATTCAGACCCCATTCTAAAGGCTGATTATCGTCCAGACAAGTAAAGGGGATATATACATCATAAATTACATAATAACCTTGGAACGGGTTAAGCCTGCCGATTATTTTATACGGCTTGCCCAGAACACTAAGGCAACACCGCACGAAGACCGGCTTACGCCTTTGTACCAAATCTGCTTGCGCTTTTTCCGTCATCTCGCACAGAAACTCCTTGAAATACGAAAGTATTCCTGCGTCGTTTCTGCACAATCTGACAAAAAAATCGACTGCGCATCTTCGGCACAATCTCCGTGTGGTATTGCCTTAACAGTCGTTTTATTTTCAAAGGCATTCAGATCTGCAACGATCGCGACCTGTTCCCCGTCGGAGTATTATTTCTCCCGATCTTTTTTATTATTATTTTTTAGCCGGATCCAAAAACGGATATTATACTTTCATTATACGTTGTTTCAAATTTCAAGTCAAGAAATTTGTCCTCAATTGCATAATTTTGACCCGAAATGCAAAAAGACCCGGAACATTCCGGGTCAAAAAATTTTTTTTAAATACAGATCATAACATCGATCTTAAATATTGGGAGTATTGCTCATTCACAATGTCCTTTAATGTCCTGCTTAACGGCAATTGCTCTCCCTGTTTTAATATGACTACGCCATTGCCGGCATCAACGTTAAATATATGCTTTAAATTGACTATATATCTTCTGTGTATATGTACAAAATCGGCAGTAACATACTGTTCTTCCAATCCGCTGATACTGCCCCGCAATTTTATGGGAAATTCTTTTTTATCTATATAATATTTTACATAATGTCCGCTGCTTTCGATATATTTTATATCTTTCAGATATACGGCAGTTCTCCCGTAATTTTTATCCTCCAGTATAATTTTTTTACTTTGTTTGAGTTCTCTCATCAGCTGAAAAGCGACCTTATCTATCTTAGCGAGCATACGCTCCCTATTGCCCTTTTGTATAAAATTAAAAGGCTGAAAATCAAAGCTTTGGAAAACAAGCTCGGAATGACTTGTAACGAATACAAAACGGCTGTTGGGATTTGTTATTTTAAACCTTTCAGCCACTTCAAATCCGCTTATTTGGGGCATATCTATGCCAAGAAAGATCAGATCAAAAGGGTCGTTCCTATGACGGTCAAGCAGCGTTATCCCGTTAGTATATTTATATATACTAACGTTGGTGAAAAATCTATCAAAACATCTTTTGACATATTTCTCAAAAAGTTCCAGAAAAATGCGGTCATCATCACATAATGCTATTCTCATAAATGTTGTCTCCTTGTCGTTACTTATATTTTTCTACACTGATTTTTTCTATTTTTTATATATAATTTGATTATATCAAATATTTACTTTTTAGTTAATAAAATTTTATTAATTTTTCATAAATATTTTGAAGTTTCACTTTGCGGCTTTTTTAAATAGATCCTATCAAAGGTATAGTTCATCATGCGAAATGGCGATAAATTCTTTCTCATTCGGCAGACTGCCGAAAGGCGGCAATGCGCTTGGCATTATTATTCGGGCAGATATATGCCATTGCACATTTCAAATACATCATAGAAGAAAAAACACAAAAGCGAGCATAGTTTTAATTTGCAAAACTATGCTCGCTTTATTTTTAAGTATACCCGCCGAACCGATATTAAATTGTCCGCTTAGATCCCACAAATGGTAAGGTAAATTTCGGCATATCTGTGCGAATTTTTCGGTAAGGAATGTTTTGGGTTTGTGTAAATTTGCACTGTACCAAAACACCGCAGACGGCTTGTACGTAACCGAATGGTTTCAATCCCCTGTAAATTCACACTGCTCCAAAACCAGACCGCCTACTATTACAAAAAACTGCCGTTTCAATCCCCTGTAAATTCGCACTGCTCCAAAACTGGCACTATGATAAATTACATGGTGCTATCGTTTCAATCCCCTGTAAATTCGCACTGCTCCAAAACCTCAAAGGTTTTCGGACGGCGAATTTCGGTAAGGTCGGCCTTTTCTTTTATAATTATATCATAGAATAAGTAAAATGTCAACACTTTACGAGCATATCTCAAAAAACTATTGCATTTTTCCAAAAGATGTGTTATAATAAATGTATACAAAAATTACGGCATTGAAAGGAATTATGGATCATGGAATTTAAATTTTCAGATAAGGTGTCTCAGCTCCAGGCTTCGGCTATCCGCGAGATACTTAAATATTCTTCCGACCCGCAGGTCATCTCATTCGCGGCGGGTTCGCCCGCTCCCGAAGCGCTGCCCGCGCAGCAGCTTGAAGAGATCTCTAAGGAGATACTTGCACAGGAACCGTCTGTCGCTTTTCAGTACGGCGTGACCGAGGGCTATGCTCCGCTTCGCGACGAGGTCAAAAAACTGCTCGCTTCAAGGGGTTGCTTTGACCCGCAGTATGACGAAGTCATAATAACCAGCGGCGCACAGCAGGCTAATGAACTTTCCGCAAAGGTGCTGTGCAACGAGGGGGAAACTATCGTTGCCGAATCGCCGAGCTTTATAGGCTCGCTCAACGCTTTCAGATCCTATCACGTTGATCTGTGCGGCGTTACCCTTGAAGAGGACGGCATAGATACCGATGAACTTGAACAGATACTTAAAACCAAAAATGTCAAACTCGTTTACCTGATACCTAATTTCCAGAACCCGACGGGCAATACCATGTCGTGGGAAAAAAGAGTTAAAACATTTGAACTGTGCGAAAAATACGGCGCGGTAATTCTTGAGGATAACCCTTACGGCGATCTGCGCTTTGCGGGCGAGGATATAAAAAGTATCAAAACGCTCGATAAACAGGGCAGCGTTATCTATTCGGGTACTTTCTCAAAGATACTTTCGCCCGGAATAAGGGTCGGCTATGTCTGCGCTCATAAGGATATTATCCAAAAGATAATCGTCTGCAAACAGGTCGCCGATGTACATACCACTATGTGGTCGCAGATGCTCGCTTACCGTTTTCTTAAAAAATACGACCTTAACGAACATCTTAAAGGGCTTAGAAAGGTGTATGAACACAAGACCTCGCTCATGCTCGGCGAGATAAAAAAGAATTTTTCGAGCAAAATAGAATACACTAAACCGCAGGGCGGTCTTTTCATCTGGTGTACGCTGCCCGAGGGTGTCACCACCGAACAGATGACCGACTTCTGCACAAGGGCGGTGCGCGACTATAAGGTCGCGGTCGTACCCGGAACGGCGTTTACCATAAACAGTACCGACCAAACCCGCTCGATAAGGCTCAATTTCTCAACGCCTACCGACGAGCAGATAATAAAGGGCTGCGAGATACTCGGCAGACTTTCAAAGGAAATGTTCGGTGAATAACAGCCGTTTCCCCCGTGCTTTACTGCTCGACCCGCTTCGCGAGATAAAACGCTCGTTCGGAAGATTTTTGTCGATATTTCTCATAATCGCGCTCGGCTGCGGCTTTTTTACGGGGCTTAAGGCTACCGAGCCTGATATGAAGGAAACCGCCGCCGATTACTTTACCTCGTCAGAACTTATGGATCTGCGGCTTCGTTCGACTGTCGGCGTAAGGTCGCAGGACATTGCGGCGGTGCGTTCCGCCAAATGGGTAAAGGGCGCGTGCGCGGGCTACACCAAAGATCTGTATTACAACTATGATAACAGAAATATAGTCGTCCGCGCCTTTTCGATAAATTCCAACGTAAAAGCCGATTCCGAAAACGACCTTAATAAGCTCGTGCTTACCGAGGGCAGAATGCCGCAGGCAAAAAATGAATGTGTTGTCGAAAACAAGCTGTCCTCTCCCGAAACCTTCAAAGTCGGCGGAAGCATTACGCTTTCTTCGCCGTCAGAGGACGAAAATATCTCCGATTCGCTCGCTTATGATACATACGAGATAGTCGGCATAGTTATCTCTCCGCTGTATGTCGGCTTTCAGCGCGATGCGTCAAATGTGGGGAGCGGTTCGGTTAACAGCAATATCTATCTTCCCGAAGAAGCTTTTTTGCTCGACCATTACACCGATATATATGTATCTCTGGACATAAAAGACGGGCTTGACCCGTTTTCGGACGAATATAAAAATGCGGTGGAGGACAAGTCCGAGCCTGCCCAAAAAGCGTTTGAACAAAGCGTCAGCGAACGCTGCCAACAGCTTAAAAATGACGCACAAAAAAAGATAGATTCGGCGCAAAGCAGCATAGAGTTGTCCGAACAGGTGCTTTCAGCCGACAGCGGTTCGCTCGCGCAGCTGCTTGACGAAGCTGACAAGGGTCAGGCGGCGGCGCAGGCACAGCTTGACAGGCTCGGCGAAAACGGCGGAGCGCGTGCCTATATGCTGCGTGCGCAGCTTTTGCAGATACAGAAAAAAGCGCAGCTTATCGGTCAGCTTATAAACGATACGGACGGGACTGCGCGTGCCGAACTGACCGAGCAGTTACAAAGCGCAAAGGCTGAGCTCGAGCAGTCAAAGGAGCAGCTTGAACAGTTCGGGCAGCCTAAGATACTCAGCGAAACGCGCTTTGCGTCAAATGATTATATATCATACGGTGATGACGCGGATAAAATAAACAACGTTTCCAAAGCGTTCCCGCTGTTTTTTGTACTGATAGCCGCACTTGTCTGCGTCACCGCAATGACCCGAATGGTCGAAGAACAGCGCACGCTCATCGGCGCTTACAAAGCGCTGGGCTACACGGCGCGGCATATACTTTTCAAGTATCTTTTCTATGCGCTGACTGCCGCGATAGGGGGCAGCTGCATAGGCTCGATAATAGGCTTGCAGGTCTTTCCGCTGCTCATAATCAACACCTACAGGATAATGTACAATATCCCCGGCGCACAAACGCCGTTTCGGGCAGATTATATGCTTGCGGCAGCCGCCGCTTCGGCAATACTCACGTCCGCTGCGGTGATATTTACCTGTGCGGGCGAACTTAAAGATCAGCCTGCCGAAATAATGCGCCCCAAACCTCCCGCCGCAGGCAAGCGGGTACTGCCCGAACGGATACCGTTCATCTGGAACAGATTGAGCTTTCTGATGAAGGTAACGGTCAGAAATCTGCTTCGCTACAAAAAAAGATTTTTCATGACGCTTGTCGGAATTTCGGGCTGTACGGCGCTGATAATAACAGGCTTCGGGCTGAAATATTCGGTCAGCTCTATCGTGGATAAGCAGTACGGCGAAATTTTCACCTTCTCGGCGAATGCCGCGCTCAACACCTCGGCTGATTCCCCCGAAAAGGCGCTCGAAGAGGTCAAGGGCATAGAAAGCTATGTCTGCGCGGTATCAAAAAGCGTTGACGCGGGCAGCGAGGATATGAAATATAACACCACGATAATTTCTCCCGACGGTCCGCTTGACGGATTTATAGATATGCGTACCGTCAGCGGAAAAAAGCTTGCGCTTGATGACAGCGGAGCTGTGGTGACCCAAAAACTCGCGCAGCTTTGCGGGCTTGAAAAGGGTGATGATATTTTCATCAAGGACGCCGACGGCGAGGAATATTCGGTGAAAATTTCGGGGGTAATGAAAAATTTCGCGCTCAATTATATCTATATGACCCCCGCTGTGTATGAAGATATTTTCGGCGAAAAGGGTACGCCCTCCGCGGCGTATTTCAACACGGACGGCAGCGTAAAGGACGAAGATATAAAGACCGCGCTCACCTCGGACGAAAGGATACTCGGCACAGCCTTTATCGCCGATTCCACGGAAGGCTTTGTCAATTCTATAAAAAGCCTTGACGCCATTGTGCTTATGCTTATCGTCTGCGCGGCATTTTTAGCGCTGACGGTGCTGTTCAATCTGGCAAGCATAAATATCACCGAACGCCGCCGCGAGATAGCGACAATAAAAGTCCTCGGATTCTATGACGGCGAAACGGGCGCTTATCTCTACCGCGAAAATGTCATTTCGGCTGTGATAGGCATATTGATAGGGCTCGGGCTGGGCAAGGTGCTGCACAGGTTCGTCATAATGACCGTTGAGGTCGAAGCCGTACTGTTCAACCGCGAACTTGTATGGTGGGCGTATCTGCTCGGCGCGGCGCTGACGCTTGTATTTGCCGCACTGGTCAACTTTGCGCTTTATTTCAGGCTCAAAAAGATAAACATGGTAGAATCGCTCAAATCGGTAGAATAACGCCGCCGCGAGCCGATAATATATATTAATATTTTACAGGAGGAAATTAAAATGGAAAAATTTGAGGTTTTATCGGAAAGAGCAACACAGACTCTTAATTCAATGAAGCAGAAGCTTGATTCGTTCATCTCGCAGGACGAAGCGCTGTGGATGGCTGTCGCCATGTTCCTGTTCGGCGTTATCGTGGGAATGCTCATCTCTCCCAAAAAGACCAAGAATATCACTATCGCAGATCCCGATTGCTATGACGACTGCGACTGCTGCGACGATTATTGCTGCGACGACGACTGCGACTGCTGCGAATAATAATTATTATCCAAAAGTACCGAAAGGAAGAAAACACACGATATGAAGTTGGGAATGGTAGGTCTGCCTAATGTAGGCAAATCCACACTTTTTAACGCGCTCACAAATGCCGGAGCAGAGAGCGCGAATTATCCTTTCTGCACTATCGAGCCGAACATCGGGATAGTAAGTGTTCCCGATGTAAGGCTTGAAAAGCTGAGAGATATGTACAAGCCCGAAAAATTCACGCCCGCAACGCTTGAATTTGTAGACATAGCGGGATTGGTAAAGGGCGCGTCAAAGGGGGAGGGACTTGGCAACAAATTCCTCGCCGATATACGCGAGGTGGACGCTATAGTCCATGTCGTGCGCTGCTTTGAAAATGATAATATCATACACGTTGACGGCAGCATTGACCCTAAAAGGGATATTGAAACTATCGACCTTGAATTGATATTTTCGGATATAGAACTGCTCGAACGCAGGATAGACCGCGTCAAGAAGGCTATGAAGGGCGACAAGTCGCTTGCCGAACAGGTCGAATTTCTCGAAGTGCTCAAAGCTCATCTTGAAAACGGCTGCAGCGCACGCGCTTTTAAAATGGACGATGAACAGCGCGAATGGCTCAAAGAAACTCCGCTGCTCTCGCTCAAGCCCGTAATTTATGCCGCCAATCTTTCAGATGATGATTTTGCCGCAGGGGTAGAAGGCTGTGCGAATTATCTCAAGGTCTGCGATATTGCAAAGGAGCAGGGTGCGGCGGTAATGCCCATCTGTGCGCGGCTGGAAGAAGAGATCGCCGATATGGACGATGAGGACAAGAAGATGTTCTTAGCCGACCTCGGTCTGGAAATTTCGGGTCTTGACCGAATGATAAGCGAGGGCTATGCGCTGCTCGGACTTATCTCGTTCCTTACAGCAGGACCGCAGGAGGTACGCGCATGGACGATAAAACGCGGCACAAAAGCGCCGCAGGCGGCAGGAAAGATACACTCCGATTTTGAAAAGGGATTCATTCGCGCGGAGATAGTTTCATATGACGATCTTGTCAGCTGCGGGTCTATGAATGCCGCCAAAGAAAAGGGTCTTGTCCGCTCGGAGGGCAAAGAGTATGTCATGCACGACGGGGACGTTACACTTTTCAGATTTAATGTATAAGAAAAATCCGCTGTAACAACACAAAATATAAATATTACCAAACAACACGGCGGCTATCGGGGAGTTTCATAAACGGAAAAAGGTTTTAGGCATTTACAAGAACTTTATCTTTGCAGGTTCTGACAAAGCGGCGGGACGCGGCTTGCGAGCCTGTAAAAAAGTATGTATCTTTACATCATAACCTAATATATTATAATATATTACAAGGAGCAGCCGACTTTGCGGCAGGCTCCCGAAAGGGTATGATATAATTATGCTGCTAAACAAAATGCTGCTAAAAAGAAAGGCTGCTGCCGTTCTGACTGCGGTCGTTGTCGGCGCAGTGTCGCTGCTCGGCGGGCATACCGCGCTCGCTCAAAGCGGCAATATCGGGGGGAATCAGATGTTTGACATAATAATTGACGGCAGCACGGCAGATACCGCTCAAAACAGCGCATGGCGCGGCTTCGGGTATATTTCCGCAAATAATTCCTCGCGGCTGCTTCTCGATTACAAGGCTCTCTCGCCCGAACGCTATTATGAAATATTGAATATGCTCTTTGACCCTGACGGCGCGGTAAAAATGCACCACATAAAGCTTGAAATGGGCGCGATTACAACGCACCGTCACGGCATTGCCCTTCAGCTCTACATTCACCTCACCATCCTTCATTTCGCGCACTATGCTCTGCAATTTCTTAGCCGGCAAGGTAAAAGCGCCCGGAGTCTCCACTGCCGCCGGAATCTTAGCTTGAATCGTCAGCTCCATCGTTATTGTCGTGAGCTTCAGCTCGCCGTCAGCCG
>CANPYF010000031.1 GCA_947587925.1 uncultured Ruminococcus sp.
CGTGCGGAAAATATAGGCGACGCCGATCTTATTGTGTATACGGCGGCGGTGCTGGAGGATAACCCCGAACTTGCGGCGGCAAGAAAAAGCGGGGCATATGTCGCCGAGCGCAGCGAGATGTTGGGACTGCTCACAAGGCTCTATCCGCAGACGATAGGCGTTTGCGGCACTCACGGGAAGACAACGGCTACCTCTATGCTTACCCAGATATTTCTTGAAGAAGGCGTGGATATATCCTGCGTCATAGGCGGAAAGCTCAAAAGCATAGGCGGGTCGGGCAGAGTCGGCAAAAGTGAAATAATGGTCTGCGAGTCCTGCGAGTTTAAGGATCATTTTTTAAAGCTTGACGTAAACACCGCCGTGATACTGAATATAGACGCCGATCATCTCGATTATTTCGGAACACTTGACAATATAAAGGCTTCATTCAGAAAATTTGCCGACAGCGCACAGAATGTCATAGCAAACGGTGATGATGAAAATACCGCTGACGCGCTCAAAGGGCTTGGATATACCACCTTCGGATTTGGCAGGGACTGCGATTTTTCGGCGCAGATAACGCGCAGAGAGGGCATGGCTACCCATTTCGATCTGTTTGAAAAGGGCAGTCTTGTCAGAGAGATGACTATATTTGTCCCGGGAGATCATAACGTTCTCAACGCACTTGCGGCGGCTGCGGCGGCAAGGAGCATGGGCGTCAGTTATGACGGGATAGAAATGGGATTGCAGGTGTTCAGAGGGGCGGCGCGCCGTTTTGAAATGCTCGGCAGGGAACGCGGCATTACGGTAATTGACGATTACGCTCATCACCCTGCGGAGATATCCTCTGCGCTCAATGCCGCAAGATCGCTCGATCATAACAGGATATGGGCGCTGTTCCAGCCGTTTACCTATTCGCGCACCGAACTTTTGATGGACGATTTTGTTCAGGCTCTTTCCATTGCCGATATTGCAGTGCTGACGGACATAATGGGCAGCCGTGAGAAGAACGATCACGGGATATACACCGAACAGCTTGGCAAAAAGCTGAAAAATTCGGTATGGTTCGACACCCCGCATGATATCGCGGACGCACAGACCGCACAGCAGAAGGAATATAATTTCAAACAGGCGGCGGAGTATATAGCGCAAAACGCCAAGGCGGGCGATATGGTAATAACAATGGGCTGCGGAGACGTATATAAGGCGGCAAAGCTGCTGCTTGAAATATTAAGATCAGAGGACAGTTAAATGCTTGATGAAAAGGGGTATTTTCTATGAAAAAAATAACGGAGAACGAGCGCAAGACCTATGAATTTATCAGGCAGCGTATTCTTGAAGGCTATCCGCCTTCCGTAAGAGAGATATGCGCCAACTGCGGCTTTCGGTCGACCTCGACGGCGCACAGGGCAATAAAATCGCTTACCGAAAAGGGCTATCTTGAAAAGCAGGATAATCTCAACAGGGCGATAAGGCTCTCGGGACACGGTACTATGAAAGTACCCGTGGTAGGAACGGTGACGGCGGGAATGCCTATAACCGCTATCGAAAATATTACAGAATATATAGATCTTAACCCCGACAAAAGCTATGACAATGAGCTTTTTGCGTTAAAGGTGCGCGGCGATTCCATGGTGAATGCGGCTATCCTTGACGGCGATATGGTCGTAGTCGAAAAGGTGTCGTTTGTGGAAAACGGGGAGATAGCAGTCGTGCTGGTAGACGGCGAATCCGCAACGGTAAAGAGATTTTATAAGGAGAACGGTCATTACAGGTTACAGCCCGAAAATGACAGCATGGATCCTATAATTACAGATAACGCCGCGATAATCGGCAGAGTCGTAGCGGTAATAAGATATTATTGAACAAAAGACAACTTTGTGAGTATGGAAAATAAGGAGACTAAAATATGTCAAAAAGATACTGCACAGGCTGCGGTGCGCCGCTTAAAGAGGGCGCAAAGCTGTGTGTAAGCTGCGGCAAGGTCGTAACGCAGACCGGAAGCCGACAGCCGCAGAGCAGAAGCCGAACTCCGCAGACCGCGTATACGCGGGCTGCTTACGATAACAGACGGCGGCAGCCGAATATAGGCGGGAATTTAAACAGGAACGCGGGCGGGAATGTAAACAGAAGTTTAAACAGAAATGTAAACAGGAACGCTGACGCGTATGCTCCCGCGGCTGAAAAGGTCAAGGTAAAAAAGCCGCGCAAGCCGATAAGCAAAAGGGCTGCGCTGATATGGCGGCTGCTGACCGTTGCCGTTGTAATAGCGGCGGCTTATGCGGCAATATTTGCCGTACAGACCTTTCGGGTAAAAACAGCGTCATATTCATTCAGCAACGGAATGAAAATGTCGAGCGATAACTACGGCGAGGCTATAGATAATTATTTTGAGAGCGGTCACTGGTCGGTCGGCCTGTTTTCGGCAGAATGTACATATAAAGGAGAGGATAAACGCTCGCACGAATGGGAGATAGTCTTTGACGCGGGCGCTCATATAAAGGTAAAGAGTATAAGAATAGACGGTGAAAGGGTAAAAAACAAACAGCTTGAGGTAAAACTTATGGCAATGTTCATATGAAGCCTTGGGCTTTTAGGGAAATGAAGGATCATGAAAGCAAAAAAAGGGGAAAAAAAGGGAAGGCTCAAAAAACGCCTGAAACAGCTTGCGGTATATATAGGCTCACAGCGCACGATAGTCATACTGCTGCTTGCCGCGCAGATAGTGCTGATATGCTATATGTTTTTCGGCATAGAGCGCTATTCGGCAAAAATGCAGATATTGTTCCAGATGCTCGCCTCCGCTACCGCTGTGTATATCATCAATAAAAAGACCAAGTCGGAATTTAAGATAGGCTGGCTCGTGCCGCTGGTGGCTTTTCCCGTGTTCACGGTGGCGATCTATTTCTTTTTGAACAATCAGTATTCTATGAGAGTCATAAGGAATGCCTATGCCGAAAAATGCGAAGATACAAAAAAATATCTTGCGGCTGATGACGAACTTATGCAAAAGCTCAAAAATGAAAATGAAGAGGTCTACCGCTATGCGAAGTATATGTCCGATTACGGCGGCTATCCCGTTCAGACGGCTACCGAGGTGACGTATTTTCGCTCGGGCGAGGAAAAATTTGACATATTGAAGGACGAACTGAGAGCCGCGAAGCATTATATTTTTATAGAGATGTTTATTGTCGATCAGGGGGCAATGCTTGACGATATAACGGAAATTCTCGAGCAGAAAGCCGCAGAGGGGCTTGACGTCAGGTTTATATATGACGGAATGGGTTCACAGCACTTACTGCCTTACAATTATCATAAAAAGCTGTCGGAGAAAGGCATAAAGACCAGAATTTACCAGCCGTTCGTACCCATGCTGTCCTCCGTGCAGAACAACCGCGATCACCGCAAGATAGTTGTCATTGACGGACATACGGGTTTTACGGGCGGGGATAATTTTGCCGACGAATATATAAACCGCATAAACCGTTTCGGTTACTGGAAGGATACCTCCGTTATGCTCAAAGGCAGCGGAGTGTGGAATCTCACCATGATGTTCATGCAAATGTGGGAAGTAATAAATCCCGCGCAAAAGCCGTCCGAATACGAACTTTACCGTCCTCAAAAGCACGCGGAAAAAAGACTTTCTGAGGGTTATGTCCTGCCCTACGGCGATTCGCCGCTTGATGATGAGGACGTCGGAAAGATAACCTATCTTTATATATTGTATACCGCGCGGGAATACTGCTATATTTCTACGCCGTATCTTATACTCAGCGAGGAAATGATAACCGCGCTGTGCTATGCGGCAAAGAGGGGAGTAGATGTGCGCATAATCGTCCCGGGCATACCCGACAAGGTGTATGTAAAGGTCATGGGTACGAGCTATTTTTCGCAGCTTATCGACGCGGGTATAAGGATATATGAATATGACGGCTTTAATCATGCGAAAATGTTCGTTTCGGACGATACCAAAGCCGTGGTGGGCACGATAAACCTTGACTACCGCAGTCTGTATCTGCATTTTGAAAACGGCTGTTTTATGTATAACACCCCTGCGGTCATGGACGTTAAGCGGGATTTTGAGAATATGTTCGCCGAAGAATGCCGCGAGGTAACAAAGGAAGAATGTCATTCCGTGCCGCTCAAAAGACGCGCTTTGCAGGCTATGCTCAAACTGCTCGAGCCGCTGCTGTAGTTATAATGCACAAAATCGGGAGCGGATAGTTTAAAAAATTCTGCATAGGCAAATTGTAAAAAATATGTTAAATCAACAGTGCTGCTATTGTCAAACGCAGGAAAATGGTGTATAATATTACTTGCGTGACTGCGATCGGGTGCGGACTATGTCCTGACGCCCAATGATATGCGATGAAGCGGGAGGTTGCCGACTGTGCGTCGGGTAATTTCCGCCGAGTATGTCCGATTTTAAACCGGGCGACTGTGATAGCCGGCACTGTGTGTGTCTATACCTTCTTGCGAGGGTGGTCAGCATTTGCAAAATGTCCGACCGCTTTGGTATAGGCTGTGTTTGCTCTTTTAGTCCGAAGGCGGGGTCAAGCTTTCGGTTTTTTTATTGGGTCAAGCGCGGAACACACGGGTGAGTGGTGAGCTTAAATAAACGCTCTGCCGCGTAAAAAGGCTAAATAACGGCATTGCCCCCATAACACATTATTGATACGCACAAGGAGGCGATTTGAAATGGCAGTCAATGAAAAGATAAGGATCAAGATCAAGGGTTATGAGCACGCAACGGTAGACGCCGCTGCTGCAAAGATCGTGGATGTTGTAAAGCGTTCGGGTGCTAAGGTCAGCGGACCTATACCGCTGCCGACCGAAAAAGAGGTAGTGACCATACTTCGCGCCGTACACAAGTACAAGGACAGCCGCGAGCAGTTTGAAATGAGAACTCACAAGAGACTCATTGATGTTATAAGACCTACCAAGGAGACGACATCTACCCTTGAAAATCTTGAGCTTCCTGCCGGCGTAAGCATCGTACTGGAGATAAAGTGATTCTCCAAACGAGATCGCGGGCGATCTCGCAGCGAATGCTTTTTACGCGGGTCATGTTGGGAAGACATCTCAACCAATAACCTGTTTAGGAGGAAAGAAAAATGCAAAAAGGTATTATTGCAAAGAAGATCGGTATGACACAGATCTTCGATGAAGCGGGAAAGGTCATTCCCGTTACCGTTGTAGAAGCGGGTCCGTGCGTTGTGGTACAGAAGAAGACCACCGAAAACGACGGATATGAAGCCGTTCAGCTCGGCTTTGGCGACATAAGAGCAAAGAGAGTGAACAAGCCTCTTGCCGGTCACTTCAAGAAAGCTGACGTAGCGCTGAAGAGGACGCTGAAGGAATTCAGATTTGACGACTGCAGCGGCTATAATGTTAAAGATATTGTTAAAGCTGATGTTTTTGCGGTCGGCGATATAGTCGATGTAAGCGGTACCAGCAAAGGTAAAGGATTCACGGGTACTATCAAGCGTCACAACAACGCAAGGCTCAAGGAATCCCACGGTACAGGTCCCGTACACCGTCATGCCGGCTCAATGGGCGCCTGCTCATCGCCTTCAAGAATATATAAGGGCAAGGGAATGCCCGGACATATGGGCGCTGAAAAGGTCACCGTACAGAACCTTGAAATAGTTAAGGTAGACGCCGAAAACAATCTTATCGCGATCAAGGGAGCTGTTCCCGGACCTAAGAACGGTACAGTAACAATAGTAGACTGCGTTAAGAAGGCTTAATGGAAGGAGGAATTTTAAATGTCACAGATCAGTGTATATGATATGAAAGGCACGAAAGTATCCGACCTTGAGCTTAACGATGCGATCTTCGGAATAGAGCCTAATAAGGCTGTGATGCACGCAATGGTCGTAAATTATCTTGCAAATCAGAGACAGGGCACACAGTCAACGCTCACCAGAACAGAGGTAAGCGGAGGCGGAAAGAAGCCCTGGAGGCAAAAAGGTACAGGTCATGCACGTCAGGGTTCGACAAGATCTCCTCAGTGGGTACACGGCGGAGTTGCCTTGGGACCTAAGCCGAGAGATTACAGCTATTCGCTCAACAAGAAGGAAAAAAGACTTGCAATGAAGTCGGCTCTTTCTTCAAAGGTGCTTGAAAGCGAAATGGTAGTCGTTGACGAAATAAAACTCGACGAATACAAGACCAAGACGGTCATAGAAATGCTCGGTGCGCTCGGTGCTGACAAGAAGGCTCTTATAGTTACAGACGCTGTTGACAGCAAGCTTGTAAAGAGCGCCGCTAACATTCCCGGAGTAAAGACTGCGACAGTAAACACGCTTTGCGTTTACGATATACTCAACTGCGATAAATTCATCGTTTCCAAGAGCGCGGTCGCCGGTATCGAGGAGGTATACGCATAATGGAAAAGAGAGCTTCCGATATTGTATTAAAGCCCATAATCACCGAGGATTCCATCGGCAGACTTGAAAGCCGCAAATACACCTTCAAGGTCGATAAAAAGGCTACCAAGGTGGAGATAGCCAAGGCTGTTGAAACGCTGTTTGACGTTAAGGTAGAAAAGGTAAACACCATAAGCGTTAAGGGCAAGCAGAAGAGAATGGGCAGATTTGTGGGCTATCGTCCCGACTGGAAAAAGGCGATAGTTACCATTGAAGAGGGCAAGACGATCGAATTCTTCGACGGAATGTTCTGACAGGCTTTAAGCGCATAAAAGACGCAAAGCCGCTGATAAAGTATAGGCGGACCTGCTTGGCGCAAGACAGAGTACGTCTGCAAAACCTTACAATAATAAGGAGTGAAATAAAATGGCAATAAAGAGCTATAAGCCTACTACTCCGGGCCGCCGCGGAATGACCGTTACGGATTACTCGGAAATAAGCAAGGCAGCTCCCTGCAAAGCTCTTCTTGAACCGATGGATAAACACAGCGGAAGAAACAGCTACGGCAGGATAACCGTCCGCCACAGAGGAGGCGGAGTAAGAAGGAAGTACCGCGTTGTCGATTTCAAGAGGAACAAACTCGATATGGACGCAAAGGTGCTTACCATAGAGTACGACCCCAACCGCTCGGCGTTTATCGCTCTGGTCGAGTATGAGGACGGCGAAAAGAGATATATCGTAGCCCCCAACGGACTTAAAGCGGGCGATACGGTAAGATCGGGCGAAACGGCGGATATCAAACCCGGTAACGCGCTGCCGCTCGCAAATATCCCCGTAGGTACTTTTATCCACAACCTTGAGCTTTATCCCGGAAAGGGCGCACAGCTTGTACGCAGCGCCGGAAACATGGCTCAGCTTATGGGTAAAGAGGGCGGCTATGCTCTCGTAAGACTTCCTTCGGGAGAAATGAGAAGACTTCCTATCAACTGCATGGCAACTATCGGACAAGTAGGAAATATAGATCACGAAAACGTGAACATCGGTAAAGCGGGAAGAAAGCGCCATATGGGCTGGAGACCTACCGTAAGAGGATCGGTAATGAACCCCTGCGATCACCCGCACGGCGGCGGCGAGGGCAAATCCCCTGTCGGTCGTCCGGGACCTGTTACCCCTTGGGGCAAGCCTACTCTCGGATATAAGACCCGTGCAAAGCATCATCGTTCCGATAAGTATATCGTAAAGCGCAGAAACGGCAAGTAATGCTGAAAGGAGGCAGATGATAACATGGGAAGAAGTGTTAAAAAGGGACCTTATGTAGAAGAATCTCTTATGAAAAAGGTTACGGCAATGAACGAAGCGGGCGAAAAGAAGGTAGTCAAGACATGGAGCAGAGCCTCGACGATATTCCCCGATTTCGTTGGTCATACATTTGCAGTCCACGACGGACGCAAGCACGTTCCTGTTTATGTGACTGAAGATATGGTAGGACACAAGCTCGGCGAATTTGCTCCGACAAGGACTTATAAGGGTCACGCCGGTTCAAAGACATCAAATAACGGTAAGAAATAACGGCGGAAAGGAGGAATATTCGTTATGGAAGCAAAGGCAATTTTAAGAAACGCCAGAATAGCTCCCAGAAAGGTCCAGATAGTACTGGATCTTATCAGAGGAAAAGATTATGAGGTCGCACTTGCAACGGTCAACAATACACCGAAAGCTGCCTGTGAATATCTTGTAAAGCTTCTCAGATCCGCCGCCGCAAACGCAGAAAACAACCACGAGATGGATAAAAACAATCTTTATGTTGCAGAATGCTATGTTTGCCCCGGTCCGACAATGAAGAGGATCATGCCGAGAGCGCAGGGCAGAGCCTATAGGATCCTAAAGAGAACATCACATATCACTGTGGTACTCAAGGAAAAAGAATAAGCGTAAAAGAGGAGGTAAATTATGGGCCAGAAGGTTAATCCGCACGGACTCAGAGTCGGTGTGATAAAGGATTGGGATTCCCGTTGGTTTGCCGGCAAGAGCGATTTCGGCGATACGCTTGTTGAGGATCACAATATCCGTAAATATATATTCAAGAAGCTTAACACCAGATCAAAGAATCTCAATAATAAGTCCGTATATGCAGGCGTTCCCAAGATCGAGATCGAACGTTTTGCAGACAGTGAGGGCGGACAGAAGGTAAAGGTACACGTTCACTGTGCAAAGCCCGGACTTGTAATAGGCAAGGGCGGCGCTGAAATAGAAAAGCTCAGAGCCGATCTTGAAAAGATGACAGGCAAGAAGGTCGCTATCAATATAATCGAGGTAAAATCACCCGACATCAACGCGCAGCTTGTTGCCGAAAAGATCGCACACGATCTTGAGGACAGAGTTTCCTTCAGAAGAGCGATGAAACAGTCTATCGGAAGAGCTATGAAGCTTGGCGCAAAGGGTATCAAGACCCGCGTAAGCGGCAGACTTGCAGGCGCTGAAATAGCCCGTGCAGAAAGCTATCACGAGGGTACTATCCCGCTTCAGACCATACGCGCCGACATAGATTACGGTTTTGCCGAGGCAAATACCACCTATGGAAAGATAGGCGTAAAGGTATGGATATACAGAGGAGAAGTCCTCAAGGGCGAGATCCCCGCATCTGACAAAAAGAGCGAGAGAAAGCCCAGAAGAAGAAACGACGACAGACGTTCGGGTCAGAGAAGACCGCGTCAGAATAAAACAGAAGGAGGTAACAACTGATGCTGCTTCCTAAGAGAGTAAAATACAGAAGAGTACAGAGAGGCCGTCTTAAAGGAAAGGCAACGAGAGGAAACAAGGTCACTAACGGTGATTACGGTCTTCAGGCATTAGAGCCTGCATGGATAACCTCCAACCAGATAGAAGCCGCCCGTATCGCGATGACAAGATACATCAAGAGAGGCGGACAGGTATGGATAAAGATCTTCCCCGACAAGCCTGTTACCGAAAAGCCTGCCGAGACCCGAATGGGTTCAGGTAAAGGCTCGCCCGAATATTGGGTAGCTGTAGTTAAGCCCGGCCGCGTAATGTTTGAAATTGCAGGCGTAAGCGAAGACGTTGCTCGCGAGGCTATGCGTCTTGCCATGCACAAGCTTCCTATCAAGTGCAAATTCGTTAAGAAAGAAACGGATGGTGAACAGTAATGAAAGCAAGTGAATTAAGAGATATGTCGGCAGCGGAGCTTGAACAGAAGCTTGCCGAGTTAAAGCAGGAGCTTTTTAACCTTCGTTTTCAGCACGCTGTAAACCAGCTTGAAAATCCTATGAGAATGAAGGCTGTCAAGAAGGACATCGCGCGCGTCAAGACCGTTCTTCGCAGCTTTGAAAACGCTTGAAGGGAGGACCTGCAATGAGCGAAAGAAATCTTAGAAAAACAAGAGTGGGCACGGTAGTTTCCGACAAAATGGATAAGACTATCGTTGTTGCGATAGAAGATAACGTAGCTCACCCGCTTTACAAAAAGATCATAAAGAGAACCATTAGGCTTAAAGCTCACGACGCCGAAAACGTATGCAAGACAGGCGACAAGGTAGAGATAATGGAGACCAGACCGCTTTCCAAGGATAAAAGATGGAGACTGGTCAAGGTCATCGAGCAGGCTAAGTAAGATATTAAGCCTTGCAAGCAAATGAATGATATCAACAAAGATTTGTCTGAAAGGAGGAACGTACTGTGATTCAGATGCAGTCGTATCTAAAGGTCGCGGACAACTCCGGTGCAAAAGAGCTTATGTGCATAAGAGTTCTCGGCGGCACGCGCAGAAGATATGCAAATATCGGAGATGTTGT
This sequence comes from uncultured Ruminococcus sp., assembly GCA_947587925.1. Classification (GTDB taxonomy): domain Bacteria; phylum Bacillota; class Clostridia; order Oscillospirales; family Ruminococcaceae; genus YE71. The sequence goes on from CANPYF010000031.1 coordinate 10,159, forward strand.
GGTAGCTTCTGTTAAAAAGGCAACACCCGGCGGAGTTGTAAAGAAGGGCGACGTTGTTAAAGCAGTAATCGTTCGTTCAGCAAGCGGACTCAGAAGAGCAGACGGAACTTATATCCGTTTCGATGAGAACGCGGCTGTAATAATAAAGGAAGATAAGAACCCCAGAGGCACCCGTATTTTCGGACCTGTGGCAAAGGAGCTCAGAGAAAAGGATTATATGAAGATCCTCTCGCTCGCTCCCGAAGTACTTTGATTAGGAGGCGCCGAAAATGAATAAGGTACACGTTAAGACCGGCGACACCGTAGTAGTTCTTTCAGGAAAAAATAAAGGACTCAAAGGCACGGTAATGGCTGTTTCCCCGAAAGAAGGAAAGGTTATCGTTGAGGGAATAAACAAGGTAAAGAAGCACTTGAAGCCCAGAGCAATGGGTCAGCAGGGCGGAATAGTTGAAGCCGAAGGAGCGCTTTACGCTTCAAAGGTACAGCTCGTATGCCCCAAGTGCGGCAAGACCACAAGGATCGCACACAAGATCCTTGAGGACGGCTCCAAGGTCAGAGTTTGCAAAAACGAAGGCTGTGGAGAGGAATTTTAATTAAGGAGGAGTAATCAACTATGGCTGCAAGATTAAAAGAATACTATGTTTCAGACGTAGCTCCTGCCCTGATGAAGAAATTCAAGTATGAGAACGTAATGCAGATACCCAAGCTCGACAAGGTAGTTATCAACGTAGGATGCGGTGCTGAAAAGGACAATAAAAAGGTCATAGACGCAATAATGGACGACCTTGCCGCAATAACAGGACAAAGACCGATCGTCTGCAAGGCAAAGAAGAGCGTTGCGAACTTCAAGCTGAGGGACGGACAGATCATAGGCGTAAAGGTAACGCTGAGAGCTGACAGAATGTACGAATTTGTAGACAGGCTTTTCAACGTAGCGTTTCCGAGAGTCCGCGACTTCAGAGGAATAAACGCCAACTCGTTTGACGGCAGAGGAAATTACTCTACCGGAATAAAAGAGCAGCTGATATTCCCGGAGATCGAATATGACAAGATCGACAAGGTACGCGGCATGGATATAAACTTTATAACAACAGCAAAGACAGACGAAGAAGCAAAAGAGCTTCTGTCGCTTCTCGGCGCGCCGTTTGCAAAGTAAGAGGAGGGTAATTACAGATGGCTAAGAAGGCTATGATAAACAAGCAGCAGGCTGAACCCAAGTACTCCACCCGCGCTTACAACAGATGCAAGATCTGCGGCAGACCGCACGCATATTTGAGAAAATACGGTATTTGCCGTATCTGCTTCAGAGAACTCGCGCATCAGGGCAAGATCCCCGGAGTGAAGAAAGCAAGCTGGTAAAAGGGAGGTTGATTAACGATGCAGATAACTGATACAATCGCGGATCTGCTTACGAGAATACGCAACGCAAGCGCCGCAAAGCACGCAACAGTTGACATTCCCGCTTCCAACATGAAAAAGTCCATAACGCAGATCCTTCTCGACGAGGGATATATAAAGGATTACAAGGTCATAGACGACGGAAAGCAGGGAATCATCAGAGTTACTCTGAAATACGATGAGAACAGAAACCCCGTCATATCGGGACTTAGAAGAGTTTCAAAGCCCGGTCTGCGAATTTATGCCGGCTGCGATGAGCTGCCCAAGGTAATGAAAGGACTCGGAGTTGCGATAGTTTCCACTTCAAAGGGAGTTATTACCGACAAAAAGGCAAGAGAGCTGAACGTTGGCGGCGAGGTTCTCGCATTTATCTGGTAAGGAGGACGTCAGACTTATGTCAAGAATTGGTTTAAAGCCTATAGCGGTTCCTGCCGGAGTTGATGTGACCATTGCAGACGGAAACGTTGTAACGGTAAAGGGACCTAAAGGTACGCTTACAAAAAGCTATAATAAAGATATGATAATAAAGTGCGCCGACGGCGTAATAACCGTAGAGCGCCCGAGCGAGGATAAGATGCACAAGTCCCTTCACGGACTTACCCGCACGCTTATCAGCAACATGGTAACGGGAGTTACCGAGGGTTATTCAAAGACCCTTGAGATCGTCGGAGTAGGTTACAGAGCACAGAAGCAGGGCAAGAATGTAAACCTTACACTTGGTTTCTCGCACCCTGTGGTCGTTTCGGGGAATTGACAAGCAGGAGGTAGGTCAGTTTGCCTGCGAAATACGCGAAAAGCGCCCGCCTGAGCCTTATAAGGGCAAGGGAATACGCTATCTCGGCGAATATGTCATCCATAAGGAAGGCAAGGCCGGTAAGGGCAGCAAGAAGTAATTGAGAAGGAGAGAATAGCAAATGGTTAAAAAGCTTGACAGAGCAAAGGCAAGAGCAAAGCGTCACGCCAGAGTCCGCTTAAAGGTAAGCGGAAGCGGAGCTTGTCCCCGCCTTAATGTATTCCGCTCCTCTAAGCATATATATGCTCAGATAATAGATGATGAAAAGGGCGTTACCCTTTGCAGCGCCTCCTCTCTTTCAAAAGATTTTGAAGGAAACGGCGCAAACAAAGAGGGTGCGCGCGCAGTCGGTGAGCTTATCGCAAAACGCGCAGCCGAAAAGGGCATAACCGAGGTCGTATTCGACAGAGGCGGTTATGTATACCACGGACGCGTTCAGGAATTAGCAGAGGGAGCTCGCGAGGGCGGACTCAGATTCTAAAAGGAGGTTTTACTTTTGGCTTTAATAGACGCTACAGGATTAGAGCTTGCCGAAAAGGTCGTTGCGATAAACAGAGTTTCAAAGACCGTTAAGGGCGGACGTATAATGAAGTTCTCGGCGCTCGTAGTAGTTGGCGACGGAAACGGTACTATCGGCTTCGGTCTCGGAAAATCGGGAGAAGTTCCCGACGCTATACGCAAGGGAATAGAAGACGCCAAGAAGAATCTTATAAAGATCTCACTTAAAGGAACGACCATACCTCACGAGGTAGTAGGCAAATTCGGAGCGGGCGAAGTGCTGCTCATGCCTGCCGCACCCGGTACGGGAGTTATCGCGGGAGGTCCTGTGAGAGCCGTTGTCGAGGTTGCCGGAATAAAGGATATAAGAACAAAGTCGCTTCGTTCAAATAATCCTTCAAACGTAGTAAGAGCAACATTCAACGGACTTGCATCGGTAAGATCCGCAGAAGAGGTCGCCGCAAAGAGAGGCAAGACCATTAAAGAAATTTTAGGTTAAAAGGGAGGACAAGGCAAATGGCAAATCTTAAGATAAAGCTTGTAAGAAGCCTCAATTCCAAGTCCAAAAAGCAGATCGCTACCGCATACTCCCTTGGTCTAAAAAAGATCGGCGCTGAGACCGTTCAGCCCGACAACCCTCAGACGCAGGGCAAGATCAGGGTAATATCACACCTTGTAAAAGTAACGGAAGCGTAAAGTTAGGAGGTGCATAAGACATGAAACTGCACGAATTATCGCCTGCTCCCGGTTCGGTAAAGGAGTCAAAGAGGATCGGAAGAGGACACGGCTCCGGTCAGGGAAAAACGGCAGGAAAAGGTCATAAAGGACAGAAAGCCCGTTCGGGCGGCAGCATAAGACCAGGATTTGAAGGCGGACAGACTACGCTTGCAAGAAGGATTCCTAAGCGCGGCTTCAACAACATTTTCAGAACTGAGTATGCCGTTGTCAATGTTTCGGATCTTAACAGCTTTGTAGACGGCACAGTGGTGGATACCGAGCTGCTCAAGGCTTCCGGTCTTATAAAGAAGGAACTTGACGGAGTCAAGGTCCTCGGAAACGGCGAACTCACAAAAAACCTTACCGTTAAAGCCGCTAAATTCTCGGCGGCTGCCAAGGAAAAAATCGAAAAGGCAGGCGGGAAGGCTGAGGTGATGTAATAGTGTTACAGACATTTAAAAACGTCTGGGCTACTCCGGAACTTAGAAAAAAGCTGCTGTATACATTATTGATCATCATAATATACAGGATCGGCGGAGCGATCCCCGTTCCTTATCTTGACACCGCGGTGCTTAAAAGCTGGTTTGAGGACCAGAGCGCCACGGGAAATATATTCAGTTACCTTAATGTACTTTCGGGCGACAACTTCGCCAACGGTACGATCATGGCGCTTTCGGTAGCGCCGTATATCAACGCGCAGATCATAATACAGCTGCTCACCTATGCGCTGCCGCCGCTTGAAAAGCTGGCTAAAGAGGGCATGGAGGGCAGAAAGAAGCTCGATAAGGTGACAAGATATACCGCACTGGGTATTTCGGTATTCCAGGCGTGGGCATATTATCTGACGCTTAAAAATAAAGCGGGCGCTATAGTTTACGATTCAATGACAGGCGACAAATTTGCCAAGATATTCTCCGAGATCGTTATTATAATGTGCTTTACCGCAGGCTCGTTCCTTACCATATGGCTGGGCAACTGCATAAGCGAAAAGGGAATAGGCAACGGCATCTCCATGCTGCTGTTCGCAGGCATAATCGCAAGGATCCCGCCCGACCTTATAAACCTCATCTCCATGATGGGCGAAGAAGGCTCTAAGAACAAGATACTTGTTCCGCTGCTTCTTATCATCTATGTGCTTATGATAGCGCTTATCGTTTTCATGAACAACGCCGAGCGCCGTGTGCCGATAGCCTATGCAAAACGCGTAGTCGGCAGAAAGCAGTACGGCGGACAGAACACCTACCTGCCTATAAAGGTATCAATGGCGGGCGTTCTCCCGATAATCTTCGCTATGGCGTTCATGTCGCTCCCTTCAACGCTTGAGCTTTTCATAACACCCAAGCAGGGCGGCATATTTGAAAAGATACTCAGAGTGTTCAACTACACACACCCCGTATACGGAATACTCTACTTCATTCTTATAATAGCATTCAACTATTTCTATATTTCGATGCAGTATAATCCGCTCGAGATCGCGAACAATCTGCGTCAGTCTAACGGACAGATACCCGGTATAAGACCCGGCAAGCCTACGGTCGATTATCTTAGAAGAGTTTTGTCAAAGATAACGCTTGTAGGAGCATTCTTCCTCGGACTTATCGCGCTGTTCCCGATAATATTCCAGTCGCTCACGCAGCTCCCCGTTGCAATGGGCGGAACGAGCATACTCATCGTTGTAAGCGTTGCGCTTGAAACCGCAAGAACGATAGAATCTCAGATGATGATGCGTCATCATTCGGGCTTCTTGGATTGATCGACAGGAGGACAGACCTATGAATTTGATTTTACTGGGCGCTCCGGGAGCAGGAAAAGGCACGCAGGCGGAAGTCATCTGCAAGGAGCTGAACATTCCCACTATATCGACAGGAAATATGCTCAGAGCCGCCGTTAAGGCAGGCACCGAATACGGTCTTAAAGCAAAGGCTGCAATGGACGCGGGCGCACTTGTTTCCGATGATATAGTTATCGGCATACTCAAAGACAGAATAAAAGAGCCTGACGCGGCAAACGGATTTATCTTAGACGGATTTCCGAGAACTGTTCCGCAGGCTGAAGCGCTTGACGCTATGGGCGTAAATATAGACAAGGTCATCGAGATATATGTTCCCGATGAGAAGATAGAGCAGCGCATGAGCGGCAGAAGAGTCTGCCTCGACTGCGGCGCGACCTTCCACACCGTTTATAACCCGCCCAAAAAAGAGGGTGTCTGCGATGTATGCGGCAAAGAACTCGTTATCCGCAAGGACGATATGCCCGAAACGGTAAAGAGCAGACTTGCTACCTATCATGAACAGACAGAGCCGCTTAAAGATTACTATAAGGCTCAGGGCAAGCTCACCACCGTTGTAGGTCAGGAAGAGGTAGCCGATACCTCTAAGCTTACTCTCGAAGCAGTAAAGGGCTAAGGCAAAATGGTTTCGATCAAATCGCACAGCGATATAATAAAAATGCGCAAGGCAGGATTTATAACCGCAGGAGCGCTCGTCGCGGCGCAAAAGGCTCTCCGACCCGGAATGACGACAAAAGAACTGGATACGGTAGTAAGAAAATTTATTACCTCACACGGCGCAAAGCCGAGTTTTCTGGGCTACGGCGGATTTTCGGGCAGCGCGTGCATCTCCATAAATGATGTAGTGATACACGGAATACCCGGTCCGCAGATAATAAAAGAGGGCGATATAGTGAGCGTTGACGTAGGCGCTTATATCGGCGGTTTCCACGGAGATTCCTGCAAGACCTTTGCGGTCGGAGAGGTATCTCAGGAAGCAAAGGCGTTAATGAGATCGACCGAAGAAAGTCTTTACCTTGCCATAAAAATGGTAAAGCCGGGCGTAAGGCTCGGCGATATCGGGGCGGCGATACAGAAATACAACGAGGACAACGGCTTCAGCGTTGTCAGGGATTTCTGCGGCCACGGAGTGGGACATGATCTTCATGAAGATCCCGAAGTGAACAATTTCGGCACTTGCGGACATGGACTAAGGCTTCGTGAGGGAATGGTCATCGCGATAGAGCCGATGATAAACCAAGGCGCACCCGAGGTAAAGATAATGAAGGACGGCTGGACGACCAAAACGGTCGACGGAAAGCTCTCGGCGCATTTTGAGCACACCGTTGCCGTTACCGAGGACGGCTGTATGATATTGACAGATCCGGAACCGATCAACGTATAAGCGAAAGGAACGAAAGATCTTATGTCAAAAGAAGATGTTATCGAGCTTGAAGGAACAGTTACCGAGGCGCTTCCGAACGCGACCTTCAGAGTTGAGCTTGCCAACGGACATAAAATATTGGCTCAGATATCCGGAAAGCTTCGCATGAACTATATCCGAATCGTCCCCGGAGATAAGGTGACGGTGGAAATGTCGCCTTATGATCTCACTAAGGGAAGAATAACCTGGAGAGCAAAATAAGTTTTCCAAGGAGAATACACAAGCATCGCGTACACATGGTGCGCGGAATTTGAAGGAGGTATTTCAGATGAAAGTAAGACCTTCAGTTAAACCTATGTGCGAAAAGTGCAAAGTCATCAAGAGAAAAGGCAAGGTAATGGTAATATGCCAGAACCCTAAGCACAAACAGCGTCAGGGTTAACAAACCACTAATGGAGGTACTAAGATAATGGCTCGTATTGCTGGTATCGACCTGCCGAAGGATAAAAGAGTTGAGATAGGTCTCACCTATATCTACGGTATCGGTCAGAAAACGTCCGCAAAAATACTTGCGGCAACAGGCGTCGACCCCGACACCAGAGTTAAGGATCTGTCGGAGGACGACGTATCAAAGCTTCGTGAATATATAGATCACAATGTTACCGTTGAGGGCGACCTGAGAAGAGAAGTAGCCCTTAACATCAAAAGACTTGTTGAGATCGGCTGCTACAGGGGCGTTCGTCACAGAAAGGGTCTTCCCGTAAGAGGACAGAGAACAAAGACCAACGCAAGAACCCGCAAGGGTCCTGTAAAGACCATCGCTAACAAGAAGAAGTAAGGAGGGACTAAAAAAGCATGGCTCAGACTAAAAAGGTTGTTCGCCGCCGCCGCGAAAGAAAAAATATTGAACAGGGACAGGTGCATATCCAGTCTACCTTCAATAACACCATCGTTACTATAACCGATATGCAGGGCAACGCCATTTCATGGGCGTCAGCAGGCGGTTTAGGATTCCGCGGCTCTAAGAAGAGCACACCCTTTGCCGCACAGACCGCTGCCGAGACCGCAGCAAGAGCGGCTAAGGAGCATGGACTTAAAATAGTTGAGGTTTATGTAAAAGGACCGGGCGCAGGAAGAGAAGCCGCTATAAGAGCGCTCCAATCCGAAGAGCTTGAGGTCAGAATGATAAAGGACGTTACTCCTATCCCTCACAACGGCTGCCGTCCTCCTAAGAGAAGACGTGTATAAGCCGGATAACGAATTGAGTGCAGTTTACTCAAAGTCGGACGCCGCTTGAAGCATAAGCGGCAGCAAGGTCCGATACAACATTAAAAAACGGAGGTATTTCAACAATGGCAGTAGATAAAAAACCTATCCTTAAAACCTGCAGAGAGTTGGGTATAAGCCCCATGGTAATGGGTATGGGCAAGGAAACACGCCGCGATCCCAACGCGGGAAAGAGAAAAAAGGTTTCCGAATACGGAATGCAGCTTAAAGAAAAGCAGAAGCTGAGATTTATATACGGCGTGCTTGAAAAGCAGTTCAGACACACCTACGAGACCGCTCAGAAAATGGAGGGTCAGGCAGGTGAAAACCTTATAACCTGTCTTGAATCAAGACTTGATAACGTTGTTTTCAGAATGGGACTTTCGCTTACAAGACGTGAAGCCCGCCAGCTCGTTACTCACGGACATTTTCTCGTAAACGGAAAAAGAGTGGATATACCCTCATACAGAGTTAAGGTAGGCGACGTTATCGCTCTGAGCGAAAAGAGCAAGAAGAGCGAAAAATTCAAGCAGATATCCGAAGGCACCGCCGACAGACTTACTCCCGCTTGGCTGGAGGTAAACAAAGAGGCTCAGAGCGCAAAGGTACTTCGCGCACCCGTAAAGGACGATCTTGATTATGAGGTCGAAGAGCATCTTATCGTCGAGCTGTATTCAAAGTGATCTTTGCTCTGATGCAGCTGCTTAAAAACCAGACATTGATCAGCAAGAGTTTTTGAATAACAGGAGGGTTTTGAATGCTTGAAAAAATCGAAAAGCCGGAAATTGAAACGGAAGAGCTTAAAAGCAACGGCACTTACGGACGTTTTGTCTTAGAACCGCTCGAGCGCGGCTATGGCATCACGCTGGGCAACAGCCTGAGAAGAGTGCTGCTCTCCTCATTGCCGGGCGTTGCCGTTACGTCGGTAAAGATAGACGGCGTACATCACGAGCTTACGACCATTCCGGGGGTAAAGGAGGACGTAACAGAAATAATCCTTAACCTCAAAGGACTTACAGCGAAGCTTTACGGCGAAGGCCCTAAAACCATTTATATAGAAGCGGAAGGCGAATGTGAAGTCACCGCGGGCGACATCAAGGCAGATTCCGAGGTAGACATTCTTGTAACGGATATGCATATCGCCACCCTTTCTGCGGGCGCAAAGCTCTGTATGGAGATAGTTATCGACCGCGGAAGAGGATATGTTTCCGCTGAGAAAAACAAATCCCTCATGCCAAATGCGCATATCGGAGTTATTGCTGTAGACAGCATTTACACACCGGTGCTTAAAGTCAATTATACCGTTGACAACACCCGTGTCGGTCAGATCACCGATTACGACAAGCTCACCTTAGAGGTATGGACAGACGGTACTATATCGGCGAAGGAAGCAGTTTCAATGGCTGCCAAACTCCTCAACGAGCATCTGAATCTCTTCATCGATCTTTCGGAAGAAGCAAGCGTTGTAGAGATAATGGTCGAAAAGGACGACAAGGGCAAAGAAAAGATACTTGAGATGACCATTGAGGAGCTTGACCTATCCGTGCGTTCATTCAACTGCCTGAAGCGTGCGGGTATCAATACGGTCAACGATCTGATCGAAAAGAGCGCTGAGGAAATGATGAAGGTCAGAAACCTTGGCAAGAAGTCATTTGACGAGGTCAAGGAGAAACTTCATTCTCTGGGATATGACCTCAGTTCGGAAGAAGATAATTAAGTTAAGTAAGGAGTGAAAATCTATGCCGGGCACAAGAAAGCTGGGAAGAACGAGCGACCACAGAAAAGCAATGCTCAGAGCCATGGTCACCTATCTTCTCGAAAATGGTAAGATTGAAACAACTGTAACAAGAGCCAAAGAGGTCAGCGCAATGGCCGAGAAAATGATAACCCTCGGCAAGGCGGGCGACCTGCATTCTAAGCGTCAGGTATTTTCCTATGTGACTAAGGAATCTGTAGCTAAGAAGCTGTTCGACGAGATCGCGCCTTCATACGAAGGACGTAAGGGCGGCTATACCAAGATCGTAAAGATCGGACCGCGCCGCGGAGATGCAGCAGAAATGGCTATTATTCAGCTTGTATAAATTTAAACAGTACAATAAAACGGACAGTTTTTCCAAAGGAACTGTCCGTTTTTTATTTTGCGAAATTATTTGTGATATTTTGAATTTGCGTTTATGGAAAAAGCGCGGTAGACCTGTTCGCAGAGCATGACCCGCGCAAGCTGATGAGGGAATGTCATTTTTGACATTGAAATGCGCAGATCGCAGCGGCTTTTGAGCGAGTCGGCTAAGCCGTATGACGAGCCTATCAGGAAATTTATCGCCGATACGCCGTTTACCCCCGATTCTTTTATATATGACGCAAGCTGCTGACTGGTCAGCTGCGGCGATTCGATACACATTGCAACTGTGCGCGAACCGCTCGTCCTGCCGATAGCTTTGTTGAAAAGCTCCGCTTCTTTTTCGAGCGCGTCCGCTATCTGATTCTGAGAGGGGTCGCTTGCAAGCCGCGCTTCGGGCAGTTCTATGATGTTGAACTCGCAGTAGGCGGTCAGCCGCTTTGAATACTCCGAAACGGCGGCACGCCAGTACTCCTCTTTAAGTTTGCCGACACAGATAATGTTGATCTTTATCAAAATACCACCGCCTTGCCGCCGCAGGGAGGGGCTATGTACAGCAGGTAATCGCGCCTTTTTTCAAGCGGACTGAGCGCACGGACAGCCGCAAGTTCGGCAGCCTGCGGAGTATTGTTTTCCTCGCTGAGATGTCCGAGTACAAAATTGACAGTACCGTTCTGTGCAAGCTTTACAAGCTGCGCCGAGCAGTCGTCGT
>CANPYF010000032.1 GCA_947587925.1 uncultured Ruminococcus sp.
CTTTCACTAAACCTATCACTGATTCTTTGGTGACATTTTATATTGCAATTTTCAAAAGGAATAATTATTCCAAAAAAAAGTTGACAATCCGCCGTATTTTATGTTATAATATATAAAATATATTTTTTAAAGGCAGTACCGCGCCGCGCGGTAGTGTTTAAGTTTATCGTAAAGGAGAATGTAATTATGAGCGAAAAGAAAACAAAATATTCGGGAACTCAGACCGAAAAGAACCTTGAGGCTGCGTTTGCGGGTGAATCACAAGCGAGAAACAAGTATACATACTTCGCTTCAAAGGCTAAAAAAGAGGGATTTGAGCAGATAGCCGCTCTCTTTTTAAAGACTGCGGATAACGAAAAGGAACACGCTAAAATGTGGTTCAAGGAACTTAACGGCATCGGCGATACGGCTGAAAATCTTCAAGCGGCTGCCGAGGGCGAGAATTACGAATGGACCGATATGTACGAAGGCTTTGCCAAGACCGCCGAAGAAGAGGGCTTTACGGAACTTGCGGAAAAATTCCGTATGGTGGCGGCAATAGAAAAGGCTCACGAAGAACGTTACCGTGCGCTGCTTAAAAATGTCGAGACCGCTCAGGTATTTGAAAAAAGTGAGGTCAAGGTCTGGGAATGCCGCAACTGCGGACATATCGTTGTCGGCACAAAAGCCCCGGACGTATGTCCCGTATGTGCGCACCCTCAGAGTTATTTTGAGATAAACGCTAAAAATTATTGATCCGGTTGTGATGGGGGCGTTTTGATAAAAGCCCCCATTGCTTTTATATGTTTGTATAAAAAAAATCGCGATAATTTTTTTAAAATTAAGGAGGAGAGGAAAATAAAGGAGTATATGAACAAGGCTCTGAGCGCACAGCAGCGCGCCGAACTGCTGACAGATGAAATGACAGTAGAAGAACAGGCGTCACAACTCCGTTATGACGCGCCCGCCGTTGAACGGCTCGGGATAAGCGCTTATAACTGGTGGAACGAGGGTCTGCACGGGCTTGCCCGTTCGGGCATTTCAACGGTATTTCCCCAAGCGATAGCGCTTGCGGCAATGTTTGATACTAATGAAACAGAAAATGCAGCCGCAGTTACCGCCGAAGAAGCAAGAGCCAAATATCAGGCGTATTCGGCACACGGAGATACGGATATTTACAAGGGACTTACGCTCTGGGCGCCCAATATCAACATTTTCCGCGACCCGCGCTGGGGCAGAGGTCACGAGACATACGGCGAAGATCCGTTTCTTACGGCTGAAAACGGCAAGGCTTATGTAAAAGGACTTCAAGGAAACGGCGATACGCTCAAAACTGCCGCCTGCGCCAAGCATTTTGCCGTACACAGCGGTCCTGAAGCGTTAAGGCATGAATTTAACGCGGAGGTGTCCGCAAAGGATATGGAGGAGACCTATCTGCCCGCGTTTGAAGCGTTAGTAAAGGAAGCACACGTTGAGGGCGTTATGGGCGCTTATAACCGCGTCAACGGAGAACCCGCCTGCGCCAGCCGTTTTCTGATGAGCAAGCTGAACGAATGGGGATTTGACGGATATTTTGTTTCCGACTGCTGGGCAGTGCAGGATTTTCATCAGCACCATATGGTCACCGCAAACGAACTTGAATCAGCCGCCCTTGCGCTTAAAACAGGCTGCGATATAAACTGCGGCTGCACATATGTAAAGCTGCTTGCGGCGCTTGAAGCGGGGCTTATCGAAAAAGAGGATATACGCCGCGCCTGCGTAAACGTTATGAGAACGCGCATAAGGCTCGGAATGTTTGATGAACAGCCCGAGAAAATACCGTTTGAGAAGGTAGCCTGCGCCGAGCATAAGGCGGCTGCGCTCAGATGTGCCGAAAAATCAATGGTATTGCTTGAAAACAACGGATTGCTGCCGCTTGACGAAAGCAAGCTGAAAACCATTGCCGTCATTGGTCCTAACGCTGACAGCACGGCTGCGCTCGAAGGCAATTACTGCGGACGTTCGGACAGCTATGTTACCTTTTTGAGGGGAATACAGCAGCGTTTTAACGGCAGAGTTATCTTCGCAGAGGGCTGTCACCTTTATAAAGACAGGATCAGCGGACTTGCAGACCACGGCGACAGATATGCCGAAGCAGTCGCAGCCGCCGAAGCCGCCGATGTGGTGATACTTTGTGTAGGTCTTGACGCGACTATCGAGGGCGAGGAGGGCGATACGGGCAACGAATTTTCCTCCGGAGATAAAACAGATCTGCGTCTGCCCGAAAGTCAGCGGCTGCTCATTGAAAAGGTAAGCGCGGCAGGCAAGCCGACTGTTTTGGTATGCGCCGCGGGAAGTTCGGTAAACACCGAATGCAGCCCTGATGCACTTATCCACGCATGGTACCCGGGAGAAGCGGGAGGAACGGCGCTCGCGGAAATAATTTTCGGAGATATCTCGCCGTCGGGAAAACTGCCGGTAACATTTTACAAAACTGCGGACGAACTCCCCGAATTTACCGATTATTCCATGAAAGACCGCACCTACAGATACACCAAGAAAAACGTGCTTTATCCGTTCGGATACGGAATGACATATTCGCATACGGAGTGTACCTCGCTCGAATACAGCGGCGGCAAGGCTATCGTAACAATTAAAAACAGCGGCGAAAGAGCCTGTGAGGACGTTATAGAACTTTACATAAAGGACGGCTGCGAAAACGCAGTACCTAATGCGGCGCTTTGCGGATTCATGCGGATAAAGCTTGACGCGGGAGAGGAACGCACATTTGAACTGCCTGTACCCGAAAAAGCGTTTACCGCAGTCAGCAATGACGGAGAAAGAAAGATCTTTTCGGATACCTTTACTCTTTATGCGGGCGTTTGTCAGCCCGATGAATTGAGCGAACGGCTCAGCGGTACAAAATGCGCAAGCGTTAATATAATGCCGTAAAAATTTCATAAAACAATACCCGCAGTTTTGGCAAGCAATTTGCTTTGAATGAACTGCGGGTATTTTTGTAAGGTATTATTTTCCGATAAATGCCTTATATTCTGCGTTAAAATCTTTAAGTTCCGATTCGATAGTCGGCAGATATGTTTCACGAAGCTGAGTCCATGTGTACTGCGTGCCGTCATCATCCGTTTTCATGACCGAAGAGTACATATACGGTATGACTGCTTCCTTGGTCGGATTTGTGGCGGCGTCATCATTTGAAAGCAGAGTGGATATGCCGTAGCCCGGGTCTACCACCTTGATATATTTGCTGCTCAATACCTCGCTTGTGGACATATCGAACATTTCCTCTGTCCAGTAGGGCTGTGTTACAAAGAATTTTTCTCTGCCTATGTCCACATATTCTCCCGAATTTGCCGCCTTTGCACATTCGTACCAGCACTTGACGGCGTCGGCTTTTTCCGAACCGCTTACCCACATATACGCCGTAATGCCTATTGTGGTATAATTATTATCCGTGTTCGGGTCGCGCGGCATGGGAACTATGCCCCATTCGTCGCCTTCCTTGGGAGTTACCGCCCATGTACCCATTGCATAAAAAAGTATATTCTTTTTAAAGGCGTCCGAAGCCGAACCTACCCAGTCGGGATAGTAAAGGTCATTTTTGCGTATATCATATAAAAGCGTTGACGCGCGGTCAAAATCGGGGTCAGCAATATTCGCGTAATACTCGTCCTTTTCCTCATCATAGGCAATAAGCGTTTTACCCGTTGACTGGAAGATGAACGGGGCGAACCAGCCGTTTACGCCGAAACGCGTTTCATCTCCCTCCGCCTGAGAGCAGTAATCGTCCATAAGATCATACCATGTATCCCATGTCCAGTTGCCCTCCATATAAAGATCATAAGGGTCGTCAAGGTTATTGGCTGATATTACATTTTTATCATATGTAAGCACCGAAAGTACGTCAAGATTTATCGGGCAGACATAATGCTTTCCGCCGAGTACGAAAGTATCGGCAAGATCTTTCATATCAGCCCACATGGGATCTGAAAAATCAACTATGTCGTCCACAGGCTGAAACATTCCTTTAACGCAGTAGCACGGAAAGGTCATTTTCTGCTCATACCAGAAAAGATCGGGCGGATCGTTTGAAAGAACACGGTTAGCAAGCTGATCGTATTTCGCGGTGGACGCGCAGGGGGTATATTTTATACTGCCGCCCTTGTTTTCAAACAGCGTAAGATCAACTCTTTTTTCCTGTGCGGAACTTGTCGGGTTTATGTCAAAATATGACAGCCATTCCAGTTCGGTCGGCGCACCGTCGGGGATAGCGCTTATAGGGTCTTCACCCACGGGGTCGGGAACGGATACCTGCTCGGTATATGACGAGGTATCGCTGCTTTGCTGTTCACCCGCCGAGCCTGCACAGCCAGAAGCCGCCGCGGCAAGAACGGACGCCGACATCAGCGCGGCGATCTTTTTCAGATCTCTCATAAATTTCATCTCCTTAAAAATTTTTATCGGTTTTATTTTATTGAATAGTCAATCCGTCAGTACTGACTGACGATATGTTCAGAAAATTGATCTTGCAAAAGCCGCTATCACGGCAAGACTGAACGGCGAAAGTACAAGACCGGAAATGATTATAAACAGGCTGTGCCTGTCAACGGCAAGACTGCGCTTGCCGCGTTTTATCAGTACCTTTTGCGGTCCTTTTGAATATATCCTTTCGCGCATTATATTTTCCGCAGGAAAAATATTGTAATATTCCTCTTCATCGCAAAGATATACCGCCGTATCGAATTTATTATGCTTTTCAAAACGCGCAAGCTCGGCTTCGCGGCGTTTGCAGGTAAGTACAAAAACCGCGCAGCTTAGGAAAAATACCGTCATTAATAACAGTATCAGCAGCATAAGAATATACAGCAGTTCCAGCAGCACCATTCCGCTTACGCCGAGGATCAGCAGCAGTGCGGCTGCGATAAGAGGGATAATTATAAATTCCAAAGCGCTCTGACCTTTCAGACAAAAATTACTTCATTGCTTTTACCGAGTCAAATTCCGCCGTTATTTCTTCATCGGGGGCTTTTGTAAGAAGAGATACCACAACGATAACTATAGAAGCTACTATGAATGAGGGGAGCAGTTCGTAAAGATCCCATATGCCGCCGAGCGGACGGACAAGATATTTCCATACAAATACCATTACACTTCCCGCTATCATGCCCGCAAATGCGCCGTATTTGTTTGAACGCTTCCAGAAAAGCGCGGCTACGACAACAGGACCGAAGGCTGCTCCGAAGCCTGCCCATGCGAATGAAACTATCTGGAATACCGAGCTGTCGGGGTTCCATGCGATAACAATGCCTATCAGCGCGATAACGAGAAGTGTTATCCTTGCGATCAGCATAGCGGCTTTGTCGGAAAGCTTTACGCCGAAAGTTCCGCGGATTATGTTTTCCGAAGCGCTCGAAGAAGCGGCGAGCAGCTGAGAATCCGAGGTGGACATGGTGCAGGCGAGTATTCCCGATATGATAAGTCCCGCAACTATCGCAAGAGCGGGGTTATTGCTCATAAGCTGTGCCATTTTCATCATTATCGTTTCCGCGGCAGAAGAACCTTCGAGTTTATCTATCCTTCCGTTAGCGGTTATTCCGAGTCCTATAACTCCGATAAGTATAGCGATAAACATTGCGATAACTACCCATACGGCGGCTATTCTTCTTGAGATCTTTATCTCACGGCTGTCGCGTATCGCCATGAATCTGAGCAGGAAATGCGGCATACCGAGATAGCCCAAGCCCCATGCGGTGTTTGCAAATATCGTCATAAAGCTGTAATCCTTAGCCGTATCCGAAACCGGATCGTATGTCTGCGACATTGATAAATAACCCGGCAGGCTCTTTGCGTTTTCAACAACGCTGTCCCAGCCGCCCGCATAGTGTATGCCCGCAAAAATGGCTATTACGAGCGCGGTGGTCATGACTATGCTTTGTATAAGGTCGGTATGGCTTGCGGCAAGGAATCCGCCGAAGCAGGTATAGCTTACTATTATTATCGCGGCTATTATCATTGCAAGATGATAATCTATCCCAAAAAGCGACTGGAAGAGCTTTCCGCAGGCGGCAAAGCCCGAACCCGTATAGGGAACGAAGAAAACTATTATAACAAGCGCGGAAAAGCCGAGCATAAGCTTATGCTGTTCTCTCCACCTGTTCGAGAAGAAATCGGGCAGAGTGATAGAGCCGTTGGTCTCGGTGTAATTTCTCAGCCTTTTTGCAACGATCAGCCAGCTTATATATGTACCGATAGCGATACCTATAGCCGTCCAGCCCGGATCGCAGATACCGCTGAGATATGCAAGTCCCGGCAGACCCATGAGCAGCCAGCTTGACATATCCGAAGCCTCCGCGCTCATGGCGGTGACAACAGGTCCGAGCTTTCTTCCGCCGAGATAAAAATCTCCGACGGAGTTGTTCTTTTTAGAGAAAATAAATCCGATGATAAGCATAAACACCAGATAAGCCGCTATCGTAGCGATCATTATGACTTGTGACAATTTTTATACCTCCGATACTTTTTTGGCAGATCTGTTATTTCCTTGCATTTTATGCCTTTTTTTCTATGCAAAATACGGATCTGCCTTTTTACATATAATATTTTATCACAAAAGTATCACAAAGTCAATGCTTATGCAGATCAAATATAAAAATAATCAAAATAAAATACGGCATACCCTTTTCTAAACAAGGATATGCCGTCAATGTCAGGCAATATTTTCAGCCGTTTTCCTTTTCAAGAGCCTCTTTAAGCGCTTTTGCAAGCTGTGCGGGGCAGGAAGTACCCCTTCCGTTGCAGTCGGTATCCTTTAAAAGCTCGATAAGCTCTTCGGCTTTTCTTCCTACTGCCAGTTTGGCAACGCCCTGAGTATTGCCGTTGCAGCCGCCCAAAAACTTTACGTTTTTAACGATACCGTCTTCAATATCAACGTCTATCCTGCGCGAGCATACTCCCTGAGGGATATAAGAAACAGATGTCATGATTTATTACACTCCTTTTTATTTATATTCAGCCCGTCTTTACTTCGGCAGCGGGTTTTTTGGCTTTCAGTTTGTTTGCCGAAATAAGCGACATCAGCTTTTTCATATTCGCGTCATTGGTAACGCTGCTTCCGATATGCGTCGGAACGCTGTTATAAAGACCGTGGAAATCCGAACCGCCCGTTGCTACAAGTCCGTTTTCCTCACATTTTTTCAAAAGCAGTTCGCGCTGTTCATCATTTGCGGAATAGTGGTATACCTCAATGCCGTCAAGCTTTTTCTTTTCGATAAGTTCGTCGATAAGATCATAATTATCAAACAGAAACGGGTGAGCCATCACAGCTACTCCCTTTGATGAATGTATAAGATCGAGAACGAAATTAACATCGGGATATTCTCGCTGTACAAGACATTCTCCGTCGGGATATGAGAACAATCGGTTGTTTATCTCGCCGTACAGTTCGGTGGCGTAGCCGTAATTGCACAACGCCCTCATTATATGCTGTTTAAAAATGCTCTTTGACCCTTTTGTATACATTCTTACGGCGTCGGGAGGAATGGGATAACGTTCCATTACCTTATTTATCATATCCTTTGCGCACGCCGTCCTGATAGAACAGGATTTAAGGCAAAGACCTTCGAGCCTGTCGGGTTTTTGCGGTGCATAGCACAGAATATGTACCTTTTTATCTCTTTTTTTATCCCATGCCGAAAGCTCCACAGCGGGGATAATATTTATCCCGTAACGCTCGCCGAGAATGTGAGCGCGGTTAGAGGACGATAATGTATCGTGATCGGTAATCGCAAGGTAATCAAGCTGCATTTTTTTAGCCTGAGCGATGACCTCTTCAATTCCGAGCGAGCCGTCCGAAAGGGTAGTATGACAATGCAGATCGCCTATCATTTGCGTATCCTCCGTATAATATTATTTCTTTTTGATAAAAGCTGAATGACTGTACTAAAAGATGTCAGCATATGCACGGACGCTGCCAAACAAGACCCGTGCCGCACGTTTACGTCTGCTTTTGATCGCACCGACCAAAACAGCAGTACTATTATATCATATTTTTTATCATTTTGCAAGTATTTTCTACAAAAACCTTAAAAATATCACATAACTTTTAAAATTATTGTGTTATGTAACAAATGCTGATACACTTTTTTGTTGAGTTTCCACAACACAAAAATGTTAATTGGTTTTATGATCTGCGTTATGGTTTATCGGGCGGAAATAATATATTTTAGATGCAATATTACTCCGCTTGGCGAAATTAAAAAATATTATTCCGCAGGCACAGGCTTATGCCGATACTAAAAGATCCCAAGATCTGAGTTCGGGAAAAAACTTTGGACAAACCACGGTTTTTGCGAATAAAATACTTTTTTATCCAGATAACTCAGCATATCTTCTTTTCTGTCCGAAAGATCAAATTCCGTCTTATATGAACAAAGCGCCTGGGTCTTTACATTATACGCACGGTTGAGCTTGTTTATACCATATTTTCCGTCACCGAGTATCGGGCAGCCGATATGCGCAAGGTGGGCGCGTATCTGATGTGTTCTTCCCGTTATCAGACCAACTTCAAGCAGCGCAAGCTGCTTTTGCTTATCCTCGGCAATTACCCTGTATTCCGTAATAACGGTCTTTGAACCGGTTTCGGGCGTGTCGCTGATATAAACGGTCTTGGTTTTTTCATCACGCCTGTGATAGGCTTTAAGCCTTGCGCTTTTTATTTGAGGTATGCCTGCCGTAATGCACAGATAGCTTTTACGGATAAAACGCTCCTTTATTATCTCGTTCATTATCCTCAGCGCCTCGGCATTTTTTGCGCATATGACAATGCCCTGAGTATTGCGGTCCAATCTGTTGCAGAGCGAGGGAGCAAAGCTTTGCTCGTTTTGCGGCAGATACTCGCCTTTATCATAAAGATAATGTCTGATACGGTTTATAAGAGTATCTGCCGAGCAGCTTTCGTCGTCATGGACGGCTATACCCGACGGCTTGTCGGCAAGAAGTATATTTTCGTCCTCATATATCACCGATATTTTATTCGGCGCGGCAAGAAATTCCAAGACTTTATCATCATTTGCGTTATCGTCAAATTTGCTGCCTATAAAAAAATCATCGTTGATATACATGGATATCACATCGCCCTCGCACAGCCTTTGGGATATTTCCATGCGCTTGCCGTTGCATTTTATGCTTTTTTTGCGTATGTATTTATACATGGCGCTTTTGGGGAGCGACGGGAAGGTCTTTTCAAAAAATTTATCTGCCCGCTGTCCCGCGTCATTTTTACCTATCATGACCTGTTTCATCTGCCCGTCCCCTTCCGATAAATTCCTTTTGCCATGTGAGCCTACTTTAATATTATACCGTATTTGAATAATAATTTCAATGGATTTTTTTAAGATATAATTTTTAATAAAATGTAAAAAATGCGCCTGCATATTGACACAAGCGATCAATTGTGGTATAATCTTTATTGTTATGGAGACGTATCGAAGTGGTCATAACGGGGCGCACTCGAAATGCGTTAGCCCATTCGGGCTCGTGAGTTCGAATCTCACCGTCTCCGCCAGTATGAGGGCGGCTTGTGCTTAAACAATGGCAATGTACGCCTTTTAAAAGAGCTTGACACTGCAAAAGCAGAGTCAAGCTCTTAATTCTGTATTATTATCTATATATTATTATCGGTCGGCAAACGGCGTTATGCGGGAGGTAAAAGCTTATGTCGAAAATAATTGAAATAAACGATCTTAATCTGCCCGAACTTGAACCGTTCTGCTCGACCTCCGAGGTACATCTGCTCAGATATTACGAGCCCGAACCGGGATTATTCATTGCCGAAAGTCCGAAGGTCATACGCCGCGCACTTGATGCGGGGTATCAGCCGATATCTCTGCTGATGGAAAGAAAATACATAAACGGACAGGGCAAGGACATTATTTCACGCTGTGAAAATATACCCGTGTATACCGCCGACAGTGAACTGCTGACAAGCATTACGGGATATAAGCTGACGCAGGGCGCGCTTTGTGCCATGCGCAGACGCAAAAACGCTTCTGCCGATAAAATACTGCAAACCGCAAAACGGATAGCCCTGCTTGAAAATATAATGAATCAGACGAATATCGGCGCGATATTCCGCTCAGCGGCTGCGCTGGGCTTTGACGCGGTATTGCTCACAGACGGCTGCAGCGACCCGTTATACAGACGCAGCATACGGGTGAGCATGGGTACGGTCTTTCAGATACCGTGGGCGTATCTGAGCGGCAATTCTCCCGATTATATCAAGCGGCTGACCGAACTCGGATTTATGACAGCGGCAATGGCGCTCCGCAACGATACGGCGGCTATAGATTCGCCCGCGCTGCATAATGCGGACAAACTTGCGGTGGTATTCGGAACGGAGGGCGAGGGACTTTTGGACAGCACAATATCAGCCTGCGACTGCACCGTAAAGATACCTATGTCGCACGGGGTGGATTCGCTGAATGTCGCGGCGGCAAGCGCGGTAGTTTTCTGGGAACTGCGCAGGAGAGATAAATAAAAATGCGTAAAGCATAACAAGCCTTTAAAGCTGTGTTATGCTTTTTTTATAAGCCGAGTATCAGCCGCTCATGACCGCTTCGGCAAAAAGTGCGAAAGCAAGCAGCAGCGCGGCAGCCGTACCGCTCGTTAATGCCGCATACGCAAAGACCGCCCCGAATATGACCGCCGCCGTTTTTCTTGCGAATTGGCTTGCATAAAGGCTTATCAGCCGTCCGCCGTCAAAATATGAAAAAGGCAGCAGATTAAACGCGCCGAGCGCAAAATTTATCTGCGAAAAGTTCTGCTGACCCATATAATAGGATACAGCCGCAAGAAGAAAATTTACCGCACAGCCTGCGGAATATATCACAAGAGATACCGAGCGTTTTTCTATTGTATACTTTTTAGGTATTATTTTTATCCCGCCCGCGTAAAAGCATATTTTATCGGGCGGCTGTGAAAACAGGCACATTGCGGCGATATGCCCCATTTCGTGCAATAGACAGCTTATCAGAGCAGCGGCTATCATAGCCTGCTGCTGTCCGCTTATATAAAAAAATAACAATATAACAGCAAAAAAACCGAAGTAAAGTCTTATCCCGACTTCACCGATATGTATTTCAAACACGCCCGATACGCCTTTCATTTTTCTTTTCAATTGATTATATGCGTCGGCATACCGCGCGATTCGTGAAAAGGCAGGTAGGAGTGGTAGGAAATTCGCCTACGGCACGTCCTAACGAAAACATAAGGAGGAGTAGGGGAAATTCGCCTACTGCACGTCCTAACGAAAAAACATGAGGAGGAGGGGGAAAATTCGCCAACGGCGTTCTCTAACGAAAACATAAGGAGAAGGGGGAAATTCGCCTCCGGCGAATTTTAGTTTTTGCGGCGCCTTCGTGCACCGCAAAAACCGTTGACAAAGCGATAATATTATGCTATAATATAAATATATTCATATCGGCATAGGAGGAATATCTCTTCATGAAGCCTTTGATAATGTCAGCTGCTATCGCGGTCGCTACAGTTGCCGCAGCAACGGCAACTGCTATCGCAGTCGCCGCACGACCCGTCAGAGCATATGCGTGGTTCTCCCCTACTCATATCAATATCACCAAAAATGCGCTGACGCTGCTGAAAAAGGAAGGCAAAAAACCAATAGCAGAGTTTTATGAACGCTTTGCTCAAAGGCTGTTTAAAGGCTGCACCGATCCCGATAACATTTCGGATATGGATAAAGGAGCGGGCGCACATTATTACTCCTGCTCCGACGCAAACGGCAAAAAGCTCGGCGCGGTCGGGGGGTATTATAAAAACCGTCTCGGAAGCTTTGCAAAAAGCGCAAGAACAAGTCTTGAAGAAAATTATACAAGCGCTCTCGGACTGTATAAAAGCAATAAATTTGAAGACGCCGAAGAGGTGTTCGGCAGGGCGCTGCATTTTGCAGAGGACATTTGCTGTCCCGTTCACACGGCGAATATGAAATATTTTAAAGATCCCAAGAATGTTCATTATTCGTTTGAAAAATTTTCTGATACCGTTTCCGAACACGCTGCCGACAATACCTGCTTGTCAGACGATATATCCTTTGACGGCGGTTTTGAGGACACGCTCAACGGGTTGTGTACCCTTTCAAACAGCTTTTCACAGGCTTTAAAAACGCTCGATAAGCGCGATTTTAAGCGGGCGGCGGATAACATGATACCCACGGCGGTGCAGGCTGCGGCGGCAATGATGATATGCTTTTACTATGACTGCGCAAATAAAACCGAAGGTTATCTTTTATCGGGTGAAAAATATTCGATCACTGATACCGTTTACGGCAAGCCGTTGATGGGACATGACAGCTATACGGTAAAACTTTACGCAGACGGCACTTTTTCGCTTAAAGCAGACGACAGTGACGAATACCTGCTTTCGGATCTGACCTTTTCCAAAAAAATTTCAAAAAGAAAACGCTTCCGAGCCGCCTGCAAAGACGGCTGCATATTCCGCATTATGGCTGAGCATACGCGCTTTGAACAGGCTGCGGCAGCCCGCCGTTCGTCAGCCGCCGTTATCAAACCGTTTGACCCCGCTGACGGTAAGCAATTTTGGAAAATACAAAAAATAAAATAATAGATCACAGGAGGAGAAAAAATGTATATCTCTACAAAGGGCAGATATGCGCTCAGGCTTATGACCGAGCTTGCGCGTTCAAGCGTAAACGGAAATACCGTTGCGCTCAAAAAAATATCGGAACGGCAGAATATTTCCTTAAAATACCTCGAACAGATAATCACCGTGCTTATCCGTGCCGGATTTGTCAAAAGCGTGCGCGGCGCACAGGGCGGCTACAGGCTGTCAGGTCCGCCCGAAAATTATACGGTGGGTATGATACTGCGGGCGGCGGAGGGGTCGCTCTGCCCCGTTTCCTGCCTTGAGGACGAGGTAAATCAATGTCCGCGCAGTCAGCACTGCGAAACGCTGTTTGTGTGGAAACAGCTCGACAAGGCGATATCCGATGTGGTAGATTCCATAACCTTAGCACAGATACTCGAACACAGCGATGCGCCCGATAATTACGTCATATGATAACAAAAGATCCGAAGCGGATAAAAGTGAACTGCTTCGGATCTTATTTTTATTTGTTTTTATTTGCTTAAAATGCCTTTGAGGTATTGACCCGTGTAGGAATCCTCGCATTCGGCAGCCTGTTCGGGAGTTCCCTTAAACACTACCTGACCGCCTTTATCGCCGCCCTCGGGACCAAGATCTATCAGATAATCCGCGGATTTTATCACGTCAAGATTATGCTCGATGACAAGCACGGTATTTCCCGTATCGGCAAGTTTCTGCAAGACCTCGATAAGCCTGTGTACGTCGGCGGAATGAAGTCCCGTTGTCGGTTCGTCAAGGATATAGAAGGTTTTTCCCGTTGCACGCTTTGAAAGCTCCGCCGCAAGCTTGACGCGCTGCGCTTCACCGCCCGAAAGCGTCGTCGCAGGCTGTCCTATCTTGATATATCCGAGACCCACCTCGGCAAGCGTACCAAGCTTGCGCTTTATTGACGGGATATTTTCAAAAAACTGTACTCCCTCTTCGACCGTCATTTCAAGTACATCATATATCGTCTTGCCCTTATACTTCACTTCGAGCGTTTCGCGGTTATACCTTTTGCCGCCGCAGACCTCGCAGGGAACATATACATCAGGCAGAAAGTGCATTTCTATTTTCAGTATACCGCCGCCCTCGCAGGCTTCGCAGCGTCCTCCTCTGACGTTAAAGGAAAATCTTCCCGCGCCGTATCCGCGCTGTTTTGCATCAGCGGTGCTTGCAAAAAGTTCTCTTATATCGGAAAATACGCCTATATATGTCGCAGGATTTGAACGCGGCGTCCTGCCTATCGGCGACTGGTCTATGTGTATGACCTTATCGAGCAGTTCCAAGCCCTCCATAGACTTGAATTTTCCGGGGCGCGTTCTTGCGCGGTTAAGTTTCTGCGACAGTTCCTTGCTGATTATTTCATTTACAAGCGAGGATTTACCCGAACCGGATACGCCCGTAACACAGGTAAATGTACCGAGAGGTATGCTCACATCTATATTTTTAAGATTGTTTTCCGAAGCCCCCTTTACGGTAAGATACCCGCCGTTGCCGCTCCTGCGTTTTTCGGGAACGGGTATTTTTATTTTACCCGAAAGATACTTGCCCGTAATTGAATTTTTGCACTTCATTATTTTATCTACAGATCCCGCGCACACTATCTCGCCGCCGTGAACGCCCGCGCCCGGTCCGACGTCGACTATAAAATCAGACGCGCGCATAGTATCCTCGTCATGCTCGACAACTATCAGCGTATTTCCAAGATCGCGCAGACGCTTCAGCGTTGCTATCAGCTTATCATTGTCACGCTGATGAAGTCCGATAGACGGCTCGTCAAGAATATACAGCACTCCCATAAGTGAAGAGCCTATCTGTGTCGCAAGCCTTATCCTCTGGCTTTCTCCGCCCGACAGCGTTCCACTCGAACGCGCAAGGGTAAGATATTCAAGTCCCACGCTGTTAAGGAATCCCAGACGTTCTTTTATCTCCTTTATTATGCGCTCGCCTATTATTTTTTCGCGCTCCGTCAGTTTAAGGTCATCGAAAAATTCAAGCGCCTGCGTTACCGAAAGTTCGGTCAGACTATAAATATCCATGCCGCCGACCGTTACCGCAAGACTGTCCGAGCGCAGTCTTTTTCCATGGCAGTCGGGGCAGGCAAATTCGCTCATATAGCCTTCAAGCTCCGCTTTTGCCGCATCGGTGACATTTTCCTTGTTATATCTGCGTTCAAGATTATTGATAACGCCCTCGAACGAAGCGTTGTATATCTCTCCGAACCAACCTACTCCCCTTTGCAGATCAAGCTGTCTGCCGTTTGTTCCGTAAAGAAAAATGTCAAGTTCTTCCTTTGTAAGATCCTTTACGGGAACATCAAGCGAGATCCCGTATTCGCGCGAGATAGCCTCATAATAATTCATGGCTATGGAATCCTCGCCGAGCGAATTCCAGCCGCTTGCTTTTATCGCGCCCTCTCTTATGGAAAGTTCCTTGTCGGGTACGACTATGTCGGGATCGACCTTTTTAAATACGCCCAGACCCGTGCAAGTAGGACAAGCGCCGAACGGATTATTGAATGAAAACATTCTCGGGGCAAGTTCGGGCATTGAAACGCCGTGTTCGGGGCAGGAATAACTCGTTGAAAAAAGCATCTGCTCGCCGCCTATAACATCGGCAACGATAAGCCCGCCCGTAAGCGTATTTATCGTTTCGACAGAATCCGTAAGCCTGCTCTCTATCCCCTCTTTTATAACAAGCCTGTCGACAACTATCTCTATTATATGCTTTTTATTTTTATCAAGTTTTATTTCCTCGTCAAGATCGTATATTTCTCCGTCAATGCGTACACGCACATATCCTGCCTTTTTAGCTTTTTCAAGCTCCCGCTTATGCTCTCCCTTTCTGCCGCTTACTATAGGCGCAAGCAGTTGTATCTTGGTCTTTTCGGGCAGTTCCATTATTTTATCCACGATCTGATCTACCGACTGCTGTCTTATCTCTCTTCCGCATACAGGGCAATGCGGCACGCCTATACGCGCATAAAGCAGACGCAGATAGTCATATATTTCAGTGACCGTGCCGACCGTTGACCTCGGGTTTTTTGAAGTAGTCTTCTGATCTATTGAAATAGCAGGTGAAAGTCCTTCTATGGAATCAACGTCAGGTTTTTCCATCTGACCGAGAAACTGACGCGCATATGATGAAAGCGATTCCATATATCTCCGCTGTCCGTCCGCAAAAATAGTGTCAAACGCAAGAGAAGATTTTCCCGAACCGCTCAGACCGGTTATAACTATAAG
Organism: uncultured Ruminococcus sp.; assembly: GCA_947587925.1. Classification (GTDB taxonomy): domain Bacteria; phylum Bacillota; class Clostridia; order Oscillospirales; family Ruminococcaceae; genus YE71. The sequence continues at coordinate 15,876 of CANPYF010000032.1, forward strand.
TTTATCGCGCGGTATAGTCAGGTCTACATTTTTCAGATTATGCTCACGCGCTCCGCGGATAACTATTTTATTTCCCTGCATTATTTATCCTCCTGATCGTTACTGTTTTTAAATGTACATCATTTATTATATCATCTAAAAAAAACATCTACAATAGTATAATTAAACGAAAATATGTTCGATGTTTTGTGCATTTTTACACCATTATTCAACAAGACTTAATATGCCTTTTTTTGATATTTTTATCAATGCCATACCTTGGCAGTTTAAGCTTGCAGAGTGGGACAATTCGTTTTTTCCATTGATGCAGGCGGGGGGAGAAGACGGATAATACAAAATACTATACCCTGTTAATTTTGCACTTGAAAATTAATATTATTTGTGGTATAATATATACATAATTTACTTTTAAGAATATAACAGAAATAACAGGAGAAAAAATAATGAGTATCTGGGACGCATTTGAAAGAATTTCGGCAAATAATACGCCAAAAAATAAAAAATTGTCATTCGTTATAGCAGGACTCGGAAATCCCGGTATACAATACGAAAATTCGCGGCATAATGCGGGCTATATGGCTGTTGACGCACTTGCCGCCAAATACGGGTTTACCTTCAGCTCGCATAAGTTCAGATCTCTCTGCGCAGAAGCTGAGATAGGCGGCGTCCGTTGTCTTGTGCTCAAACCCGAAACGTATATGAACAACAGCGGAGAAGCTGTATCTCAGGCGCTTGATTATTATAAAATACCGATCGAAAATCTGCTGGTGATATTTGACGACATATCGCTCGAACCGTCCCATATCAGGATAAGACGCAAGGGCAGCGCGGGCGGACATAACGGAATAAAAAGCATAATCGCGCTCTGTGACAGCGAAGAATTTCCGCGTATAAAACTCGGTGTCGGCGCTAAACCTCACCCCGACTATGATCTTGCCGATTGGGTACTCGGAAAATTCAACGAACAGCAGCGCAGCGCGTTCGACTCACGCCTTGACGATGTATGCGCCGCAGCAGAACTTATCGTGAACGGAAAAATTTCCGAAGCTATGAATCTTTATAATAAATAACAGGTAATCTGCAAATGAATATATTTGAAAATATTATCCGTAAAACCGGATTTTTCAACGATCTTTACGATACGATATCGGGCGGCTACACACCCGTTTCACTTACCGGCGTATCCGCCGTACACAAAGCGCATATCGCGGCGGCGCTTTCGTCCGATACCCCCGTCCTCATGATCTGCGCGGACGAATCGGCAGCCGTCAAAGCCGCAGACGACATCAACACATTGTGCGAAAGACCCCGCGCCTGCGTTTTCCCCGAAAAGGAATACGTCTTTACCCCTATGGAGGGAGTATCGAGAGAATACGAACGCCGCAGGATAGAAGCGCTTTCGCTTATCAGCAGAGGAGAACGCAAAGTATTGTGCGTTTCCGCTTCCGCCGCCGTGCAGGCTACCATTCCCAAAGATGTACTTGATAAATATACCTTTGCCATAGCCGTAGGGGACGAGATACCCTTGGAGGAGCTTTCAAAAAAGCTTATTTCGGGCGGCTATTCGCGCTGCGATATGGTGGAGGGTCAGGCGCAGTTTTCTGTCAGGGGTTCTGTGGTGGACATCTTCCCCGTTTCGGAACAAAATCCGATAAGACTTGAACTCTGGGGGGACGAGGTAGACAGCCTTTCCTTTTTTGATACCGAAACGCAGCGGCGCACGGAGAAACTTGAAAAAGCGCTGATCTCCCCCGCGCTGGAGATACTCTTCCCGTCAGGAGCGGAACTTTCGGAACTTATAACCAAACTCGGCGAAAAAGCAAAGGGACGGGCTGCGGAAAATATTCGCTTTCAGCTTCGCGCGGACGCAGAATATGCCGCGGCGGGCATAACGCTGTCCAATGCGGATAAATACTATAACCTTGCTTATGACAGCCCCGCGTTCGTTTTTGATTATTTTAAAAACGGCGTCTGCCTTGTTTCGGAATATACGTCAATGTGCGAGAATCTTAAAAATTATCTTGCCATGTACGGCGAGTACATCAAACCGCTTTATGAAAGCGGAACGCTTTTTTCCGCTGTTGAGGGATTTATCATGACCTCTCCGTCACAGCTCACCTCGGCTATGCTGTCTTTGCCGTGCGCATTTCTCGATACATTCATGAGGCAAAATTCCGACATACGGTTCAAGCGGCTCATCAACTCCGACTGCCGTCAGACATCCGGCTGGGGCGGCGGAATGATCGCCCTTAACGAAGAACTTCATGAATATACGGACAACGGCTACAGCGCGGTACTGCTTGCAGGCTCTGAAAAAACGCTGCCGATAATAGTAAGCGACCTTGTGCAGGACGGATTTGACGCTATAGCTGTCGGAGATAATGAAGATATATCGCCGCAGGCGGGACGGGTGTATGTAAAAACGGGTTCGCTTTCTTCGGGATTTGATTATCCCGAAATAAAATGCGCCGTCATAACCCAGCTTAAAGCAAAAACCGCAAAGCGAAAAAAGCCCAAGCATAAAAAAGGCGAGGAAATACGTTCGCTCAGCGATATCGCCGTCGGCGATCTTGTCGTTCACTATATGCACGGCATAGGAAGATACGCAGGTATCAAAAGCCTTGAAACGCACGGCGTAAAAAAGGATTATATCAAAATAAACTACGCGGGCAGTGATGTACTTTTCGTACCCGTTACGCAGCTTGATCTTATATCCAAATATATCGGCGGCGCTGATGACAGCCATGTAAAGCTGCACAAACTCGGCTCTTCGGAGTGGCAGAGAACGCGCAGCCGCGTCCGCACGGCGGTAAAGGATATGGCGCAGGAACTGACAAAACTTTACGCTCAGCGGCAGCAGGCAAAAGGCTTTGCCTTTTCGCCCGACAACGACTGGCAGGCTGATTTTGAAGAACGTTTTGACTATCAGGAAACGGACGATCAGCTGCGGTGTATCCAAGAAATAAAGGACGACATGATGCGCCCGACGCCTATGGACAGACTGCTCTGCGGTGATGTGGGATTCGGCAAGACGGAGGTCGCGCTGCGTGCGGCGTTTAAATGTGTACTCGATTCAAAGCAGACTGCGGTACTTGTGCCGACAACGGTGCTTGCATGGCAGCATTATCAGACGGCAATAAAACGTTTTGAGCACTTCCCTATCAAGGTGGAACTGCTCAGCCGATTCCGTACACCCACGCAGCAAAAGCAGATAATCCGCGAACTGCAGCGCGGCACGATAGACATTCTTATCGGCACGCACAGGCTTGTGCAAAAGGACGTAAAATTCAAGGATCTGGGTCTGGTCATAATAGATGAGGAGCAGCGATTCGGAGTTGCCGCAAAGGAGCGTCTTAAAGAGCTTTTCAACGGCGTAGACGTGCTTACCCTTTCGGCTACGCCTATACCCCGAACGCTGAACATGGCGCTTTCGGGCATTCGCGATATGTCGGTGATAGACGAGCCGCCGCAGGACAGGCGGCCTGTACAGACCTATGTCGTTGAACATAACGACGGCGTTATCGCGCAGGCGATCTCGAAAGAACTCAGGCGCGGCGGTCAGGTCTATTATATACACAACAGGATAGACACCATACAGCGCACGGCGGCAAGGCTTGCCGAACTCGTACCCGAGGCAAGGATAGGCATTGCCCACGGCAGGATAAGCGAAAATGAATTGAGTGAGATCTGGCGGCAGCTTATCGAGGGCGAAATAGATGTGCTTGTCTGCACAACGCTTATCGAAACGGGCGTTGATGTTTCAAATGTCAACACGCTTATCATTGAGGACGCCGATATGCTCGGCTTGTCGCAGCTTTATCAGCTGCGCGGAAGGGTCGGACGTTCGAGCAGACGCGCTTACGCGTATTTTACGTTCAGGCGCGGAAAGGTCATCAGCGAGATAGCGGCAAAAAGGCTTGAAGCCATAAAAGAATTTACCAAATTCGGTTCGGGATTCCACATTGCCATGCGCGACCTTGAAATACGCGGCGCAGGCTCTATATTGAGCGGAAAACAGCACGGGCATATGGAAGCCGTAGGCTATGATATGTATCTTCAAATGCTTGAAGAAGCTGTCGCGGAGCAAAAGGGAGAAGCGCCGCCGCCCTCGCCCGAAGACTGCATTATAGATATAACCGTTGACGCTTATATCCCGAGAGAATATATCGAAAGCAGTGCGCTGAGGATAGACGCTTACCGTAAGATAGCCTCTATCACCTCATACGAAGATTCGTTGGACGTCACGGACGAATTTATCGACCGATACGGCGATCCGCCAAAGCCCGTACTCGGGCTTATAAGCATTGCCCTGACAAGAAATACCGCCGCCGCCGCGGGCGTAAAGGAAATAACACAGCGGGGCGAAAAGGTCACATTCTATCTGAAAGATATGCAGCCGCAAAGCGCTCAGAATCTTATCGCCGAATACGGTCAGCGGCTAAGGTTCATTCAGGGAGCGCGTGAAGGTTTTTCTGTTGATATAAGCGCCAAACAGCAGATACCCGACCTTATATCGGAGATCGTGAAAATACTCGGCAAAAATGACGAGCAATAATATATCTTGTATAGTAAATAGCAAAACCCCTTCATTAACCCCCCACTGATTTTCAGATAGCCGACTTACAGAGTTAAAGACGCACG
>CANPYF010000033.1 GCA_947587925.1 uncultured Ruminococcus sp.
CGCAGGTGCGTCAGGCGGCGGCGCGGGGCGATATCAAATTTTTGGAAAAATATCTCGGCCGCCGAGCGGCTGAGTATATAATAAAGGAAAATCTGTACGGACTAAGGTTGGAATAATAAATGACGGACGATACGATAAGAGGATTTTTAAAGGATAATCTCAGCAGGAAGCGGTTTATACATTCCTGCAACGTTGCGGATATGGCGGCGGAACTTGCGCTCATGTACGGCGAAGACCCAGTAAGAGCACGCTTTGCGGGCTTGACGCACGATATAGCAAAGGAACTGCCGCGAAGAAAGCAAAAGGAGCTTGCGTCAAGGAGCGAACTGAACGTGAGCGCTGTTGAACTGGAAAGTCCGCCGCTGCTTCACGCGATAGCGGGCGCACAGCTTTTAAGAGAAAAATTCGGCATAGCCGATCAGGAGATACTTCTTGCCGTGAGATACCACACGGTCGGAGCAGGCGGCATGAGCAAGCTTTGCCAGATAATTTATCTTGCCGATCTTGTCAGCGCGGACAGGGATTATAAGGACGTAAAGAAAATGCGCAAATACGCCCATACGAGCCTTGAAAAGGGTATGCTTGAAGCATTGAGATTTTCTGTCTGCGACAGCGCGGAAAAGGGCAATACCATACCGCCGTGTACTATCGAGGCATACAACGAATTTGCGCTTTTGAATAAAGCGCTTTTGAATAAAGCAAAGGGAAAAAAAGGAGAAGATACGCATGAGTAAATTAACGCAGGACGAACAGCTTGGCGCGATAATAAAGGCGCTCGATTCAAAGAGGGCGGAGGACATCAGGCTGATAAAGATACGCGACCTGACGATAGTTGCGGATTATTTCATAATCGCAAACGGAACGTCCAACACGCATACCAAGGCGCTTGCCGACGAGGTGGAATATCAGTTAAAGCTGAAAGATACCCCGCCGATACGCGAGGAGGGCTATGCGGGCGCGACATGGATAATTTTAGATTACGGCGATATCGTTGTCCATGTTTTTTATAAGGAAACGAGAGATTTTTACAATCTCGAAAAGCTGTGGAGCGACGGCGAAGATATCGACATAAGCGATTATATCAAGGAGTGATGACTGATGAATACCAATAACAGCACAGGCAGGTCGATAGCCTGCGGCATAGGCGCGTACGCGGTAGGAAAAGCGATACTCAACGGCATTGTCGGCGCATTTTCCGTAAAAGATATACTGATCGGCGCGGTAATGGCGGTATTTCTCTACTGCGGATTCAAATTTACAAATTATATAATAGCCGCAGTGCTTGCCGTTATAGCACTTATACATCTGCCCGATAATATCTCAAATATCGGCTCAAACTGGCTTTATCTGCTCGAGGGGATAATCGACATATGCTGTGCGGTGACGCTTTGCACCAACCCCGCCGTAAAACAGCACTTTACCAACGGCGTGGGCTGAACCGTCTGAGCTTTGCTCAGACTAAAGCGCCGAAGGCGCTCTCTAACCTCTTATTTCTTAAAAGCGTAAGCGTTCTTAATATCTAACAGCGCCGCGTTTATGGATCTGAAAAAAACGTTTTATCATATAAAAGGAAAGGATATGATATCTAAAAATGAAAAATTATGATTTTGCGGCTGTCGAGCAAAAATGGCAGCAATACTGGGAGGAGCACGGCACGTTCAAGGCGAGCGATGATACCTCCAAAAAGAAATTTTACGGACTGGTGGAGTTTCCATATCCATCGGGACACGGTATGCACGTCGGACATATCAAGGCGTATTCGGGTCTGGAGGTAATAAGCCGAAAGAGAAGAATGCAGGGTTATAACGTGCTTTTCCCGATAGGCTTTGACGCCTATGGTCTGCCGACCGAAAATACCGCGATAAAGACGGGGGTACACCCCAGACAGGTGACTGACGAGAATATCGTCAAGTTTACTCAGCAGCTTAAAAAGGTAGGATTTTCCTTCGACTGGTCGAGAGTTATCGACACCACTGACGAGGATTATTACAAGTGGACGCAGTGGATATTTTTAAAAATGTTCGAGAACGGACTCGTTTTCCGCGATAAAACGCTCGTCAATTACTGCCCGAGCTGTAAGGTCGTGCTTTCAAATGAGGATTCGCAGGGCGGCAAGTGTGACGTCTGCCACAGCGATATAATCCAGAAAACCAAAGAGGTATGGTATCTGCGGATAACCGAGTACGCCGATAAGCTGCTCGAAGGTCTTGAAACGGTGGACTATCTGCCGAATATCAAACTCCAGCAGGTAAACTGGATAGGCAGGTCGACAGGCGCGTTCGTTAATTTTGATATAAAACAGTTTGACGAAAAACTGAGGATATACACCACCCGCCCCGATACGCTCTACGGTGTTACATTTATGGTAATTGCCCCCGAACACCCGCTTATACAAAAATACCGTGACAGCATTGCCAATATCGGCGAACTGGACGCGTATAAGGCGGAGTGCGCCAAAAAGAGCGAGTTCGAGCGTACACAGCTTGTAAAGGATAAAACGGGTGTAAGGATAGACGGATTGACCGCGATAAACCCCATTACCGAAAAGGAGATACCGATATATATTTCCGATTATGTTATGATGGGCTACGGCACGGGCGCTATCATGGCTGTTCCCGCGCATGATACGAGAGACTATGAGTTTGCCAAAAAATTCGGCATAGATATAATCGAGGTAATAAAGGGCGGAGATATTTCCAAGGAAGCCTATACCGGCGACGGAGAAATGGTAAATTCGGGCGAACTTAACGGCATTACGAATAAAAAGGACGCTATCGAAAAAATGCTCGGCATACTCGCGCAAAAGGGCTGCGGAGAAAAGGGCGTACAGTATAAGATGAAAGACTGGGCGTTCAACCGCCAGCGTTATTGGGGCGAACCGATACCGATAGTACATTGCCCGCACTGCGGAATGGTCGCCGTACCCTATGACGAACTGCCGCTGAAGCTGCCGCCCGTTGAGAATTTTGAGCCGGGTACTGACGGAGAAAGTCCGCTTGCGAAGATAGACAGCTTTGTAAACTGCACCTGCCCCAAATGCGGCGCGGCGGCAAAGCGTGAAACGGACACCATGCCGCAGTGGGCGGGTTCGTCATGGTATTTTCTGCGTTACTGCGACCCGCATAATAACAAGGAGTTTGCGTCCAAGGAAGCGCTCGAATACTGGATGCCCGTTGACTGGTATAACGGCGGAATGGAACACGTTACAAGGCATATGATCTATTCGCGCTTCTGGCATAAATTCTTATACGACCTCGGACTTGTCAACACCTCCGAGCCGTATGCAAAGCGTACCGCGCAGGGTCTTATCTTAGGTCCTGACGGCGAAAAGATGTCCAAATCGCGCGGCAATGTAATAGACCCGCTCGACGTTGTAAGAGATTACGGCGCGGACGTGCTGAGGCTTTATGTACTGTTTATGGGCGATTATGAAAAATCCGCTCCGTGGAGCGACAGCAGCGTAAAAGGCTGCCGCCGTTTCTTAGACCGCGTATGGGCATTGCAGGACAAGCTTGTTGACGGTGACGACTACAGCGACAAGCTGCGCGGGGCTATGCACCGTACCATCAAAAAGGTCAGCGAGGACATAGAGAGCATGAAGTTCAACACCGCCATTGCCGCGATGATGACGCTGCTCAACGACATATACGAGGTCGGCGAGATAACCAAAAAAGAGATGCGCGACCTGCTGATAATACTTTATCCGTTTGCGCCGCATATAAGCGAGGAGCTTTATCAGGCAATAGGCTGCGAGGGCGTACTCAGCGAACAGCCGTGGGCGGAATGGGACGAAGCGCTCTGCATAGAAGCAAGCGTTGAGATAGTCTGCCAGATAAACGGCAGGATAAAATGCAGGATAAGCATACCCAAGGGTGCGGACAAGGAAGAAATGATACGCCTTGCGAAGGCTCAGCCCGAAATAGCCGCCGCCTGCGAGGGCAAAACGACCGTTAAAGAGATAGCCGTACCCGACAAGCTGGTAAATATTGTCGTAAAATAAGAGTTTTGGCTAAAAAAAGCGTAAAATAATAAAGATATTTTCTAAAAAGCTATTGACAATACGAAAAAAATATTGTATAATAAAATCTATAGTTACACATAAAACAAGACGATATGTGATACCGGGCAGAGTGCGGTCATAATCACCGCGGATCGCGCCTTAGTAAACAAGACGCTGTTCTTCCATCATCACCGCCAACATATCGGTCAATGTGCAGCTGCTCTGTCAATGGCGGCAAAGGGAGGGAATGATCATGGCAGAAATCCGCGTAGGTAAGAATGAAAGCTTAGACACCGCTCTAAAGCGTTTCAAGAGATCGTGCGCGAAGGACGGCGTTATCGCCGAGGTTCGCAAAAGAGAACACTACGAAAAGCCTTCGGTAAAGCGCAAGAAGAAATCTGAAGCTGCTCGTAAGCGCAAATATTGATCTTTACAAGCGGGCAGTTGCCAACAGCGGCAGCGCCCGCTTTTTCTTTTGCGTCTGCGGACGGGGGAATAATTCCGGTGCGATTCGGGGAGGAACGTTATGATCTTTAAACCAACGTATGTTTTTGATAAAATAGGCGATATAACGCCCGAATTTTTAAAGCGAAAGGGGATAAAGGGTCTGATACTCGACCTTGACAACACGCTTACCAAGCATAATGACCCCGCCGCGCCGCAGAGCAGCCTTGAATGGCTTGAAAAAATGCGCGGGGCGGGGATAAGGCTGATGATAGTTTCAAATAATTCCGCCGAGCGGGTGACGCCGTTCGCGCGGCAGCTGAATTTAGACTTTGTACCGAGGGGCGCAAAGCCGCTGCCGATAGGGTATATCAAGGCTAAAAAGATAATGGGTATGGAAAATAAAAATATCGCGGCAGTGGGCGACCAGATATTTACAGATGTACTCGGCTGCAATCTTATGGGGATACGCTCGATATTTGTTTTCCCCATAGAGCCTGAAACAAGTCTGCCGTTCAGATTCAAGCGGAGCATAGAAAAGTTGTTTTTACCGCCAAGACCCGAAAAGCAGCGCGGCGGAAGATAGACGGAGGTAATATAAAAATGAACGCAAGATTCGGTCCTGCGGGAGGAAGTGAAGCGTTTGCCGCAAAGCATAGATCGGCGGCGGACGCGCCAGAATATTTAAGCAAAATGGGACTTGACCACTATGAATACCAATGCGGAAGAGGGGTACGGGTAAGCGACAAGCTTGCCGAAAGCCTGAAAGAAAATGCCGTCAAATACGGCATAACCATGTCGCTGCACGCGCCGTATTTCATATCGCTGTCAAGCGTTGAGGAGGAAAAGCGCGACAATTCGATAAACTACATACTGCAATCCTGCGACGCGGCAAAGCGGATAGGCGCGGAAAGGATAGTAATACACAGCGGTTCATGCTCGAAGATGAGCCGCGAGGCTGCGCTGGAACTTGCGAAGGACACGCTGAAGCGTGCGAGGGAGCAGGCGGCAGCGCAAGGGTATGAGGAGATAATATTTTGTCCCGAAACAATGGGAAAGGTCAACCAGCTCGGCACGCTCGAAGAGGTATTGGAGTTATGCAGTCTGGACGAAAGTTTTTTGCCGTGCGTGGATTTCGGGCATCTGAATGCGCGGGGATTCGGAGCGATAAAGAGCGCAAGCGACTACGAGGAGATACTGGACAAGATAGGCGACAAGTTAGGCGAGGGAAGGCTGAAAGTATTCCACAGTCATTTTTCCAAAATAATGTATACTGTACCGGGCGGGGAGAAGAAGCACATGACGTTTGGAGATCCGCAAGGATACGGACCGGAGTACGAGCCGTTAATGGAGATAATAGCGAAGAGAGGGCTGACGCCGACATTTGTATGTGAAAGTGCGGGTACGCAGGACGAGGACGCATTGACTATGAAGAAAAGTTATTTGCAATTCAGAGGTTAGAAATAAGGTATAGCATACAATTGAGAAGTCCCAACAACCGCCCGAAATAAAAGTTTAGAATGGGGTCAAGGGGAAACCCTTTTTAAAGGGGTTCCCCTTGCGGGGGTGCGGGGGCAGAGCCACCGTCAAGGCGCAAAAGAGGGAAACATATCAACCAAGACCGAGAAAACGTAACCCCAAAAATTTAAATCGGCGAACAATAAACCATAGGGTAAAAAAACCAACAGAAAAGCGACATCACCCCCGCAAAATCGCAGTCAAAAAGCCGATTTAAATCGCAAACAAGAGCCGCCTGCCCCTTTTAAGGGGCAGGTGAGCGAATTGTTCGCGAGACATAAAACGCGCGGCAGCGCGTTGGGCTGTTAGAAGTCAGCCGCCTGAACTTCGTTCAGGCTGTTAGAATTAGAAGTAAGAAGTTAGAATTAGAAGTAAGAAGTTAGAATTAGAAGAAGTAAGAAGATAGAATTAGAAGCAAGAGTTAAGAAATCATAATCTGAACAAGATCAGCAATAGGAGCAATAGGGAAGAAAAGCAGGATAACCAACGTATTTCTTGATTTTTCAATAAAAATGTGATAATATATAGATAGTGCAGATAGAACAGATAGAGGGGTGTTGTTGTGAATGCTGTTGACCTAAGAAAATTAGATTGGGATAACAAGAACGCGACAGGTTCAGGCAATGGTTCTTATTATCAGGCTGTTGACCAAAGCGTAAGTCCGACAAGATATTATAAATTATCAAATTTTGACAGCTATGAATGCCGACCGATAGGATATGAATCTTTCTTTGAGGTAATTGCTTACAGATTAGGCAAGATGCTTGGCATAGATGTTTTAAAGTATCATTTAATAGAGGGGCAGATCAGACTGCATATAAAAAATAGCAGCGAAGTCAGGACATTTAGTACAGTGTTATGTTATTCAGAGGACTTTCGTAAGGGAGGAGAAACAAAAAGCAGTTTACAGACATGGTATAATTTAAACGTCGGAGGAAAGGACATAGAACAAAGGTTAAGGTCGGTTTCTTCGTATATAAGCGATTATTTAGATAAAATGTTTGTATTTGACTGCCTTATATGCAACAGGGACAGACATACAGCCAATATAGAGGTTTTACAGCTCAGAAACGGAAATTACAGATTTTCTCCATTATTTGACCACGGACAGTCTTTTTGTGCTGCCTGCGGACTTGATGAAAATGCTATAAGAAATTTTGATTATACGAAAGATATACGATACAATGACGGTATAGGCAAAGGATACCATTTTAAAAATATAGCAGGGATAAGAAAGCCTGTTGTTGTAAAACCATTATCTGCTGATTTCAGAAAATCAATTTTTTACGGAATGTCCGGGTATCTCCCACAGTACGTTAAGGACAGCGTTGCAAATACGATAGAGTACAGATACAGACTATTGAAAAACGAAAAATACATTTTTGAAGCGCATGAACAAGGAGTGAGCGGTCTTTTATGAAATATATGCTGATAAAGGATTCATATTATAAGCATGACTGGGGTATCGTAGAATACAATGAAGAAAACAAACAATTCAGATTATACATCAGAAAAGATACACAGTATAAGGTCTATCCCATATTCATGCAAGCAATGGTTTACAAACAAAAGATGTATGTAGCAGAGCCTGATCTGGCGATACAATGGGTAAAAGAAAGATTGATACCGTCTTACAGACAGAATATAGACACGATCCTTATATCGCTCGGACTTTCGGAATATGATGAATATGAATTGCTGAAAGCAGGAAGCGGAAAGTGTCCGCAAGATGATATATATTTAAAGCAGATAAATAAAAATGAGGCTGCTGCCTATGCCGATAAATACAAAATAGCTTTGCGGGCATAGTTTAGAATTTAGAAGTCAGAAGCAGGACGCCCAACAACCGCCCGAAATAAAAGTTTAGAATGGGGTCAAGGGGAAACCCTTTTTAAAGGGGTTCCCCTTGCGGGGGCTCGGGGGCAGAGCCACCGTCAAGGCGCAAAAGAGGGAATCACATCAACCCAAACCGAGAAAACGCAACCAAAAATTTAAATCGGCGAACAATACAACATAGGGTTAAAGAGCAACCAGAAAAGCGACATCAACGAACCAAAATCGCAGTCAAAACCGCCGATTTAAATCGCAAACAAGAGCCGCCTGCCCCTTTTAAGGGGCAGGTGAGCGAATTGTTCGCGAGACACAAAACGCGAACACGCGTTCCGAGCAAACGTTGGCTTTTAGAAGTTAGAATTAGAGGTTAGAATTAGAGGTTAGAGGTAAGAAGTCAGAAGTTAGAATTAGAGGTTAGAGGTTAGAGGTTAGAAGTAAGAAGTCAGAAGTTAGAATTAGAGGTTAGAGGTAAGAATTAGAAGTAAGAAGTAAGAGATTAGAAGTTAGAAGATAGTATTTAAAAGCAAGCATAAGAATAAACATAAACATAAACCAAAACCAAAACGAGGTGGACGAAATGGAAAAAATACTTGTAATGCACGGCCCGAATCTGAATCTGCTCGGTGAACGCGAGCCGGGTTATTACGGAAGCGACAGCTTTGAGTCGGTGAATCGGGAGATAACCGAAGCGGCTGCCGCGCTCGGTATGGAGTGCGAGATATTTCAGTCAAACTGCGAGGGCGAATTGATAGATAAACTGCACGCCGCACGCTTTGATTGTAAGGGCGTTGTGCTTAACGCGGGCGCGTATACCCATTACAGCTACGCGATAAGGGACGCTATTGCCGCGATCAAGATACCCGTGGTAGAGGTGCATATGTCAAACGTACACGCACGCGACGAGTTCCGCCATAAGTCGGTGATAGCTCCCGTCTGCGCGGGTCAGATAGCCGGCTTCGGTAAGTATTCTTACCTGCTCGGTGTGCAGGCGCTTAAAAATATTATCGGCGAGGGTGCGGAATGATGAACGCGATAGAACTTTTGCAGAAAAAAATGCAGGGAAGCTGTCAGTGTGCGCTGATAACGTCAGATATCGACCGCAGGTATTTTACACAGATGAAATCGAGCGCGGGTACGCTCGTTGTTTTCGCTGACGCCGCTTATCTGATAATAGATTTCAGGTATATCGAAAAGGCTAAAAAGACCGCTAAGGGCTGTCAGACGCTGCTGCAGCGTTCGGGCAGCGGTCTTTACGATCAGATAAACGAACTTTGCGCCGAACACGGCGTTTCAGTTGTAAGCGTGCAGGCAAACTGCATGACCCTTGCCGAGGCGGCGGTACTGTCCAAAAAACTGGATAGCAAGCTTGACACAAGCTCGGCATTGAGCGATATTATAACTCAGATAAGGATAGAAAAATTTCCCGAGGAGATACAGAGTATCACCGCCGCACAGCGTATCGCAGAACGCGGATTTGAACATATCCTCGGATTTATCTGTGAGGGACGCACCGAACGCGAGATACAGCTTGAACTGGATCATTATATGCTCTCGCACGGCGCGGAAGCGCTGAGCTTTGACACTATCGCTCTGAGCGGCGCAAATACCTCTCTCCCTCACGGCGTACCCTGCGATAAGCCTGTGCAAAACGGCGAGTTCGTACTGCTCGACTTCGGCGCGGTCGTCAACGGTTATCACAGCGATATGACGCGCACCGCGGCAGTCGGTCAGCCGAGTGAAAAAATGCGAGCCGTTTATGATACGGTGCTTAAAGCGCAGCTTGCCGCGCTTGATAAAGCAAGGGCGGGCATTACAGGCGCGGAACTTGACGCGGCGGCAAGAGATGTCATAAAAAATGCGGGGTACGGCGAATGTTTCGGACATTCTCTCGGTCACGGCGTGGGTATGGAGATACACGAACCGCCCAACGCTTCTCAAAATTCAAAAATAACGCTGACAGAGGGCATGACCGTCACCGTTGAACCGGGTATCTATATCGAGGGCGAATTTGGCGTGCGCATAGAAGACCTTGTCGTGATAAAAAATGACGGCTGCGAAAATATCACTAAGGCTCTCAAGGAACTTATCGTATTGTGACAGCCGTTTGTCATATCACCACGGAAATCAAAAATTGATTTCCGTGCGGATATAGGGGGAGCGCTAAACGGCGGATAGGCGTCAAAAAGTTAAAAAATTATTAAACCGATAAAAAATACTTGCAAAATAAACGTCAATGAGTTATAATGTAAATAAGGAGCGTATTGCCGCGCAAATGACGGGACGCGCTAAAAAATTACCGGAGGTAAAATATTTATGATAACAGCAGGCGATTTCAGAAACGGAATGACCTTTGAGGAAGACGGAAACGTAATGCAGATAATAGAGTTCCAGCACGTTAAACCCGGAAAGGGCGCGGCGTTCGTAAGAACTAAGGTGAGAAATGTGATTACCGGTTCCGTTGTTGAAAAAACCTATAACCCGACGGCTAAATTCCCTACGGCTTTCGTTGAAAGAAAGGATATGGAATACAGCTATAATGACGGCGATCTTTATTATTTCATGGATCCCGAAACATATGATATGGTACCCGTAAACGCTTCGGAGCTTTCGGATAATTTCAGATTCGTAAAGGAAAATATGATCTGCAAGATACTTTCCTATAAAGGAAAGGTGTTCGGCGTTGAGCCGCCTTATTTCGTAGATCTCGAAGTTACCGATACCGAACCCGGCATAAAGGGCGATACGGCTACAAACGCGACCAAGCCCGCGACTGTAGAAACAGGCGCGGAGATCAAAGTGCCGCTGTTTATCAACACCGGCGACAAGATCAGGATAGATACCCGCACCTGCGAGTATATGGAACGCGCGAACTGACAGCCTTAATGTCAACATGATGCATTGCTCATCTCCGCCGCAGGCGCGGGGGGGTGACGATAGGTGTCGAAAAGGGGGTACGGCAGTAATGGAATTGTCCAAAAAAGTGGGATATATCAAGGGGCTTATGGCAGGACTAAAGATCGACGGCTCAACGCCGGAGGGACAGGTCCTTTGCGCTATGAGCGATCTGCTTGAAGAAATGGCTGACGAGATCGAGGTAAATTCGCAGATACTTGACGGTATTTCCGATTATCTTGACGAGGTCTACGATGATGACCTTGAAGCCGATGATATTGAAGCGGAGGAATATGACGAAGATCCTTTTGGCGAACAGGCTGACGAGGATATTCCCGATGATACCGCGGCTGATGAGGATAGATCGGAACTCGAAGATTTTGAAAAGCTGAGCGAAGAGGAACTCGAAGAACTTGAAAAGCTGAGCGAGGAGATAGAAGAGCAGGAAGCCCGCGAGCAGGAGACTGATGCCGATCAGCCGGACGAGCCGCCGTCTGATCAGCCGGAGCAGACGGCTGATACACAAGAGCAGACGTCACCGCAGGAGCAGCAGAGTTTTTCACAGACCTTATATGACTGCCGCTGTCCCATATGCGGAGTATCGTTCAGAGTAACGCAGACGGAACTTGACTACGGCAAGGTATATTGTCCCAACTGCGGAAATCTGCTGGAGTTCGACAATTAAGCGTTCTAAAGCGGATAAGCGTTAAGCGATCTGCGGCGGATAAGCGTTAAGCGTTCTGCGGCGGATAAACCAAATTTTTTAATCCAAAAAATCAAAAAATACGCGAATAAAATCAATTGTTTCAAGGGGTGGTGAAATTCCACACCGGCGGTCAAAGTCCGCAAACGCACAGCGCGGGGCAAGCCCTGACGTGCGCCGAATCGGTGAAATTCCGATACCGACGGTAAAAGTCCGGACGAAAGAAGCACGCTATGCGGAATAAAAGCGCGTCCCCCGTATCGTATGAGCGGGGGACTTTTTGCGCGGCAGACCGCACAAGAGGTTTCTTCCGATAATTTTGCTTGTCATAAATTGAAGGAGGAATTTTTTATGAGTACAATTACTGCGGAAAGCTCCGCAAAAAGATTTGACATCAGAAAGCTGACAATGATAGCGCTGTTTACCGCGCTCGGATTTATCTGCACAGCTATGTTCCATTTTATTCAGGTACAGTTCCTGACACTCGATTTCAAGGACGTTTTTATCGCCCTTGCGGGATTTGTCTACGGACCTGCCGCCGCGCTGTTTACCGCATTTGCGGACGCTGTGCTTGAATTTGTGACCATCTCCGATACGGGCATATGGGGAGCGCTGATGAATTTCGCGTCAAGCGCGGCATTTGCCGTCACCGCGTCGCTCATATACAAATACAACCGCACCTTTATCGGAGCGGTCGTAGGGCTTGTATCGTCGGTATTTGCCATGACAGCGGTCATGATGCTGATGAACCTGCTGATAACGCCGATATATATGCACGTTACCGTATCGCAGGTCAAAGGCATGATAATGCCGCTGCTGCTGCCGTTCAATCTGCTCAAAGCTCTGCTTAACGCGTCAATGACATTCATTCTCTACAAACCGCTCACGCAGGCGCTCAAAGCCATGCGGGTAATGCCCGCATCCGAAAACAGCTTTGCGGTAAGCAAGCGTTCTGTCATCGGCTTTATCATAGCCGCCCTTGTCATAGCAGGCTCTGTAGCCCTGCTTATGATACCGCTCGGCGGAAGTTTTGGGTTTATGCAAAATTAAAATTTTGGCAAATTAAAATTTTGATAAAATGATTTTTTGGTAAATTAAAATTTTGATAAAGTAAATTTTTGCGCGTGTTTTTTGAGGAAAATTATATTTGCACAAAGCCCCTTCTCCTGTGGGAGTTCTCCCGTGGGAGTTTTCCCACCGGAGAGGTGTAACGCCCCTTCTCCCACCGGAGAAGGGGCTTTGTGTGTGGTGGGGCGCACCTTTTAAAAAATATCTTATCAGTTTATTCGGCTCACTCCTTGTTCAATAAGCTCTTTTCGATCAATTTCATTCCGTCCGTAAATGAATACTCATCAAATATCTCTCTGTTTTCGGAAATGAATTTTAAGATGCCGTATTTAGAATTAAGCTGTTTAAATTGTTCCCAATCTATATTCTTTTTTTTGCAAATTATATCTGTATAAGTATCGAACAGATATGTCAGATTTGAAATTGAAAGCTGATCATACATAATAACACCTCCGCTTATTTTCTCTCACGGAAATCAATTTTTGATTTCCAGAAGTTAGAACGCCGCACTATTAAATAATAGCGCTTGCTTTTAAGAGGTAAGAGGTCTGAACTTCGTTCAGACGGTAGACAAGGAGCGCCTGCGGCGCGTATGGTCTGAGCTTTGCTCAGTGGTCTGAACTTCGTTCAGACGTAAAATATTAGTCCGCTTTGCAGACATTTTTCTTGCTTCTTGTATCTAAAAGTCTTGTTTCTGAAAATTCAATTTTTAAAAATTGATTTCCGTGATTTTTTCTCTGCTAATATTATACCACACTTTTTAAGAAATTGCAAATTAGTACAGCTTAGGTTTTGCGCGGTGTGTACTCACCGTTCCCGCGATACTCCGCTGTCTTCATTAACAAAAAATTTACAATCCAAACTACTGCGATAGTGTTGACAAAGGCGGCGATGTGTGCTATCGTAATATTACAAACTATTGCAGTAGTTTAAAATAAGACGGGAGGCAAAACAATGGATATAAAGCTTTTTAATTCCGAATTGAAAATAATGGAGGTGCTGTGGCGCGAGGGAGATCTTCCCGCTAAGAGGGTATCGGATATTTTGAAGGAGGAGATCGGCTGGAATATGAATACTACCTATACGGTGATAAAAAAATGTATTGCAAAAGGCGCGGTCAGCCGAAGCGAGCCGAAATTCATCTGCCATGCTGAGATAACCCGCGAGGAGGTAATGAAATACGAAACGGACGAGCTGATAGATAAAATGTATGACGGCGCGGCGGATAAACTGGTAGCGTCACTGCTCGGCAGCAAAAGGCTTACGCCTGAACAGATAAAGGAGCTTAAAAGGCTTGTGGAGGAGCTTGAATGATAAACGCTTTTTTACATATGAGTTTTTGCGCGGGTCTGCTGACAGCAGTAATACTGCTGCTGCGTGCGCTGTTTATAAAACGCCTGCCAAAGGAACTGTTCAGACTGCTCTGGGCGGTCGCGGCGGCACGCATGATAATACCATTTTCTCTGCCCGTGCTGCCCTCGCATGATATACCCGTAAGGCAGATGCCCCAAAGCAGTATAAGCGCACCGTCCGAGCCTAAGCAGATCATGCCTGAAGACACGGCAGGTCAGCCGCCGATAGTTTATAAGAGCATGGAGAGCATGGAAAAAAGTTCACCGCGGACGGATAATGACGCCTTGCCGCAGAAAATACTGCTTGCGGTATATCTTTTAGGCTTTGCAGTAAGCGCTGCTTATTTTATCAGAGATCACAGACGGCTGAAAAAAAGCTGCGCTGTATCACTGCCCGCACAGCCCGAATACATAACATACAAAAAAAGAAGGATACGGATAAGGATAAGCGATGAAACGCTTTCACCATTGACATACGGGATATTCCGACCGACTATACTTCTGCCTGAAAAGCAATATTCGCGCGGGGAATTGAGATACATACTCGCGCATGAAACAGAGCATATAAGGCGGTACGATACGCTGTTAAAACACGCGATAGCGTTTGCGGTATGCCTGCACTGGTTCGACCCGCTTTCATGGATAATGCTTTTGATATCCCAGAGGGATATCGAGCTTGCCTGTGATGAAGCTGTGCTCAACAGGCTCGGCGGAAGAAAGGAATATGCCATGACGCTTATAGGCATTGCCGAAACGGGCGTGCCGACAGCGGCGGCATTCGGCGGGAACTCCGTTAAGGAAAGGATAGAGATGATAATGAAACATAAAAAAACGACCATAGCCGCAGCAGCCGTTTCGGTCTGCATTGCGCTCGGCAGTATGGCAGTCTTTGCGGCAGAGTCCAGACCGCAGCAAAAGGACAGTTCGGATAATACGGTCAGCCGTGCGGAATTGACAGCAGCCGAAGAAAACAGCGCTGATGACAGCCAACTCGAAACAAGTTCCGAGGCTGAGGATACAAGCACGGCGGAAGATGAAGAAAAGTTTTCGGCGACCTACACATTTGTGGAAGATGCAGATGACGCAGATGATACGTTTGACGAGTCGGAAAGCAAGGAACTTACGGTCGAATACAGTGAGGATAACGGAAAGGGAAGTCTTGTATACAAAGACGCTGACGGAAATATTATCGAACAAATGGAAGGCACGCCCGAAGAGTTGGGCATGACCGACGAGGGAATAACGATCGGCGAATTTAACGTAGAGTTTGACGGCAGCAGCATTACGGGCGGTATCGCGCAGGGCGATAACACACCGACTGACACTGATTCGGAAATATCCGTTGAGGATAAAGCAGATTATCTGAAAAACAGATAAGCGTTTTGACCGCATAACTGATCGAGAACAAAAGAAGGAAAATCAAAAGCGCGGAGTTAGTCAGGCTCCGCGCTTGTTTTGTATTTAGTACCAGTCCTCGACTGCCAACCCGTCTACACGCTCAAATTCCTTTGTATTATGCGTTACAATGGTAAGTCCTTCACTTTTTGCATGAGCGGCGATAAGCATATCCATTGTACCTATCGGAGTGCCTTTTCGCTGCAGGTCTGCACACACCTTGCCGTATTCTTTTGCCGCATTTGCCGTAAACGGCAGTACCTTGATGAGCGACATAAACTGTGCAAGTGATTCGGCATTTCTTTTTGAGTAGTCACTTTTGGCTACTCCGTGTTCCAATTCTGCAAGAGTTATCGCCGATATGCAAAGACCGTATATCCTGTGCTGTATTATCCGGTTTAATACTTCCTCCGGTCTTTTCTTGATAGCATAAATGCAGATGTTTGTATCAAGCATATACGTCATAATTCTTCCCTCATTGACGGTATTTCAGGCTCCCGACCGTCCTTCATAAAATCGTCCGTAAACCCGTACACGCCTTCCAAAAAAGTTTCGCAAAGTATGTCATCATCTTTGGGGAAAAGTAAAACACAATTTCCGATTTTTTTGATGAACACCTCATCTCCGTCAAATCTGAACTCTTTAGGCAGTCTGACTGCCTGACTTCTGCCGTTTTCAAAAAGTTTTGCTGTTTCCATAAAACAACACCCCCTTAATAATAGTATATACCATGGTATATATTTTGTCAAGCGGTTTGGTGAAAATTTAATACGATTTTAGTTTTTACGGTTTATTTTTTGCGGTCAAAATTACTGCTGATAAGTGCGCTTGGTTGTATATTTGTCAATTTAGAAGCGGCGCTCACTCCCCCTTCCCTTGAGGGAAGGGGGCGGGGGGTTAGGAGAAGCCCCTCGGAGAGGGGTTTGGGGAGAGTTTAAACCGCCCCGCAGGGGCGCACCTTTTTATTCCGTTTCAAAAAACACGCTGAACGCCTTGTAAGCCATGTAGGTATCCAGCTTTGAAGTGACCTCGAACGGAGCGTGCATGGAAAGTACGGGGACGCCTACGTCTATGACGTCCATGTCAAGGTTTGCAATGTACAGCGCGACCGTTCCGCCGCCGCCTGCGTCTACCTTGCCGAGTTCGCCCGTCTGCCAGATAACGCCGCCGTTATCCATCATGCGCCTTATCCTGCCGACAAATTCCGCAGATGCGTCAGAAGTACCCGATTTTCCGCGCGAGCCTGTAAATTTTGTCACCACTACGCCGTAATTGAGCTTTGAAGCGTTGCGCTTTTCGGTGACATCGGGGAAGGTCGGGTCTACGGCGGCGTTTACGTCAGCGGACAGACACATTGACGCACTTATGACCTGCCTGCCCGTAAAGCCCTGCGCCTGCGCGAGGTCTTCGATAAAATATTTGAGATAAGAGCTGTTAAGTCCCGTGTTTCCGTCACTGCCCGTTTCTTCTTTGTCGGTAAGCACCGTCATGCAGGTGCGGCTCGGTCTGTCACAGCCGAGTACCGCCATGAGCGCGGTATACGCGCAGACCCTGTCGTCCTGACCGTATGAGCCGACCATGCTTCGGTCAAAGCCGAGGTCACGCGCTTTAAAGGCGGGTACGGCTTCCAGTTCGGCTGAAACAAGATCATGCTCCGTTATGCCGTACTTTTTATTAAGTATGCTCATTATGTTGAGCTTTACTTTCTTTGAAGCCTTGTCGTCCTTGAACGGGCGCGAGCCGATAAGCAGGTTGAGTTCTTCGCCCTTTATGCCGTTGGCAAGCGTGCGCTTCATCTGTTCGCCCGCAAGGTGTATCAGCAGATCGGTAACGCAGAAAACTGGGTCGCCCTCGTCCTCGCCGATATTTACGCTTACCTTGCTTCCGTCAGCGCGGACGATAACTCCGTGCAGCGACATGGGTACGGCAGTCCACTGATATTTTTTTATTCCGCCGTAATAATGCGTTTTGAACAGCGCAAGTTCGCCGTCCTCATACAGCGGATGCTGTTTAAGATCCAGACGCGGAGAGTCGATATGCGCCGCGGCAAGCAGTATGCCTTCGCTGAGCGGCTTTTGACCGATAACGGTCAGTATCAGCGATTTGTCACGGTTTACCTTGTAAAGCTTATCGCCCGCCGAATACTCCCTTTGAGGGTCATACGGCACAAAGCCCGCTTCCTCGGCAAGCCTTACGGCTTCTGTACACGCTTCGCGCTCCGTCTTTCCCTTGTTGAGAAACTGCTTATAGCCCTCGCAAAAAGAATCTGCCGCCGCTATTTCCTCATCACTCATAAGTTCTCCCGCATTTTTCGGGTTTTCGAGAAGCTGTTCGGCGAGCAGCTCGCCCGCTGTTTTACTGATAGTATTTTCCATTGCTTATATCCTCCTCAAGCTGTGAATTATCCATATATTTGTCATAAGCCTTCATGACTTTATAAATATAGTCTTGTGTTAAGTCTGACGGCATAGCCTCCAGTCCGTTTTCAATAGAAAAAGTATCGGGGTCTATCGTTCCGTCATCTATCCATGCTCTGACCGCGTTCATGCCCTGATGATAAGCCGCCGCCGTAAGTTCATAGCTTCCGAAATCTTCATAAAGATATGACAGCATATACGCGCCGTACTGTATATTCATCTGCGGGTCGAACATATCGTCAAAAGTTATGTCGCGGTCGTCATTAAGCCGAAATTTTATCCAGTCGAACGCGTCAGGCATTATCTGCATAAGCCCGCGTGCGCCCACCTCCGATTCGGCATTTTCGTTAAAATGGCTTTCGGTATTTATCACCGCAAATACAAAGCGCGGGTCTATGCCGTATTCGTTGGAATATTTTATCACATATTCCTCGTATTCGGTAGGGTAGGTGAAAAAATTTTTCGCTTTCTGCTGTGTTTCCGGCTTTTTGAATATCACGATAAGCCCTGCCGCTATCAGCAGTCCTATCGTGATAAATATTGCAAATGCAAGGTAATTATCCTGTTTTGTTTTCTTTTTCTTTTTATTATTTTTTGCCGCCATTTTTGTTGTCCTTTATTTTATGTTTTACAGTATCGGCAGCTTTAGCTGCCGATTCCGTCAGCCTGTCTCTGCCGCCGTTATTTTCTATAACTATATCCGCGTGCGCTCTGAAAAAATCCTCGCTCAGCTGGCTGTCAAAACGCGCCTTTGCCTGTTCTTTGCTTATGCCGTCACGCTTTATTATCCTTTCAAGGCGTATATCCTCCCGCGCGACCACGGCTATGGTCATATCGCACAGCTTATCCGCACCCGCTTCAAAAAGCGTAGGCGCATCAAGCAGTATCAGCTCCCCGCCGCGTTTTCGGATATCTTCGATATTCTGCTTTATAAGCGCATTGATATGCGGGAATATCGCCGCATTGTAGCTGTCAAGCAGCTTTCGGTCGGCAAAAAGCAGCGCGGCTGCTTTTTTTCTGTCAAAATTATCACCGTCAAAAAACTGCGGAAATTTTTCCTTTAATTCGCGCAAACATTCCGTATCGGGGGCAAGCACCTCACGCGCTGTATGGTCGCAGTTTATCACCTCAAAGCCCGCTTTGGCGAACACCTCGCTGACGAGCGTTTTTCCCGCGCCGCTCTGACCTGTAAGCCCCACGATAAATACGCCGTTCATAACGTTATCTCCCTGAAAGCCGCCGCGCGGATAAGCCTGTTATACACAGCAAGCCCCACGCCGCTTTTTTGCGGACATCTTGCCAGCACCGTTTTTGCGCCGCGCTCGTCCGCTTCTCTTAACGCGGCAAAAAGCCTATTGGCTTGCTCCTCGCCGCTTTTGCCGATACAGATAAACTCCGCGCCGTCGGGCGCGTCGGACGGTTCAAAGACCAGACAGAGCGCACCCGTATGCTCTTTGGCATATTCTCTGAACCGCTCGGCGGTCGAATTTATGACATACACTTCGGCTTTTGGCGAATAATGCTTGTATTTCATTCCCGGTGACGCGGCAGGCGCGCTGTCGTCAACGGCGTGAAGCACGCCGTCATCTATTATTACCCTGCCGAGAGCACTGCGGAGCATTTCGGCGGTAACACGTCCGGGACGCAGTATCCGCGCCGCACCGTTTTCAAAGCAGATAACGGTCGATTCAACGCCCGCTCGGCATTCGCCGCCGTCTATTATCGCGGGTATCCTGCCGTTCATATCTTCAAAAACATGAGCCGCCGATGTGGGTGACGGCTTGCCCGAAAGGTTGGCTGACGGGGCGGCAAGCGGTGTATCCGCTTGTTCGATAAGCGCACGCGCCGCAGGGTGGGAGGGCATTCTTATGCCGACCGTTTGCAGTCCGCCTGATGTCACATACGGCAAAGCTTCGCTTTTTGGCAGTACCATGGTAAGCGGTCCGGGCCAGAATCTCTCCGCACAGCGCAGAGCCTCTTCGGGCAGTTCTTTTGCGGCGCGAAAAAACATATCCATGCGCGAAATATGCACGATAAGCGGGTTATCCGCAGGTCTGCCCTTTGCCGCGAATATTTTCCTGACCGCATTTTCGTTAAATGCGTCTGCGGCAAGTCCGTACACCGTTTCGGTCGGTATGCCCACAATATCGCCCGCCCTTATTATTTCAGCCGCCTGTTTTATTGATGACGGCGAATCGTCAAGTATTTTTGTTTGGTAACTCATAAGGTTCATCTTTTCTATGTTTATTCATCTGTACGTTCAGCAAGCTGTTCCGTGCGTTCGGCAAGCGCAAGCGCGTCTATCACCTCGTCGAGCGAGCCGCCGATAAACGAATCGAGTTTGTATATGGTAAGTCCGATGCGGTGGTCGGATATCCTTCCTTCGGGGAAATTGTATGTCCGTATGCGCTCGGAGCGGTCGCCCGTTCCGACCATTGACCTGCGCTTTCCCGCTATCTCCTCGTTGAGCGCACTGCGCTGCATTTCAAGCAGCCGGGCGCAGAGCGTCTTCATTGCCTTGTCTTTATTTTTATGCTGTGACCGTTCGTCCTGACATTCCACCACAAGTCCCGTAGGGATATGGGTTATTCGTACTGCCGATTCGGTCTTGTTGATATGCTGACCGCCCGCGCCCGAGGCGCGGAATACATCTATCCGCAGGTCGGTAGCCGCGTTGAGCTCCAACTCTACCTCGTCAGCTTCGGGAAGCACGGCAACGGTAGCCGTTGACGTGTGTATACGCCCCTGCGATTCCGTTTCGGGAACGCGCTGTACGCGGTGTACGCCGCTTTCATATTTTAATCTTGAATACGCG
>CANPYF010000034.1 GCA_947587925.1 uncultured Ruminococcus sp.
AAAATATATATCGGCAGCCGTTATCAGTATAAGTATTACCGCAAAAACGGCGTAAAAGATCTTCTCTCTTCCCTCTTTAAGAGAATACTCGTATCTCCTCAGCACATTTGTGTTATGCACGGCGATAAACATGGTAAAAAAGGATACAACGCACGCTAAGATAAGCGGCAGAAGTATTATCTGCGGAAGTATGCTGTTTTCCCTTTCAATTTTTATAATATCAAAGCTCATCTGGATAAGTACAGTGACCAGCGCCGCGGGTATGCCCGCTTCGATCAGCATTCTTCCGTAAAATTTTACTGTAAAACTCTTCATAGATCTTCTCCCTTCATTATATCGACTGTAAATATAGTGTCAAAAAATCGGCAGAGGTTGGGTACACAAAAAAATAAAAAAGCATACCCCGCACCTGTTCAGCGGAATACACTTATAATGGAAAATATCATTCTTTTGTGCATAGTAACTAAGACAGCCTTTTAACTGCCCCCCCCGCTTGAAAATATTGGTATTCGTCATTCTGTACATTATAAACACCTCCATGGATATTATATCTTATTTTTGATACTATTTCAATAGCAATACTGTCCAAAAATCAATGGTATTGTTTGGGCAATATCGCCTGTTAAAGATTTTTAAAGCTTTTAAAAGTTTAGCCTGATAGTAAGGATCTGATCTTCACACTGTGCGCTTATGCTTCCTCCGAGTTTAAGCACTATCGCTCTTGCGATAGACAGTCCAAGTCCCGTGGAATTTCTTGCATTTTCAACGGTATAAAATCTGTCAAAAAGCCGCGCGGTATCTGCGGGACTAAGCGCATGAGCATGATTAGAAAAAGTTATAACGCCATTGATGTCCATTTTTATTTCAAGGTCGCCGTCACTGTATTTTATCGCATTGGATATAATATTGGAAAAAACGCGCGAGATGAGCGCGGGGTCGGCACAGACGGTCTTTTCACATTCGGCTATGTCGACCACAGGCTCTATACCCCGCTTTTTGAGCGCACCGTAAAAGCTCATTATGCTTTCTTCAAGCGCATTGCTCAAAACTATCTGCGATATATTACTTCTTTCATCATTTTGAGAAACGAGGTTTGGCGATACGATCACCGAATAATCGAAAAGCTCCTCGGTAAGCTGATTCATCAGCTTTGCCCTGCCGCGTATTATTTCGGAATATTTACGCTGTTCGTCCGACAGTTCGGTATTATCCATTAGATCGAGATAACCGCTTATCGCCGTAAGCGGTGTACGCAGATCGTGGGAGATATTTGTGACTGCGGTCTTTAACTCCGCATCGCCCCGCTGAAATCTCAGCCGCTCGCTCCTGAGCAGCCTTAGCTGCTCGTTTATAGACGCCGCAAGCGCACAAACGTCCTTATCTGCGCTTGAAACATCTATCAGCGTATTGGTCTCGCTTTCAAGCCTTTCTTCAAAAGCCTGCTTTATTTCTCTTAAAGATAATTTCATCACTATCAGCTTGACGGCAAGCAGAATGACAGTAAGGATAAGTATACAGACAAGAGCGCAGACCACATTTATTCTCCCCTTTTTACATCACTTTATATCGCGCTTTTTAAATACCGTCATTCCCGCAAATATCAGCAGTGCGCTTTCTGCGGCGGCAAAGCATGGAATGACAACATACGGGCAGGAAAATACTTTCGGCGAGTCTGTTTTTCCGTTTGAAAAAGTTCTCTCAAATATGCCGTCGTATTCATAACTCGTTTGTCCGTATGGGTCGGTCAGAACGAAAAGTTTATACAGCTCTCTTTTTGTTCCGCTGATATAAAGCGGATTTTCTACCGGCTCGGTAATGCCCTGCTCGGTTTCTATCGGGTAAGGCTCTCTGTATTCGGGTTGGAGCAGACTGCGGTATGAGGAATTGCCCATACTTGAAAGCACAAGAAAAAGAGCAAAGCATATTATCAGAGAATAGACCTCTTTATGAACGCAAAGGCAGACAAGGAGCGTAAGCGAGGATATTAAAAATATCGAACACAGGCAGGTGAAATAGTGTGACAGTATCACAGGTAATGAAAATACAAATTTATAGCCCTTCGCCGCTCCCGAAATAAGCGCGGTCAAAAATGCAATATCAAATACGCTTGACGCCATAATAAAGAATATAAGCAGTTCGGCGGCAAGGAATGAACCGCGTTTACAGCCGCTGACAAGTTTATTTCTTATCGCGCCGCCGTAAAGTTCCTCGCCAAAAAACTGCGAAGCGAAGATGCCGACCAACAGACCCGTAAAGGGTACTGCGATAAACAATCCGTCCTCCATTTTCGGCTTTGAATAATCGCTGAACGCCGTCATATTGAGCGTGTAGGCAATCATTATCAGGCAGACAATGTAAAAAAATTTTGATTTTTTAAGGCGGTAAAGCTCCGCACGAAATATCCGCAGCATAATCCCGACCCCCTTATCTTATGTCCCTTTTGGAAAAGATAAACAGACCTGCCGCCGTAAAGACTATTATCTCACCGAAAGCAAAAAGCATCTGCTTTTTTCCGTCAAACTTGTCTAACTCGTAATAAATTACCGCTTCATTTATATCTAATAACTGTCCGTTCGGCAGTATATCATATACCGCCTGATACACCTTTCTTTTTGCTCCGTCAACATAGGCAGGATTTTTTTCATACTGCGGTTCGGTCATAGGCTCATTTCCGTACTCGGTCACCTCTACAGGCAATTGCCTGTATTCTTCTGCCGAAAGATGAAATTTGAGCGCTGAAACGCTTATTATCATACCTAACGCAAGGCATACGCCGACTATCAGCGAAGCGCTGCGGCTCGCGATCGGGAGATCTATCGCCGTAAAAAGCGCGGCAAACGCGGCGATAGAAGGGATAAGTATAAAGATCGTTTTTACAATATCCCTTATGTCGTTTTTAAAGTCCGCAGTAAATCCCAAAGCTGCTAAAAGGCATACAGCCGCCATAAATGCAAGATATATCATGACCGCCGCGGCAATGTTGGTAAGAAGTTCCGAAAAATATATACTTATACGCCTATGCCCCGATGTAAGCTTGTTTCTTATCGTGCCGCACGAATAATCCGTGCCTATAAAAGCTGCGGATAAAATAGCGATAACTATGCCGATATATTCCGTGCCGACAAACAAAAAATCATCCGGTATGTTTATATAATGGTGATATTCCAAAGAATCAAAATATCTTGTTATTCCGATAAACGCCGCAAAACCGAAGTTGAAAATAAGCGCAATGTAAAAAATTTTATCCATAAAAAGCCGCGAAAAGTCGGCTCTGATAAGCCTTATCACTGCCGCTCACCTCCCACAAGAGAGATAAAGAAGCTTTCAAGGCTTTCGTTGCGTTCCTCAAAGCCGAGCAGTTCACAGCCGACATCGGCAAGCGCAAGGGTAAGCTTGGTTATATTCGGGTGAGCGTAGATGTCGGCAGTCTTGTTGTCCAAAATTTTGTACTCTAAACCCGTTTTATCGAGTATAAGCGCAAGCGCGGAAATATCGCTGACCGTTACGCGGGCGCATTTGCGGCAGAGCGTTTCAAGTTCCTGTGCGCTTATTTCCTTTACAAGCCTGCCGTTATCTATAAAACCGTAATGAGTTGCAAGGCGCGAAAGCTCGTCAAGAATATGGCTGGAGATAAGCACCGTTATGCCGCGCTTTTGGTTAAGATCCAAAATAAGCTCGCGTATCTCGATTATTCCCTGAGGGTCAAGACCGTTAGTCGGCTCGTCAAGTATAAGCATATCGGGATCTCCGCAAAGGGCTATGGCTATACCGAGACGCTGACGCATACCGAGCGAAAAATTTTTCACCTTTTTCCTGCCCGTATCGCTCAGTCCGACAAGCGTCAGCAGTTCATCTATACCGTTAAAATCGGGCAGACCGAGTACTCGGTATTGCTGTTTTAAATTTTCCCGCGCAGTCATTGACAGATAAACTGACGGCGTTTCTATTACCGCTCCGACTCTCCTGCGTGCTTTGTAAATATCCCCGCAGGTATTTTTTGCGCCGTAAAGGGTAAACTCCCCGCTCGTGGGCGGCTGCAAGCCGCAGATAAGCCTTATCAGCGTAGTTTTGCCCGCGCCGTTTTTTCCGACAAAGCCGTATATCGCTCCCTTGGGTATGTGCATATCAAGACCGTTGAGCGCCTTAAAATGCCGATAACTTTTGCAAAGCGACATTGTTTCAAGAACATATTCCATGTTTTATTCCTCCTTTGACCTTATGATAACATATAAAGGTCAAGAAAGCGGTAAAGAAAAGGTCAAAATTTGGTCAAAATTTTATGGAATAAATTCAGGCACGCATTTTAAAGCCTATGCCATAGACAGCCTCGATATAGTCAACGCCGCTGACCGCCTGAAGCTTTTTCCTTATATTGCATATATGCTGTTTAAGAGAACGCTCGGTGCAGTCGGGGGTATCCCTGCTTATCCCTTCAAGTATGCGGCTTCTTGCTACAGGCACATTTGGGTCGTTCATAAGCAGTTTTAAGATAGCACATTCTGTCCTTGTAAGCCGTATTTCGGCTTCGCCGACCTTGACTATGTGCATTTCGGGGAAAAAGGTAAGATCCTTAAATTTCAGCGTATCGGATCTGCCGCCGCTCTTTCTGAGCGCGACCTTTATCCTTGCGATAAGCTCGCTCGTTTCAAACGGTTTTGTAATATAATCCGCCGCGCCGCCAAGCAGCAGACCGACCTTGCTGTTTATGTCTGTCTTTGCACTGACAACTATAACAGGGATATCCTTTACCATTTCAAGCAGTCCCTCTCCGCTTAAATGCGGCAGCATAAGGTCAAGCAGCAAAAGATCGGGCGGATCGACCCTTATCATTTCAAGCGCCTGCTCGGCGGAAGCTGCCGAATCCGCGCGGAAACCTGCGGCTGCAAGCGTTTGCTCTAAAAATCCCCGGATATATTCATCATCGTCTACAATTGTGATATGCGCCATATCGCTCATGATATTCTATCGCTCCCTTCTATTAAAATAATATCATTTTTATTCGGTAATGTCAATAGTAGAAGTTAATTAGAAGTCAGAACGCCGCACTATTACAAGTAATAGCGCTTGCTTTTAAGAGGTAAGAGGTCAGAAGCGCCTGCGGCGCGGTTTTTTCCCGCCGCGGGCGGGATACTTTAAATTAGGTTTATAAGATAGGCTTTATTGCGGGGTATATCGCTTTAATGTGTAAAATTGGTGTAAAATCAATGAAAATTAAAAAAATAATATTGACAAAGACCTACTTATTTGGTATAATTAATATACAATAATATGAAAGGAGCCGTGAAATTATGAAAGGCTTATTTGCAACACCGAAAAGAGCGGTCATTTCTACTCTTTGTATTGTTTTTATTGCTCTCGCAATTATTGTAATGATAATTTATTTCACAATGCGCGGCGGGCTTATAGGAAAAGCGGAGGCAAGCGATATCGCGCTTGACGAAGCGGGTCTTGACGAGGATGAGGTTTCCTCTATCCGTACAGAACTTGATTTTGACGACGGAAGATTTCAGTATGAAATAAAGTTTTTTAAAGACAGCACGGAATATGAATACATAATTTCGGCTAAGGACGGAGATATTCTTGAAATAGATATTGACGGAAAAAGAGCGGACGGTATAGGTCATATCAACACGGGCACGGCTGATAGCACGCAGCCTGCGGCTGACTCTTCGGCGCAGACGGATAACGCCGCACAGACGACCGCTCCCGCCGATACGCCCGAGCAGACGGATACACTTCCGCCCGAAACGGCTGCTCCTGCGGATACTGCACCTGCTGACACGCAAACTCCCGACACGCAAGCTCCTGCCGATACGTCGGCAGCGGAAATATCACAGCCACAGGCGGACGAGCCTGCTCAGATAGAGGGCATTACGCTTGAAAAGGCTAAAGCTATAGCGCTTGACGACGCTGGAGTTGCCGAAGCTGACGCTTCCTTTACCAAACAGCAGCTTGACCGTGACGATCTTTTTCAGGTGTTTGACATTGAGTTTACCACCGACAGCGCAAAATATGAATATGAAATAAATGCCGCTGACGGCACTATCCACGAGCGCGATATAGAGGTTTTCAAAAAACCCGAAAAAACCGACAGCACAGCCTCCGATGACGGATATATCGGCGTGGATAAGGCAAAAGAGATCGCTTTTGCGGACGCGGGAGTTTCAGCCGCTGATGTAACGGTAACTAAAGCTAAACTTGACAAAGATGACGGAATAATGGAATATGAGATAGAATTTTATTCGGGCAGAACGGAATATGAATATTCCATAAATGCTCAGAACGGAACTATCCTCGATCATGATGTAGACTATGATTGATACATGATCGGCAGATAACAAAAACCTTCGGTAAAGGCTCATGGCTTTTATCGAAGGTTTTTATTATGTTTTATACTTTATGCTTTATGTCCGGATTTTTTCAGACCTTTACTATAACGCCCATCTGATCTTTTCCTGCGCCGACTGCGTTGGATTCGTCCGTGTCGATATGCATTGCCCTTGCATAGCTTTCACTTACGCGGCAAACCGTATCGCAAAGTATAGCCGTTCTGTCAGCCGACTCGATCTTTACCGCAACGATCTCACCGTTTTCAACGCCAAGCTCCTCAGCGTCTGCGGGGGTAAGATGAATGTGTCTTTTGGCGACTATTACGCCCTCTTTTACCTCAACTTCTCCGCACGGACCTACCAGCTTGCAAGCCCGAACCTGCGACATCCCCCGATTCTCTTACGGGAGCGGCTATGCCTATAGAACGTGCGTCCGTTGCGCTAAGTTCGATCTGGTCAGCCTTGCGGCATGGTCCGAGGATAGAAACATTGGGAAGTTCTTTCTTAGGTCCTACAACGGTAACTCTTTCCTCGCAGGCAAACTGTCCGGGCTGGGAAAGATCCTTCTTTTTCGTAAGTTCATGACCTTCGCCAAAAAGTACGGCGAGAGTTTCGGGAGTAACATGAACGTGTCTTGCAGATGTTTCAACGATAAATTCCTTTGACATATTAATTTTCTTCCTTTCAGAAATTTTAATTATCCGCCGCTGCGCGGGTAAAAAAACGCGCGGCAAAGCTATAATTATATTTTACTACTATTTTAATTAAAAATCAAGAGGTTTTAACATTTTTTTACGGATTTTTTATCCTTTGCCTTCTTTTCGGACTTTTTTAATTCATACTTCTGTTTTGTTGCCATTCCGCCTCTGATATGACGTTCCCTTTTGTTAAGCTCTAACAGCTTTTCGACTTCTTTGTAAAGCTCCGGCGAAAGTTCGGGCAGCTTTTGTTTCAGATCTTTATGTACAGTAGATTTTGAAATATCAAACTGCCGTGCCGCCGCTCTTACGGTCGCCTGTTTGCTGACCATATATTCGCCGAGCATAATGGGACGGCATTTGTCGGTAAGGCTCATAAGTTCACCCCAAACGTATAATAGATTTTGTGCATGAAGTCACTGCAGTTAAGTATATGCGATATGGAGAGAAAATATTACGTCAGGATATAGGTTGTGCGTTAGGTCTCCCTTCACCCCCTCTTTCTATGTGAGAGGGGCAGTGCGTATTCCTGAGCTGAAACTAATTTACCCTATTGACTTTTTGGAGATTTTGTAATATAATATGTAAAGTATATTTTTTAAGGAGAGTGCTTTATAATATGGAAAAGGCTGCCATTATTCTTGCCGGCGGACAGGGTAAAAGAATGAAGAGCAACAAGCCGAAGGTGCTTTGTAATGTTCTTGGCGAACCGATACTTGAGTGGGAACTTAAAGCCTGCGAAAGTTCGGATATAAATAATATCTGCATTGTTAAAGGCTATCACGGGGAAATGCTTGATGAATATCTTAAAAAACGTAAGTCGGCGTCAGATATATGTTCTGTTTTGCAGAGCGAACGGCTCGGCACAGGTCATGCCGTAATGCAGGCACGCGACTATATCAAAAAATTTTTGGGCGGAGATATACTTGTTTTAAACGGAGATCTTCCGTTTATCGACAAGGAAACTATCGAGGCGTCCTATAAACTGCATAAGGAAGGCGGATGCGCCGTCACGGTGCTTACCGCAATACTTGATGACGCGGCAAATTACGGCAGAATAATAAGAGATCAGACAGGTATCAGCGGTATCGTGGAAAAAAAGGACTGCACCCTGCAGCAGCTTGAAATAAAAGAGATAAATGCAGGCTGCTATTGGTTTGACGCCGCCGATCTGCTCTATGCGCTCGGTGAACTGAAAAACGATAACGCTCAGAACGAATACTATCTTACCGACTGCATTGAAATATTGATCTCAAAAGGAAAAAAAGCCGACGCATACGCTTCGCGTGACGCTGTTACAGCAATGGGTGCGAACGACAGAAAAGAACTTCTTGAACTTAACGATATTGCCAGAAAAGCCGTTATCAGCAAGCACCTTGAAAACGGTATAGAATTTACCTGCACAGACGGAGTTGTCATTGAAAAGGACGTTGTTATCGGCAAGGGTACGGTCATTGACTGCAATGTTTCGCTGCGCAGCGGCACGGTCATTGGCGAGGACTGCCATATCGGAAGCGGCTGTGTACTCAGCAACACCAAGGTCGGAAACGGCGTGTCGCTTAATTATGTACAGGCGTATGACGCGGTAATAGATGAAAAGGCGACAATAGGACCGTTCGTTCATATCAGACCAAACAGCCATATAATGAACGGCGTAAAAATAGGCGATTTTGTCGAGGTCAAAAATTCGACTGTCGGCGAATGCACGTCTGTTTCACATCTTACATATATCGGCGACAGTGATGTCGGAGCTAATGTCAATTTCGGCTGCGGCGTAGTCACGGTCAATTACAACGGCAAGGAAAAATTCCGCTGCGAAATAGAAGATAACGCATTTATCGGCTGCAATACAAATATCGTAGCGCCCGTACATATCGGAAAGGGAGCGTACACTGCCGCAGGTTCAACGATAACAGGTGATGTGCCTGATGACGCGCTTGCGATCGAACGCGGCGAGACGATCATAAAAGAAGGCTACGCTCACAAAAAGCTTTGGGAGAGAACAGAAAAATACGAAAAAAATAAAAAACATGAATAATAAATTTTTTAGCGGACATAGCGCCTTGCATAAAAATGCAGGGCGTCTTTTTTGATAAACGATTGATTACTTGTAAAAAATGTGCTATAATATTTGATACGGTAAAAAATAATTTATACAAAATAAGGGGTGACGGAATGTATAAAATTTATATCGTCGAGGACGATCAGGTGATGTCCTCGCTTATGAAAAAACATCTTGAAAAATGGGGGTATACGGTCAAATGCTGTGAAAAATTTCACGACGTTGCCGCAGAATTTACCGCCTTTGATCCGCATATAGTCCTGCTGGATATTATGCTTCCGTTTTTTAACGGATACCATTGGTGCAGCGAAATACGGAAAATTTCCGAAGTGCCTGTTGTTTTTATTTCGTCTGCCTCTGACAATATGAATATCGTTATGGCAATGAATATGGGCGGTGATGATCTTATTTCCAAGCCTGTCGATCTTAATGTTCTGACCGCTAAGATCCAAGCTATGCTTCGCCGGACCTACGACATGGGCAGTAAAATACCCGTTATAGAACATAACGGGGCGGTATTGAAACTAAACGACGCAACGCTCGTTTTCAACGGTCAGACCATAGAACTTACCAAAAATGATTTTCGTATTCTCCGCACGCTTATGGAAAACAAGGGCAAGGTGGTAAGCAGGAGCAGACTTATGAACGAACTGTGGCAGATAGACTGTTATGTGGAAGAAAATACGCTGACGGTCAATGTCACTCGGCTTCGCAAAAAGCTTGAAGCGGCAGGTCTGGTCGATTTTATAAAAACCAAAGTGGGGGCGGGGTATATCATAGAATGAAACTGTTTATCGGATTTTTAAAAAAGAACATAAAAACATTGTCGCTTTTTATGATATTTTCGCTTATTTTTGCGGGCATATTTTTTCTGTACGGAGTATCTGCCGAGCCTGTGCTTTACGCGTTTTTGCTGTGTTTATTTTTAGGATTGATATGCGCCGTGCTGTCGTTTATAAAATTTGCAAAGCAATATAAAATTTTATGCTCGGTATATGAAAATCTCCCGATAATCGCGGGCGAACTGCCCGTAACGGACGATATACGCCTGAATTTAACTAACAAGATCGTTATGAAACTTTCGCAGATCACGCAAAATGAGATAAACAGGCTGAAAAGCGTCAGGCGGGATAACATGGATTATTTCACCGTTTGGGTACATCAGATAAAAACGCCTATTTCCGCAATACAAATGCTTTTGCAGGACAACGATACTCAGACAGACCGTGAAATTTCCGCGGAGCTTTTTAAGATCGAACAATACGCTCAAATGGCTTTGCAGTATATACGCCTTGACAGCAGCGTAAACGATTTTGTGATAAAATATTATGACATTGACAAAATTATCAGACAGTCGGTGAGAAAATTTGCGCCGCTGTTTATCCGCAGTCAGATACGGCTGATATACCAAACGGCGGACGGTCAGGTGCTTACCGATGAAAAATGGCTCGCCTTTGTGATAGAGCAACTGCTTTCAAACGCCGTAAAATACACATTTTCGGGCAGCGTGGAAATTTCTTTTAAGGACAAAATACTTACCGTTTCCGATACGGGCATAGGCATCTCTCCCGACGATCTGCCGAGGATATTTGAAAAGGGATACACAGGAATGAGCGGACGAAAGGGAAATAAATCAACGGGACTCGGACTGTATCTGTGCAAAAAAGTATGCACGAAGCTCGGGCATAAAATTTACGCCGATTCTCAGATAGGAAAGGGTACGAAAATTCATATCGACCTTTCGGAAAATAAATTCGATATTGAATAGCCGCCTTACAAAAATGTCACATCATAAACGCAAAATGTCACATAAATCAATGTACCGAATAATTTAAATGTGATATAATAACAATGGCAAATGTGAAAATAACGCTGCCAAGGATACAATTTGAAAGGAGCATTTGAATGGCATTATTAGATGTGACAAATCTCGAAAAGGTCTACACATCGCGCTTGGGTTCAAATCAGGTGCAGGCTTTGTCAAACGTCAGCTTTTCCGTTGAGGAGGGCGAATATGCCGCGATAATGGGCGAATCGGGTTCGGGGAAAACTACCCTGCTGAATATCCTCGCTTCGCTCGATAAACCGACGGGCGGAGAGGTATATCTCGACGGAAAACCCATGTCTGAAATAAGCGAAAAGGAACTTTCTTCATTCAGGCGTGAAAATCTCGGATTTGTCTTTCAGGACTTTAATCTGCTCGATACGTTCAGCCTGAGAGATAATATTTTTCTTCCGCTCGTACTGTCGGGCAAAAAGCACAGCGCAATGCAAAAGCGGATAGTTCCCATTGCATACAAGCTCGGTATTATGGATATTCTCGACAAATTTCCTTATGAAGTATCGGGAGGACAAAAACAGCGTGCAGCCGTTGCAAGAGCGATAATCACAGACCCTCGGCTGATACTTGCGGACGAGCCTACGGGTGCGCTCGATTCAAGGTCGGCTGACAGTCTGCTCGACATTTTTTCTCAGCTTAACAAGGCGGGGCAGACGATACTTATGGTGACACATTCGGCGAGAGCGTCAAGCCGCGCGGGACGAGTGCTTTTCATCAAGGACGGCGAGGTATTTCATCAGATATACAGGGGAAACAGTACTGATGAAGAAATGTTCAGAAAAATATCCGACACGCTGACCTTGCTTGCCTCGGACGGTGACAGACAATGAACATATCGTTTTACCCAAGGCTTGCGATGACGAATATACGCAAAAATGCAAGGAATTATGTCCCCTATATTCTGACCTGCATTTTTACTGTCGCAATGTACTATATGCTAAAATCGCTTTCGCTTAACAAGGATATTGAAAAAAACGTGTACGGCGGCTCGTATATGCTGATCATGCTCGAATTCGGAAGCAACATAGTTGCGGTATTCGCATTCATTTTCCTGTTTTATACCAACAGTTTTCTGATGAAGACCCGAAGAAAGGAATTCGGACTGTTCAATATTTTGGGCATGGAAAAAAGGCATATCGCAAGGATAAATTTTTATGAAAGCGTTTTTGTCGCTTTGACAAGCATATGCGGCGGAACGGCTGTAGGAATAATACTCGATAAATTAATGTATCTGCTCGCCGCAAAGCTGATGAGATCGGAAGCTTCGCTCGGATTTTACATTTCTATAAAGCCGATAAAAAATACTATTTTGATCTTCGGGATACTTTTTTTGCTGATATTTTTTAATTCTGTCAGACTGATATATATTTCAAAGCCTGCCGAACTGCTCAAGGGCGATAATATCGGCGAAAGAGAACCGAGGGCAAAATGGTTATCGGCAATACTCGGTATCGGCTGTCTCGGCTGGGGGTATTACATTGCGCTGACTGTCAAAAATCCGTTAAAAGCGCTGTCGCTATTTTTCGTTGCCGTTATACTCGTGATAGCGGGAACATACCTGCTCTTTTCCGCCGTGAGCATTACATTTTTAAAAATATTGAAAAATAATAAAAAATATTATTATCAGACATCGCATTTTATAAGCGTATCGGGCATGATGTACCGAATGAAGCAAAATGCCGTGGGACTTGCAAATATCTGTATACTTTCGACTATGGTACTTGTAATGGTATCATCAACAACATCACTTATGACAGGGATCGAAGGGATAATCAACAACCGCTTTTCACACCAGATACAGCTTGCTCTTTATACTGCGGACAATGACAAGATAAACAAAACTGAGGATATTATAAAACAAACGACAGAAAAAAACGGATACAGTATCACAAAAATGATAACATACACTAATCTGGAATTTTCGACAATTTACAAAGGCGGCAATGAATTTAATGTCGTTTCCGCGCAGGGTAACAGTAACATGAACGACATTGAATCGGTTTATTCGCTGAATTTTATGACGGCAAAGGATTTTACCGAAAGAACAGGCGAAAAAGCGGAGCTTGCCGATGACGAGGTAATTTTCTTTAAAAATTCAAAAGAATTTAACGAGGATACATTTACGCTGTTTGACAAGCAATACAAGATCGCGGACTTTACTGACAAATACACTGCCGAAGGCATGAGTCTTGCAGATATAACGCCGACCTTCGGGATAGTAGTAAAAAATGAAGATGTTCTCAGAGAACTTGAAAAAAAGCAAAAAGAGGTTTACGGCGAAAATGCGAGCCAACTGAAAACATATTGTCTTTTTGATACTGACGCTGAAGCGGCGGATACCGTAGGACTTTATGAAGAAATTTGCGATAAAATTTCGGGCAACGGATTTCAGGTCACGGGAGAATGCAAGGAATCAGAGAGGATAAGCACATACGGACTTCATGCGGGGTTATTCTTTATCGGGATCCATCTGGGCTTGATGTTTACCGTTGCCACCGTGCTTATAATTTATTACAAACAGATCTCCGAGGGCATGGACGATAAACAGCGTTTCGAGATAATGCAGAAGGTCGGAATGAGCGAGAGCGAGGTAAAAGGCTCGATACGCTCGCAGGTACTGACGGTATTTTTCATGCCGCTCATTACGGCAGGTATACACACCGCCTTTTCTCTGCCGATAATCCGAAAGATACTTCTGATGTTCGGTATGAACGATCTGAAAATATTTATCATCTGCAACATCTGCTGTTATCTTGCGTTTGCATTGATATATACGGCTGTATACGCTCTGACAGCCAGGGTTTATTACAAGCTGATACGCAGAAATGTATAACGAAAAAATTCACAATTAATTTAAAATGATTTTCGTGTTTTTCAGTATGCTATCATAAACCTGTCACAAACAAAGGGTATTATATAATCAAGCCAAGGATACAAAGGCTTCATCATAATAAAACTTCCAACCACATATTATTTTTCTCCATCATATTTACTGTAAGCAAAATGTTCCGTTCGTAAAAAGGACGGAACATTTTGTTTTTATGGAAAAATATATTCCTAATTCGCTGCTGTATTGACGAACTTTCGGCAGGTCGATAATTTTGTATTGTCTTTGAAAAAAATTACAAGCTTCGTAATACAGAACAAAATTAGGATAAAATATATTAATTTTTGCAAATTGAATTTTAGGATCATTGTCAATAGTAAATTATCAGCGAATGCATATCGCTTTGGGCGGTGCTGTAAAGTTCCTTTAATACGGCGACATTAAAGCCGAGGGCTTCTGCCCGCTTTGCAAGTGTTTCATCGTCAAGTTCCGTATCGAATTTAACGATACAGTGCATACCCGCGCTTGCGCCCGAAATACGGCAGTTTTTAAACAATTCGTGAGAAGCGGCATATTCGCTCAGCCTGTCCCTGCCCTCCTTGCAGCGTCTGCGCAAACGGCGTATATGCCGTTCAAAATGACCCTGAGAAATAAAACGCGCAAGCGTATACTGTTCAAAGGTCGGCACAGGGCAGGAAAACGCTTCCGATCTGCTGCGGAATTGTTTTAACAGCGGCTGCGGCAGCACCATATAGCTTATCCTTATAGTCGGCGAAAGACTTTTGCTGAACGTGTTCATATAAATTACTCTGTCGGTCACGTCAATGCTGAACATTGACGGTATGGGTCTGCCAGAGAGGCGAAATTCGCTGTCGTAATCGTCCTCGATTATATATTTTCCGCGCGAAGCCCAGCTTAAAAGCGAATAACGCTTTGAAACAGATGTGACTACGCCTGTGGGAAATTGATGTGAAGGCGAGATATGTACCGCGTCGGCAGATGACGCTTCGAGAGCGTCAATGTCTATCCCGTCGTTCATCATGGGTATATGCACACATTTAAGCCCAAGGCTTTCATATATTTTCGCTGTCGTGCGGTAACCCGGATCCTCGGTCGCTATTATTTTGTCATCACCTAAAATCAGCCTGATGAGTATACATAAATATTCCGTTCCCGCTCCGATAATTATCTGTTCGGGTGAAGCGTTTATACCGCGTGCTTTTTTCAGATATTCCGCAATTGCCGTCCTGAGTTCGGGAACGCCCTGATTCGGCGGCTTTTTCATCAAAGCCGCGCTGTTTTCCGAAAGCTCCTCGCGCATGATCTTTGCCCATACCGAAAACGGAAAAAGCGTTTCGGCAGACGTTTGCTCAATGCCGCTTTCCGTTTGGTCGATATCCTCGGCTGACTGCTCCGAACAAAAAAGTCCGCTTATATTTTCTGCAAAATATCCTTTTTTGGGAACAGAACGTATATACCCCTCCGCAAGAAGCTGACCATAAGCATTTTCAACAGTAATAACACTTACTCCAAGGTCAGCCGCAAGCGCACGCTTTGACGGCAGTTTTTCCGAACTTTTTATTATTCCTTTTTCAATATCATTTTTAATATGCTCATAAATGCGTATATATACGGGAAGGTCAGAACCTTCGTCAATGGAAAATGAAAGCATGGTCAGTTCCTTTCTGACCTTATCAAAAATTTTTGATTTGGGTATTGTGATAAGGTCACAATTGTATTATACTATATTATGCGGCGATTGTCAATATATTTTTTAGATGTTAGAACGCTTACGCTTTTAGAAGTAAGAACGCTTCGCTTTTAGAAGTGAGAGGTTAGAAAAATATTGTTGCCGCAATTGCAATTAAATCTAATATTAAAAAGGAAAAATGTTTTATGAACAGATCGGACCGTTATCAGCTTAACAAGGAACTTGCGCAAATGCTTAAAGGCGGAGTTATAATGGACGTTACAACGCCCGAACAGGCGAGGATAGCAGAACAGGCGGGCGCCTGCGCGGTAATGGCGCTTGAGAGGATACCTGCGGATATAAGAGCGGCAGGCGGCGTTTCGCGCATGAGCGATCCTGCAATGATACGCTCCATTCAGCAAAGCGTTTCAATACCCGTAATGGCAAAATGCCGCATAGGTCACTTTGCCGAAGCACAGGTGCTTCAGGCTATCGAGATAGATTACATTGACGAAAGCGAAGTGCTTTCACCCGCAGATGACGTTTACCATATCGACAAAACAAAATTTGATGTGCCTTTTGTATGCGGCGCAAAGGATCTCGGCGAAGCGTTAAGACGAATCGAAGAAGGCGCGTCAATGATACGCACAAAAGGCGAACCCGGTACGGGTGACGTTATACAGGCAGTAAGGCATATGAGAAAAATACAAAGCGAGATATCAAAGATAGTTTCAATGCGTCCCGACGAACTTTACGAAGCGGCAAAACAGCTTGGCGTTTCATACGAACTTATACAATATGTTCACGAAAACAGCAAACTTCCCGTGGTAAACTTTGCGGCAGGCGGTATTGCGACTCCTGCGGACGCGGCTCTTATGATGCAGCTTGGCGCGGAAGGCGTTTTTGTCGGTTCGGGAATATTCAAATCGGGCGATCCTAAAAAACGCGCGGAGGCGATAGTAAAAGCGACTGCCGATTTTAACAATGCAAAACTTATCGCGGAACTTTCCGCAGATCTCGGAGAGGCTATGGTCGGCATAAACGAATCGGAGATCGCTCTGCTCATGGCGGAAAGGGGCAAGTAAAAATGTTGGTTGGTATCAGCGCCGTTCAAGGCGATTTTGCCGAACACGCCGAAATAATAAAGCAGCTTGGCGCGGAATATATACTGCTTCGCCGAAAGGAGGACGCCGAAAATATCGGCGCACTGATATTGCCGGGCGGAGAAAGCACCACTCAGCGCAGACTGCTTGCGCAGACAGGTCTGTATGATGTTCTCAGCGAAAAAATAAGAACGGGACTTCCCGTTCTTGCGACCTGTGCAGGTCTGATATTGCTTGCCGAGGATGTCGAAAACGAAACTCCCTGCTTTGGCACGCTGCCCGTGTACGTTTGCAGAAACGCATACGGCAGACAACTCGGCAGTTTTTCAGCTAAAGGCAATGTGGGCAAAATTGAAAATTATCCTATGCGTTTTATCCGCGCTCCTTATATTAAAAAAGTACTGTCGGACAAAGCCGAAATACTTAACGAAACAGACGGCAGGATAACCGCCGTAAGATACAAGGCTATGACGGCATTTTCCTTTCACCCCGAACTTACGGACGATCTAAGGATACACGAGGAATTTTTGAAAAGCGCTTGCGCTGTGAAATAAAATGTGGTATAATGGTCTTATCCTCAAACGTTTTAAAGGGAGAGATCGTTATATGAAAAAAACAATACTTATCGTTGAGGACGATGAAGAAATAAACCGTATGCTGCGTATCCTGCTTGAAAAAAACGGGTATACGGCGCTGAGCGCCTATTCGGGAACGGAGGCTGTACTCGTTCACGGAGAGGCGGTCGATCTTATACTTCTTGATATGATGCTTCCGGGCAAAAGCGGAGATGAGATCTTATCGGAACTTAAACAAAAAAAGAATGTACCTGTTATCGTAGTCAGCGCGGCGGCGGATATTGATAAAAAGGTGGATATGTTTTCTCTCGGTGCGGACGATTATATCACAAAGCCGTTCCACAACGCCGAACTGCTCGCGCGGATAGAAGCAAGGCTGCGTACAGGTACGGCGGCAGATAATTCGGTCAAAAAGCTTACATATAAAAATATCGAACTTGACCCCGTGGGATTCAGTGTAAAATGCGCGGGACGCGAAGCGGAGCTTTCAAAACATGAATTTGCACTTTTGCAGCTGCTCATGGAAAATGCGGAACGCATATGCACCAAAAGCATGATATATGATAAGGTGTGGGATTATGAAAACTCGGCAGACGACAATACGCTTAACGTACATATCAGCAAACTGCGCAAAAAGCTAAAGGAATGCGACCCTAATGAGGAGTATATCGAAACCGTGTGGGGTATTGGGTACCGCATGAAAAAGTAGGACTTTTTCATGCTCGAAGAAATAGGATTTCTTCATGCTTGGAAAAAGCGGGACTTTTTCATGCTCGAAAAATAAATTTTTTTAAGACTTATTTAAGAGTTGATTTAAGTGTTTTTTCAGACTTTTCTGTTATACTTAAAATATAGAAAAAATAAGAAACAGGAGGTCGCAAAAAATGCGTGAAACAATATTGCAGACCGTTGGTCTGACAAAGCGATACAGAAAATTTACCGCGCTCGATAATGCGGATATGACAGTATACCGCGGAGATATTTACGGGCTTATCGGGCGCAACGGCGCGGGCAAGACTACCGCCATGAAGATAGTTACGGGACTTACGGAGCCTACGGAGGGCAGTTATTCCATTTTTGGGAAATCCGGTCAAGCCGCTCAAAGTGAAAAACGCCGCATAGGCTGTCTTATTGAAAATCCCGCTTTTTTCGGAAATCTGACTGCTTATCAGAACCTGAAATATTACTGCTATCAGAAGGGTATAACCGATATGGAGCAGATCGACAAGGTGCTTGCGCTAGTAAATCTTTCGGACGTTAAAAACAAAAAATTCCGCAAATTTTCTCTCGGTATGAAACAGCGGCTCGGGATTGCATTTGCTTTGCTTGACAGTCCCGATCTTATAATTCTCGACGAGCCAATAAACGGTCTTGACCCGATCGGAATAAGCGAATTGCGCGAGACCTTCCACAGGCTCAACAGAGAAAATAACATAACATTTATCATTTCAAGTCATATCCTTTCGGAACTGTACGCGGTCGCTAACCGCTTTCTCTTTATTGATAAAGGGAAGGTTTTGAAGGAAGTCACAAAGCAGGAGCTTGACCTTGAATGCAGCAGATGTCTTGTTGTCAGAACAAATGACACAAAGAAAACCGCAATGCTTATTGAAAGCAGACAGGGTATTGAGGACTACAAGATCATCAACAGCGAGGAAGTACGCATATATGACGAAACGGCAAAGCCTGATGAGATCAACAAAATGTTGATAGGTGAAAATGTCGGTATTTTCGGAATATATGAATCGGGCGTTTCGCTGGAGGACTACTTCAAGCAGCTTATCGGGGAGGAAAATTAAAATGATAAACATAATG
This sequence comes from uncultured Ruminococcus sp., assembly GCA_947587925.1. Classification (GTDB taxonomy): domain Bacteria; phylum Bacillota; class Clostridia; order Oscillospirales; family Ruminococcaceae; genus YE71. The sequence goes on from CANPYF010000034.1 coordinate 18,940, forward strand.
AGAGCGGATATTTACCGCATGAGCAAGACCAAGGGAATGTTATTATTCTGGCTGTTTACCGCGTTTACCTATATTATCTCGATAGCATCTAAGGGTTACGGAGGAATTACTATCGGGGCAACGTTCGATATACCTAAAAATGTGAATGTCGACATAGGGCAGCTTGCAATGAACTCTACGTTTTATTATTTTCTGATAATGCCCGTTTTTTGCATAATAACAAGTGAGTTCAGCGAACATACGATAAAAAATACAATAAGTTCATCGGTCAGCAAAAGACTGTATTTTATGTCGAAATTTTTATTTTCGATCCTTTATTCGACCTTTTCTTTCATGCTTGCAAATTTCGGATACTACGCTGCAAACAGGCTGATAAACGGCAGAAAATACAGCTCCGCGCCCGCAGATTTTGCAAAGGCATTTTTCACACAGCTGCCGATGTTTATTGCGGTAATATCCGCTTTGACAATGTTTGCATTTCTTCTCAGAAAGGGTGCGCTCTACAATGCCGTGACGATAAGCGCGCCGATAGTCGGCTTAATGATAGTGCAGGTTTTGATGAGTATAAACTCTGACAAGGAACTGCTCAAAAAACTCAGCGGGCTCGGCGAAAAATTGTTATATTATCATGTGGAAGTTATGTCGCAGAAAATTGTCCTTGACCCGTCTGACAGTTACATAAATAATTGCTATATAATTTGCGCCGCGGTAATTGTCCTGTCGTTTATTATCGGATATTTCAGCTTTACAAAGAGAGAACTTAACTAAAAATGATCTATGCAATACTTATAATTTTGGCGGCGGTACTGCTTGCCGTATGTATTTTACAAAATATCGAAATGAAAAATATTGCCGGACAGCTCAAAAAGATCGGGAATGAGGACACTAACAGCCTTGTGAAGTCCTCATACGGCACTGCCGATAAATTGATAGTGCAGATAAATTTTTTGCTTAGAGAAATACAAAGTGCAAAAGCCGAATACAGCCGAAAACAGCACGCTCTCGATCAGATGATAACGAATATTTCTCACGATCTGCGCACGCCGCTGACCTCGGCGCTCGGGTATATAGATCTTGTTAAAGACCCGCTGACACAGCGGGAGGAAAAGCTGAGAGAACTTGAAATTATCAGAAAAAGACTTTTAAGGCTTGAAGAACTGATAAATTCATTTTTTGAGCTTTCCAAAATAATTTCAATGAACGAGCCGCCCGAAACGGAAAATCAAAATATAATTTCTATCCTTGAAAGGTCTGCTGCGAATTATTATGACGATTACTGCGCGGCTGAAAAAGCTGTACAGCTTAGCGGCGCAGATAAAAAAATATTTGTCGTAACAAATGAAAATATGCTTATGAGGATATTCGATAATATTATCGGAAATGCGCTTAAGCACGGGAGCGGAGATCTTTTGATAACGGTCGGCGAAAATGGGGATAAGG
>CANPYF010000035.1 GCA_947587925.1 uncultured Ruminococcus sp.
TATTTCAATATACAGACGGTGTAACAGAGGCTACTAACGGCGATAACGAACTTTACGGAATGAAGAGGCTTGAAAATGCCCTTAATATCGACTCTTCAAGACCGCCCGCACAGCTGCTTGGAGACATTAAAGCGGACATAGACCGCTTTGTAGGTGACGCGCCGCAGTTTGACGATATTACAATGCTTTGCCTTGAATATAAAAGCAGAATGGAGGATAACGATGCAGGAGCTGACAGTTGAAGCGGTGAAAGAAAATATCCCGACAGTTACGGATTTTGTCAACGCACAGCTTGAAGAACATAGCTGTCCTATGAAGATATGTATGCAGATAGATATTGCGATAGATGAGATCATGAGCAATATAGCAAGCTATGCATACGACGGCAAAACAGGAAAAGCCGCCGTGCGTGTTGAGATAAAAGAACAGCCGCTTTCGGTCGTAATAACCTTCATAGACAGCGGCGTGCCCTATGATCCGCTGAAAGCTGAAGAACCGGACACGACCCTTTCGGCTGATGAACGTCAGTTCGGCGGTCTTGGGATATATATGGTCAAAAAAAGCATGGACGGAGTGGAATATGAGTATAAGGACGGACAGAATATCCTTATCATAACCAAAAACTTTAGTTCATGATATTGCAGGAGGGATATATATGCAGAAAAATATTTTCAGAGAAAAAAGCATCGAGCGCGTATCCTCGCCCGAACAGCTCAACGACTACATACGAGTGACAAATCCGGGGATCTGGATAATTCTTTCGTCAATCATCGTGCTGCTGATAGGCTTTATTGTCTGGGGAGCAGCGGGAACACTTGAATCAAAGGTGAGTACCGTAGCCGTTTCGGACGGCGAAAGCATGGCGTGCTATGTAAAGGAGAGCGACATAGGCAAGATCGCTCAGGGCAAGACCGTGCGTATTGACGACAAGGAATACACCGTTGAAGAGGTCGCTGCCGAAGCTGTTGCCGCAGACGCGGGATTTTCGGAATATACACTGCATTTAGGTGATCTTGACGAGGGAGAATGGGTCTATGAAGTAAAACTGAGCGGAACTCTTCCGGAAGGATCGTATCAGGCGGATATCGTTACCGAAAGCGTTTCTCCTATATCATTTCTTTTTAACTGAGGTGCGCCATGGCAGATAAGAAAATTAATGAACCGGTAACAAAGGGAGCGGCTAAAGTACCGGTAATAATGCAGATGGAGGCGCTTGAATGCGGAGCGGCTTCTCTTGCTATGATACTTGCTTATTATCAAAAATGGATACCGCTTGAACAGGTGCGTTCAGACTGCGGCGTATCGAGAGACGGCTCGAATGCTAAAAATATCCTCAAAGCAGCACGCAGCTACGGACTTACCGCAAAGGGCTTCAGATACGAGCCGCAGCAGCTTAAAGAAAAAGGTAAATTCCCCTGCATTGTTCACTGGAATTTCAATCACTTTGTGGTATGCTGCGGATTCAGAGGCAGCAAGGTCGTACTCAACGATCCTGCAAAGGGCAATTATACCGTGACTATGGAAACCTTTGACAAAAGCTTTACCGGCATATGTCTGATGTTCGAGCCAAACGAGAACTTTGAGCCGGGCGGCAAGCCCAAGAGCGTGCTTGCTTTTGCAAAAAAGCGTCTTGTCGGTGCGGGTGCAGCAGTCGCGTTTGTTGTACTGACGACTACCATAACCTCGCTTATAGGAGTTATACAGCCCGCCTTTTCAAGAATATTTATGGATCGCCTGCTGACACATCAGGATCCGAGTTGGTTTTATCCTTTTCTCGGCGCACTGGCTTTAGTCAACTTAGCGCAGCTTATCCTTGCGTTTATACAGGCGAGGACGAAAATGAAGATAGAGGGTAAACTTGCCGCCGTGGGAGATACTTCGTTTCTCTGGAAGGTACTGAGAATGCCGATGGAATTTTTCTCTCAGCGTATGGCGGGAGATATACAGCAGCGGCAGAACAGCAACGCGACAATAGCAAAAAATTTGGTGAACACCTTTGCTCCGCTGGTGCTGAATACCGCTATGATGATATTCTACCTTGTAGTCATGATACGCTACAGCGTTATGCTCACCATTGTCGGCATATTGTCTATAATGCTCAATCTGTTTATGTCAAGCATCATTTCCAAAAAGCGCGTAAACATAACCCGCGTACAGCTGCGCGACGCAGGTAAACTTGCAGGTTCTACGGTCGCGGGTATAGAAATGATCGAAACGATAAAATCGAGCGGCGCGGAAAACGGTTATTTTGAAAAGTGGTCCGGTTATCAGGCGAGCGTAAATACTCAAAAGGTACGATATGCCAAGATGAACAGATACCTCGGTATGATACCGAAACTCGTTTCGCAGCTTACAAGTACCGCAGTGCTTATCCTCGGCGTATGGCTGACTATACGCGGCGAATTTACCGTAGGTATGGTAATGGCATTTCAAGGCTTTTTGACCTCGTTTACCGAGCCTGCTTCAACGCTTATCTCGGCAGGTCAGACGATACAGGAAATGCGCACTGAAATGGAGCGCGTTGAGGACGTTATGGAGTATCCGACAGACGTAAATTATGACAGCGTGAATGTTGGCGGCGATGACGCAGAATACGACAAACTTTCGGGCATGGTAGAAATGAAAAACGTGACCTTCGGTTATTCACGTCTTTCCGAGCCGCTTATAGAAAATTTTGATCTGACGCTTAGACCCGGCAGCCGCGTAGCGTTTGTCGGCGGATCGGGCTGCGGAAAGTCAACGCTTTCAAAACTTATTTCGGGGCTTTATCAGCCGTGGAGCGGAGAGATACTTTTTGACGGCAAGCCGATGAAGAATATTGACAGAAGCGTTTTCACAGGCTCTCTCGCGGTAGTCGATCAGGATATAATCCTGTTTGAAGATACTATCCGCAATAATATAAAAATGTGGGATTCCTCTATAGAGGATTTTGAAATGATACTTGCGGCTAAGGACGCGCAGCTTCACGAGGATATAATGCAGCGCGACGGCGGTTATAGCTATAAGATCACCGAGGGCGGAAAGGATTTTTCGGGCGGTCAGCGTCAGCGGCTTGAGATCGCAAGAGTTCTCGCACAGGATCCGACTATCATTATACTTGACGAGGCTACGAGCGCGCTTGACGCTAAAACGGAGTATGACGTTGTGCGTTCCATAAAGGACAGGGGAATAACCTGTATCGTTGTTGCTCACAGGCTTTCGACTATACGCGACTGTGACGAGATAATCGTTATGGATCACGGCAAGGTGGTCGAGCGCGGTACACACGAAGAACTATACGCTAAAAACGGCTATTATACTCAGCTTGTTTCAAATGAGTAAGGAGGCGCGCAGGTATGGGTTGGTTTGATGAACAAATAAAACAGCGCAAGGAATACGATCTTAATACGTTTGAGGAATCCTTTATAGGCATTTCCGATGCGGTAATGGGTACGCGCATATCCTCTTCTCTTGCAGACGAGCGAAGCCGCGCTAAAAACGCTATAGACGAGATACTCGGATTTTATCATGTAAGATCGCAGGAACTTCCCGATACGATAAAAGATACAAACGAGCAGCTTGAATTTCTTATGCGTCCGCACGGTATAATGCGCAGGACGGTAGAACTTGAAAAGGGCTGGTACAAGGACGCGATAGGCGCTATGCTCGGCATAAGGAAGGAAGACGGTTCGGCTGTAGCGCTTATTCCCGGCAAGTTTTCCGGATATTATTATACCGATGAGCAGACAGGTAAAAAAGTAAAGATCTCACGAAAAAATGAGGACGAATTTGAAACGGAGGCTATCGCGTTTTATAAGCCTTTTCCGCTTAAAAAAATGAATATGCGCGACCTGTTGAGGTACATAGCGGGAATACTTTCCGCTTCGGATTATGTTTTGATAGCTTTAGCTACGCTTGCGGCAACTCTTGTCGGTATGCTTTCGCCTAAACTAAATCAGCTCCTTTTCGGATTGGTGGCTGAGAGCAAGGATATGTCATTGCTTATTTCCATAGCGATATTTATGGTATGTATGTCAGTTTCCTCAGTGCTTATCGGCTCGATAAAACTGCTTATAATGGAAAGGATAAAGACCAAGCTTGATATTACCGTTCAGGCTGCGGCAATGGCGAGGATCATGTCGCTTCCGGCGGCGTTTTTCAAAAATTACAGTTCCGGCGAACTTTCGACCAGAACGCAGTACATAAATATGCTTTGCACTATGCTGGTCGATACCGTACTTAAAACAGGACTGACCTCGGTATTTTCTCTTGTTTATATAACACAGATATTCACCTTTGCACCTTCGCTCGTCGTACCCGCTATGATGATAATTTTATCAACATTACTCTTTACTGTCATCAGTACGCTTATGCAGATGAAGGTTTCGCAAAAGCAAATGCAGCTTAGCGCAAAGGTCAGCGGCATGAGTTATTCTATGATATCGGGCATACAGAAAATAAAACTTTCGGGAGCGGAAAAACGCGCCTTTGCACGCTGGGGAAAGCTTTATTCCGAACAGGCGAGAGTAACCTACAATCCGCCTGTGCTGATAAAATACAGCAGTGCGGTCACATTGCTGATAACGCTTGCGGGAACGTTTATAATGTATTACATGGCGGTCATCAGCGGAGTTTCCGTTGCGGATTATTATGCGTTCAACACCGCATACGGCATGGTATCGGGAGCGTTTACATCTCTTGCGGGAATTGCGCTTACAGCCGCGAACATAAAGCCTGTTGTGGAAATGGCAAAGCCTATACTTGAATCCGAACCGGAGGTTTCCGAGGGCAAGCAGGTAATAACAAGACTTTCAGGCGGTATCGAACTTAACAACGTTTCTTTCCGCTACAATGAAAATATGCCTAACGTGGTGGACGATATGTCGCTTAAAATACGCCCCGGGCAGTATGTCGCGATCGTCGGCTCGACAGGCTGCGGAAAATCCACGCTTATGAGAATAATGCTGGGCTTTGAAACTCCGCAGAGAGGTGCAGTCTACTTTGACGGAAAGGATATATCAAATATAGATCTGAAATCGCTGCGCCGCAGAATAGGCACTGTTATGCAAAACGGCAAACTTTTTCAGGGAGATATTTATTCAAATATCGTTATCTCCGCGCCGTGGCTGACTATAGACGACGCATGGGAGGCGGCTGAAATGGCAGGCATTGCCGATGATATCCGCAGAATGCCCATGGGAATGCATACGATAATTTCAGAGGGCAGCGGCGGCGTTTCGGGCGGTCAGCGTCAAAGGCTTATGATAGCTCGCGCTATCGCTCCAAAACCTAAGATACTTATGTTTGACGAGGCTACCAGTGCGCTCGATAATATTACTCAGAAAACGGTGTCGGAATCGCTTGACAGACTCAAATGTACAAGGATAGTTATAGCCCACAGGCTTTCAACGATAAAGCAGTGCGACAGGGTGATCTATCTTGAAAAGGGTAAGATCGTTGAGGACGGCACATATGACGAACTTATAGCTAAAAACGGCAAATTCGCCGAACTTGTAGCGCGTCAGCGGCTTGACAATACAGAGCAGACACCCGTGACAGCGTAAAAAAATTTTTACCATGAGCCTAACAAAGCAAGCGTTATTTTCGTATAAAGAAGTGAAAAGCAAAATGCTGAGGATAAAGCCGCGGCAGGGATAAGCTCTGAAAGAGGGAAGCATATGGAAAAAATGGAAAATATGGTGCGCGCCCTGTTTGATCTTCAGCGGTTTGCGGGAAATAAGCGGCTTGAAGCTATGATACTTTCCGCCGCAGAGGAGGTCGGCAGCCTTGACGATGAAGAGCTTGAGGTGAACGCCGCAGGCGATGCGGACGCGCTCTTTGATCGGACGGACGGTGATGACGGATAATGAACAAGCTGACCGCCGCCGAGGAACTTTATAACGGCTACCGCGATAAGGTATCGCGGTACATAAGTTCACATATAAGCAGCATACAGGACAGGGAGGATATATTACAGCAGGTGTTTTTAAACGCGGTCGAGGCTTTTGACGGCTTTGATGAGAGCCGCGCCTCTGTCGGAACATGGCTGTATACGATAACTAAAAACACGGTGATAGACTACTACCGCCGCCAAAGCCGTCAGCCGGAGCATACTGAGTTTAACGAGGAGTTGTTTGCTGACGAAAAACTTGATGAAGCTATGCTTGACACGCTCGCGGACGCTTTGGAAAAGCTGCCTGAGCGGGAGAGAAATATCGTTATACTCAGGTTTTATTACGGCATGAGCGCAAAAGATACGGCTGAACGTGTAGGAGTAAGCTACGCAAACGTGCGGTTTTTGCAGCACATTGCGCTCAAAAAACTGCGCGAATATATGGACGCAGAATAAGTTCCGAAAAATCTTACGGAGGGATCATCATGGATAACGGAATGTACGCAAAGGCAGTCAATGCTAAGTCCGCAGTTGAACTTAAAGCCATTGTCAAGGAATACGGAATAGAACTTAGTGATGAAAAAGCAAACGAGTTTTACGAAAGGCTAAATATGTCATCGAATATCTCGGAACAGGAACTTGAACAGGTCGCAGGAGGTTGTTTAACATCCGGTGAGAGATGTCCGAGGTGCGGCTGGGATTATTATAAACCACAGTTTGGTTGGCCGTGTGAGCGCTGCGGATACCTCGAAGGACAACCCGGCAAATTTCAGTCGGAAGACGGTTATATTCATTTGACCCCCATAGACTGGTCAAAAAAGTGAGTATAGACCCAAATTTCAAAAGCAGTTTGTAGACGAACATAAAAAATACATTGAAAGGAATTGATAGTTATGGATAAGAAGATCGTTGAATTGGCACAGCAGGCAAAGTCTGTTAAGGAATTAAGAAAAGCCGCCAAGAAAAACGGTATCGAACTTAGCGAAAAAGAGGCTCAGGAGTATTTTGACAGAGCAAATGCTTCGGAAGAACTGAGCGACGATGATCTTGAAGCAGCCGCGGGCGGCTTTTACACGAGCAGTATTGCTCCATCCGGCAAGGGTTTTTTGAAGAAGTTATTTTGACCTGCGGATATATGCGGGATAAGTTTCATATGACTGCTTTTTGAAGGAGGTTTTAGAATGAGCATTACGGAATTTAAGGAAAAAGTCACTTCCGACAAGGAATTTGCCGAAAAGTTCAAGGACGTTAAAACTGTCGAAGAGCTTGTCGAAAGGGCTTCAAAGGAAGGCTATGAATTCACTGTTGAAGACGTAAAGAACAGCGTTGAGATCAGCGATGATGGGCTTGAGGAAGCAGCAGGCGGAGCTTTCTTCTGGGCACATGGTTATTTCATAGTTAGGGATAAGAAAAGCTTATTTTTTGCAGACGGTTATTATGACAGCAGTTTTTTTGCAAAGGGCTATGCGGATGATTTTAAAAATACCCCCAAATAAAACGTATATGATCCGAGAGCGGATACGGTTTTAGTATTATATGAATATTTTTAAAAGGAGGGCTTATCATGGATAAGGAAATGTACACAAAGGCGGCAAATGCTAAGTCCGCAGTTGAACTTAAAGCTGTTGCCAAGGAATACGGAATAGAACTTAGTGATGAAAAAGCAAACGAGTTTTACGAAAGGCTAAATACGTCATCGGATCTCTCCGAGCAGGAGCTTGAACAGATCGCAGGCGGTTGTACTGGTGACCCTACTAACCCATGGCCGAAACCAGATCCATTCAAATTAAGTGTTGACGAACTACTCGACCCAAAATACGTAAAATTCGGGAGGTACTAATTATAAATATTCGCATTGGCGTTAATTGAACCTTACTTAAAATCAAACAGATCGCAGGCAGCTTTTACATGAGCAATGCTATATCATCGGGCTTTTTGAAACAGGTAAAATGATCGTCAGACACATATGCGAAAAATCAAATACCTTATATGATCCGAGAGCGGATACGGTATTAGTATTATATAAATATTTTAAAAGGAGAGCTTATCATGGATAAGGAAATGTACACAAAGGCGGCAAATGCTAAGTCCGCAGTTGAACTTAAAGCTGTTGCCAAGGAATACGGAATAGAACTTAGTGATGAAAAAGCAAACGAGTTTTACGAAAGGCTAAATATGTCATCGGATCTCTCCGAGCAGGAGCTTGAACAGATCGCAGGAGGTTGTATGGAAGATTTCAGCAGCCATTGTCCGTTTTGCGGCGAGAATTTTTATAAACCGGCGTGGGGGTGCTTTCATTGCGGATACAGCGAAGGAAAAGACATTTTAGAATTTACTCCGACCACCCCAAAATACTGGCAGAAAAGAAGATTATAAAGATTCGCATTGGCATTAATTGAACCTTACTTAAACTCAAACAGTTCGCAGGCAGCTTTTACATGAGCAATGCTATATCATCGGGCTTTTTGAAACAGGTAAAATGATCGTCAGATACATATGCGGAAAACCAAATACCGTAAATGATCCGAGAACGGATACGGTATTAGTATATGAATATTTTAAAAGGAGGACTTTACCATGGGCGTAAATGAGTTTAAGGAAAAAGTCACTTCCGATAAGGAATTTGCCGAAAAGTTCAAGGACGTTAAAACTGTCGAAGAGCTTATCGAAAGGGCTGCAAAGGAAGGCTATGAATTCACTGTTGAAGACGTAAAGAACAGCGTTGAGATCAGCGATGAACAGCTTGATGACGCAGCAGGCGGATACACTATATTTGCATCCGGCTGGTTCTTAGACGGCGACACTATATATGCAGGCGGTTACTTTATTAAATAATTAAAAAATAGCCGCCGATAAAACGTATATGATCCGAGATCGGATACGGTCTTGGTATTATATAAATATTTTATTTAAAGGAGGACTTTACCATGGGTGTAAAGGAATTTAAGGAAAAACTGATGGCAGACGAAGAGTTTGCTGCAAAGTTCAAGGACGTTAAGACTGTTGAAGAGCTTATCGAAAAGGCTTCAAAGGAAGGCTATGAGTTCACCGCTGAAGATGTACAGAGCAACGTTGAGCTTAGCGATGATGAGCTTGAGAGCGCAGCAGGCGGATTCGCCATTTTTGCTAAGGGCTGGTTCGTAGTTAAGGGCGGCTCTATTATGGCAGACGGCTATTTTACTGCATGATTTAAAAACATATCATCCGGCAGACTAACGCCGCAGTACACCCGGAGGGGGCGGAGTTTTCCGCTCCCTTTTTCGGGTCTTATCATATGTATAATGGAGAGTGAAATAATATGAAGAAATTATGCCTTATCCTTACCGATAAATGCAACGCTCAATGCAAGACCTGCTGCTTTTCCTGTTCGCCGAAAAACAGCGCAGTAATGGACGAAGGGCTTATGCTTAAAGCGATAGATGAAGCTTGTGAAACGGGAGATTTTAACGTTGTCGGCTTTTCGGGCGGCGAACCGTTTTTGTATTATGAATTACTAAAGCGCGGAGCGGAGTATGCAAAGCAAAAGGGACTTTTGGTAACTGCTGCGACAAACGGCTTCTGGGGAGCATGGAGCGATGAGGAGCTTCAGCAAAAGCTTGACGCGCTGCAGCTCGATCATCTTTCGATAAGCTATGATCCTTATCACGGCGAATTTGTCAGCGAGGAGACATATAAAAGAGCAATATCCGCCGCAAAGGTGTTAAAAATAAGCTACGATGTATGTATAGGCGAAACAAAGGATAAAAAGGTAAATGATCTTTATATGCAGCTTGACACGGAAAAATATCTGACAGTCACCACTCTTTATCCGTATGCAAGAATAGGCGGAGCAAAGCGCCTTCCGGAGGATATTTTCTATCGTTTTAAGGATACTGATGAGATATACTGCAACGGAGCGTCTATGATAGCAGTGCGCTATGACGGCGAGGTTTTCCCCTGCTGCTCGCAGCCTGTTTTTGATACCGCACTGTCGCTTGGAAACCTAAACGAAAGATCGCTTAAAGATATTCTTGAAAATTCCGAAACGGCGAAACTTTGCAAAATAATAAGAGATCCCGAGATATTTACACAGCTTAAAAATTACGCCGCCGATGAAATGGGCATGGTTTTTCCCGAAAAATGTACGACAGTATGTGAGATATGCGCGATGATGTTTTCGGATAAGGATAAGGCAGATAGGCTTGCAAAGCAGGCACAGATATTAGATTCGCAAAAAACGGCAGAAAAATTTCTCAACAGGAGGGCATAAAAAATGTTATTTGAAAGTATATCCTTCGTTATGACAAACACCTGCAGTGCGGCGTGTGATATGTGCTGCTTTTCCTGCTCTCCGCAAAAAAAGGATCAGCTCGATAAGGAGCTTGTTAAGGACTACATTTTGCAGGCGTCAAAGCTGGGCATGACCAAAAGAACAGCCTTTACGGGCGGGGAAGCGATAATATATTTCGATCAGCTGAAGGAATGTATGGAATATGCAAATTCGCTCGGTATTCCCTCAACACTTGTTACAAATTGCTTTTGGGCAAAAAATTACGATGAGGGCTATAAAAAGCTGAAGGAATTAAAGCAGGCGGGACTTGTCGGTATGACTTACAGCGTTGATAAATTTCATCAGCAGTATGTGCCGTATGAGAGCGTAAAAAACGCAATTATGATAGCAAACAGTCTCGGCATACAGATAACGATAAATCTTATGGATCTTAAAGACGGAAAAAGTGTTTACGATTCGCTGGAGGCTCTGCGGCCGTATATTTATCACAACGAAATAATGATGCACCCGTGCTTCCCTGCAGGAGAGGCAAGAAATCATATCAAGGAGGATCAATATATCTATGAGTGTTCGGCAGATTCAGCGTTATGTCCGTTTGACAAGTCGATAACGGTGCTGTATGACGGAACAATGATGATCTGCTGTTCACAGTTCAGTCATGAGATAGACGCGGTAAAGGTCGGAAAATTCGGTGAAACATCGCTCGAACAGGCGATAAAGAATTTCAACGATAACGATATTATCTATGTCCTTCTGAGCAACGGTTTTGGCTGGTATACAGATCTTGCAAGATCTCTCGGAAAGGAGATCAAGGAAAAGTATGTAATATGCTGTCATCTGTGCCATCAGCTTTTTACCGATAAAGACTTTTTGGAAAAGGCAATGCCGTATATCAAAAAGGAAGCGCAGCGGCTCAGGTTAAAGCATTTTATGGGCATAGGCTAAATTGAGAGAAAGGAACGTTAAGGAAAATATGGAAAAGAAAGCAACACAAAATTCAAAGACAGTAAAGACGCCGGAAGAGCTTATCGAGATAGCTAAGAATAGCGGTATGGAACTTAATGAAAACGAAAAGGAGAAGCTGTATTCGCTTCTTAACGGGGAAGATCAAAATGAAAATGAAGTACATACTGAATGATAATATCGCGCTGCGCGGTTGGCGGCTCGTGCCGTTTGCCTATTATAACAGACATGGCAGCGCTGCAAGGGGACTGTCGGCGGAGGATTATATCTTTCTCTCTTCCTGTGACGGCATAACCGAGCATGACGTTGAAACCGAACAAAATTATATTAAAAAATATATCGCAAACGGCTTTATACGTCCTGCCAAGGAGGGCGATCATTTCAGCGAATGGCAAAAGCCGCGCTACTGCGACAACCGTTATTTTCCAAAAGCAAGCTGGTCGATAACCGGCAAGTGCAATTATAACTGCAAGCACTGCTTTATGGCGAAGGATAACGAACGTATCATGACGGAATTTTCCCACAGTGAGTGGCTTAGAACGCTTGACGAACTTGACAAATGCGGCGTGCAGTATATAACGCTGACAGGCGGTGAGCCGCTGCTTCACCCCGATTTTATGGACATTGTCCGCGAGATAAACAGGCGCGGGATGACGCTTCGGCATCTCAATACAAACGGTGCGCTTATTACAAAGCAGCTGCTTGACGAGCTGCGTTCTCTCGGTATCAAGCCGCTTATGAAGATATCCTTTGACTGTATAGGGCATCATGACTGGATGCGCGGTCAAAATGGTGCGGAAAAGCGGACTCTTGACGCAATAGAACTTTGCATAGCAAACGACTTTCCGGTCTATGTGCAAACCTGTATACATCGGCTGAACGTTGACAGCCTTTATGATACCGCTGTGCTTCTTGCGAAAATGGGCGTCAGCGAAATGCGTATAATCCGCACATCGGAATCTCCGCGATGGGAAGAAAATGCGGGCAAAGCCTGCTTTGGTATAGAAGAATACTATCAGCATATTCTCGATTTTACGTCAAAATACGCCGCGTCAGGACTTCCGATGGTTATAGACGCATGGCAGATGCTGCATATTTATCCGCGCGAAAGAGTATATCACTACCGTCCCGTAATGTCAGATCCCGCGAAATTTCGTCCAAGTATGCCGTTATGCAGCGACAACCGCAATACAGTCTGTATAAATTCCGACGGCAGCCTTGTACCGTGCATTAAGATGACGGGTATCTTTGAAAAAATGAACATAAGCTTTGGTAACGTTAAGACAGACGCTCTGCAAGACCTTCTGCGGGAGGGAAAATATCTTAAAGCGGCTGCCTGCAATATAGCCGCGCTGCATAAGCATAATAAAGAATGTGCTCAATGCGGCTGCAGAAGAATTTGCGCAGGCGGCTGCCGTGCTATAGCTATGTCGCTGACTAAAGATTTTTTTGGCAAGGATATTTCAAAGTGTATCTATTTCAAAAAAGGTTATATGAAAAAGACTGACGAGGCTTTTGCGCGTGCCTTTGAAACCTCCGGCATACTTTTCCGAAATATTGATAATATCAGTGAATAGCTTTATGATCCTGTAAGGAGCATTTTGATAGAATATGCAAAAACACCTCCTTTTTGTAAAATACGAACCGAGTGAAAAGCAAAATGTTCCTTACAGCTATAAAAGAAAGACCTGAGATCTACAGGATAGATCAAAGGTCTTTTTTCTTTACCGTATTTTATATTTTAGCGGAGTATATCCCGCTAAGTCCCGCTCGGCAGAGTATTTCAGTTCTTTCTTCCCGCGTCATCGCGGCAAATTGCTGACTCTGCGACCATCTTTCAAGATTTTCGGCACAGATCCATGCGATCTCGCGTACAGCGTTTTGCGTGTTTTCACTTAGGGAGTTTATATAGAATTGCAGCCGTCCGCCGGAACCTTTTATCAGCCCGAAAAAGCGCAGTATAAGCTCCGCTTTGAAGTATCCAAATGCTTCGTACACGCCGAAAAAGTCAGCCATAAGTTCGTCATGCAGATTGTTTTCGCTCTTTCCGTAGAAGCGTTTGGTATAATAATGAGTACATTCATGGCCGCGTCTGAGCAGCAGCGACTTTTGCGCCCATTCGCTGTCGGAAAGTCCCACCTCTGCCGCAGGAAGATTGCTGTAGGGCTTTGCCGAAAGCGCGATAAGCCGCGTTGACGCTCCGGAGATGAACGCTGCTCCCGTTTGAGAAAGGTGCTTCGGGCGTATGCCCTTGTAAACGGCATTGGTGATGAACGCTTCAAAATCCGCAGTGTTAGCTATCGAAAGGATCATGATCTTTCCGCAGAAGGAATCATACATTTCTATTTTTACACTGTCGGGATCTTCAAATTCGACCTTTCGTTTCGGACAAATAAGCGTATTGAGCGCGCCTGCTGCGCCGAAGATCTTGGAAAACCTGAGTATCTCGTTCCAGCGATTTTCAAAGACATCTCCGACTTCTTTGCCAACATTGCGTTTTACGGTAAATTTATTTGTTGTGTATTCAAGAAATTCCTTTATTTCTTCTTTGCTTTTAAGATGTTTATTAATTATTTCGTCAAAGACCATATCGTTCAGCTCCTTTTTATATTATTGGGGCGATGCCGTATGACACCGCCCCTTAAAATGTCTTTTGTTTGTATCAGCCCGCTTGAGCGGCGATATTGTTATAGTCAAAGGTTATCGTTGTATCCTCAAGTATGGGCGCACTGCCGTTTTCAAATACAATAACAGGTACGATTTCTCCGTTCTGCACTGCCATTATCAGAACTATCGCAGCCTCTTTCGGGGGTACAAAGCCCTGAGCTGTATTGTTAGCGTCAGAGGTAAGCGTGGCAGTCTTTACTCCGCCGTTGTCGTCCATATACGCATATGATACTGCCCATTCATAATCGGCAGGCGCGTTTTCGAGAACAAGCGTCAGCTTGACCGCGCCGTCGGGCGTTTCGTAACCCTCCCATGAGGATGTACTGTTGCTTAGTCTGCCCTTGTCGAATATTGCTTTTACATCGTTTATCTTGCTGCTCATTCCGAGACGATCCATAGCAAAGTATACCATTTCGGAAGCCTGCTTAAATTCGCAGATAGGTGTGAGCGTGTTGAGTGTGTATTTCCAGATGTCGAAGTTGTCTTCAACATTTATTCCTGCTGTATTCGTCATTTCATAGCAGGCGTGCGCGATGACAGAACTGTTGGTGTGGACTCCGCCGTTATCGTCGGCAGAAGAATATATAAAGCGTGAATTCATTACATAGAACATATCTCCGATATATTCCGGCTGGCAGAACTCGTGAGGATCGGCTAAAGAACGGATAGGCTGACCGCACGTCTCGGCGATGTACCAGTCTGCTATCTCGGGTTCTATCTTGAGCTGAAGAAGATTTCCGAGAATGTCGGCATAGCCTTCCTCCATTGCGCCTGTATTGTTCTGATATGCGCTCGCACAGTTGAGCGAACGTCTTACCGCATGGGTAAATTCGTGTCCTGCAACGTCAACAGTCACGCTTATATAGGTATCGCTGAACAGGAAGCAGCCGAAACCGCTTATGTTTGCCATATAGCAGGCATTTACCGGATCTTCTCCCTCGCCGGGGAAGCCGAAGCCTATCGCAAGCGGTATTCCGTGACCGTCTACAGAATCTATGCCCTCAGATTTGTACATATCATAGATCTTTCTCATGTTTTCAAAAACACTTACGAAAACAGGGCTTAACTCTTCGGGTGATGAGAAGGTGTAGGGTACTACCCCTAACATGGCGCTGCCGTCTTCGTTGTAGGTCTTGTCGCTGTCAATGCAGATTATCTTGCGTTCGTTGTCTACAAAATAGTAGCCGTTTTCGTTCTGCGCTACGGGCAATTCGACTTTGTCTCCGAGATAGTCGGTAAATTCCATAAGCTGAGTTTCATTTTTAAAATAAATGTCGTTTTCCTCCGGGTCGCCGTTGCCGTAGTTTACAGAGGTAACGCTTACAGAATCATAAAACTCGCCGGTGACTGCATTTATGAAGACCTTCAGGAATCCCGCGCTGTCGGTGCCGTTGGTATTCTGTGAATCGGCAGTATCGTTTATTTTAAGATAGAATACCCAGCAGTATTGAGGATCGCCCACGCTGTTGTTGTGAAGCACAAAGTCAGGTTTTGCATCGGCAACGAATGAGCAGTTATTCTCGTCCGCATACTTCTTGGCGGTCTCTATCGCGGTGATATACGAAGCCTCCGCGTCCTCCTCGTCAAAATCTTCGACAGCGGTAGCTTCCGTGTCGATAGAACTTGACAGGCAGATGGTATTTCCGTCCTTGTCGGTACCGATCTTTATGTACGCGTCCGAAACTATCGCAAGACCCTGACACTGTTCAAAGGTGTAGAACACATCTCCGTTGTCGGCAGTGTCTACCCTTGTAAGATTCATTGTGATATCGTTGTCCTTTGCATCAAGGAGAGTATAAACGGCAGCAAGCGAACTCATTGCGCTTTCAGGGTCTGTTACTTTATAATCGGTGTATTTTCCTCCGATAAAAGCAACTCTGCCCGTATTGTCGTACCTGACGATAGAAGCGTTTCCGCCGTTGAGGTTCTGTATATCCTCTTCGCTGTTGTCGTGTATAGGCTGATCCGGGAAAATTACCGTCAACTCTACCGTTACAGCTTCTCCATTGATGTCAAGTTCTAAGGTATCGGTAATGCTGAGATAGTCCTTGGGCGTTTCGAGCGCAGAGACGGGGAGAGAAGTGCTGACTGCCGAGGAAATCATTGTAAAGCATACCGCAAGCGAAAGCATCTTCTTGTTTTTCTTGAAAACTGCATAGACTGCAAGAGCCGCAGCACCTAAAGCCGCAGCGGCAGCCGTTTTGCCCATTGCGCCTCCTGTTCCGGGGTTAGGATCGTTTGCCGGTTTTCCGGAGGACAGTGTAAGGGTGTTGGACGATGCCGATGTCTTGCTTGATGACGAGTTTGAAATGCTGTCTGTCGGCTTGGCAGAACTGTTATCAGGCTGTTTGTCCGATTGAGAACTGTCGGCAGGCGGCGTACTGTCTGATGATGTATCGTCTGCGTTATCTAATGACAAAGAAAATGTCAGCGTGTCGCTTTCACCCGACTTTATCGAAAAATTATCCTTTTTCGTTTCGCCTGAAAGTTTTGCGCTGCCTGATGTGACAGTCGCTTCGCAGCTGATATTGTCAACATCATAATAGTTGCTGTTTTTGACAGCCGCGCTTATTTGTGCGCTGTCATCAGTCTGACTGTCTGCGGAAAGCTGTGCGCTTATACCCTGTGAAACAGTCTCAGCCGATGCAGAGAATGCACAGGACATCAGCATTGCCGAGCCTGTAAGCAATACCGCAAACGGCTTTAACATTCTTTTTTTCATATTTTCTTACATACTCCTTCCACTTTTTTTGCAAACGTTTCTTAGCATAAAAAGCATGAAAAAATGCGGCTGAAAATCGCTTGCGTTGAGAAATTTTCTCAATATAATTATACAATAATTTATTAAAAATTTCAATAAATCGCTTCTGCCGTTTACGAAATCAGAATTGATTTTCACGAAATTGAAAGGAAAGTGTAAGTTGCGATATTATTTTTATGTAAAATAAAAAATCCGCACGACCACTTTCGCAAAGATACAAAATGTGCGAAAAGATATCATACGGATATAACACATTATAACCCAAAAAAATCATTTTGTCAATAGTAAAATGATAGAAATTTTATTATAACGAGCAAAAAATATGTTAAATATAGCACATATCCTGACTTTTGTTAATTGTCTACAGCCTGAAATTGCCAATTGTTCAAATATATTCCATAAGATTTGCAAAATTTTAAGGCGATTTGAGATTTTAAACCGTCAAAATTATGGTCAAAAAGGTGTTTTACCATTTTAATTATCTATTTTTTGATCTTTTCGTTTCATCAGCAAAACACAGCAAAGCATGATACATGGGAAAATTATTCCGCAAAGTATGCCGCTGTGCAGGTCATTGCCGAATAAAACAGACATTTTTCCGGCGATCGTCGGACCTGAACCGCAGCCCAGATCACCCGCAAGTGCAAGTAATGCGAACATCAGCGTTCCGCCGTTTGTAAGCCTGCCTGCTGCAAGACTGAATGTACCCGGCCAGAAAATACCTACCGAAAATCCGCACAGCATACATCCGATCAGACCGGCTGCCGGAGCTGTTGTCAGACCAAGCAGCAGATAACTCATCACACATAGAATTGAAGAGATAAGCATGACTTTATACAATGAGATCCTCTCTCCGAATTTGCTGAACATCGCCCTTGCGCTGCCCATACACAAGGCAAATCCCATTGTTCCTATAAGGTCTCCCGCCGACTTGGATATGTGCAGTCCCGATTCGGCGAATGCAGACGCCCATTGACTTACCGTCAGTTCACAAGCGCCCGCACAAAGCATCATGACACAGAAAAATAAAAATCGCGGTGTCCTGACAAGTTCTGACAATCCCGACTCCTTTCCCCTTGTTTCTGATAATGTTGCAATTGGAACTTTAAGAAAAAGCAGAAAATTCACAATCGGAATTATCGCCCACAAAGCGGCAAGAATACGCCAATTCTTTATACCTGCGAAAGTGAAAAATAATGTTGACAGGAGCACCGTTGCAGCCTGTCCCCAACAATAAAAAGAATGGAGCAAAGACATTGCCGTTTCCTTATTGTCTGTCGGACAAGCCTCAACTATAGGGCTTACAAGCACTTCCAGAAGTCCGCCGCCTATTGCATACAGCATGACGCATATCACGAGTCCGATAAAAGGTGATGGCAAAAGATCGGGCAGGATAGTCATTAGCAAAAATCCTGATGCTGATAAAATATGTGCAAGCTGCATAGATGCCCGATAGCCTATTTTATCTACAAATGCAGGGGCAACAGCGTCGATCGTAAGCTGAACGGCAAAATTTATAGTAATAAGCCATGTTATCTGCGACAATGGAATATTAAATTCACCTTGAAAACGCAAAAACAGCAGCGGCAGAAAATTATTGACGATCGCCTGTACGATATAGCCGATAAAGCAGGCGGTCAATGTTGATCTATATGTCAGTTTGTTCAATTTAAAAACTCCTTATGTACCGGGTTTAAAGATCCGGTCATTTTTATTTCAATTTTATTTTTGCAAGTTGTAATCGCATAACGATATAAATTATTTTAGCAAAAAAATACTGAAAAGTCAACGAAAAAAACATACTTTTTTAAGAAGAACATACATTTTTGCAAAACAGCTTGATCTGCCGAATAAAAATCTTAATTGATCTATTGCTTTAAAACACACTTGCAAAAAGATTTTAAGCCGTCAGTTTTCTGGTCAAGTGACGCTCTGTAACCTCGTGAAATAAAGGAAATTTAGAGATCTTTCGCACATTTTCTATCTTTGCGAAAGATTTTAGCGGAGTAAAGCGAGGTGAGCGCGATGATCGAGCTGTTTGAGCATAACCAAAAAGCGTATGAATCGGCGGTAGAAATGCTGTCCGAGGTCGGCAAAGCCGCGGTTATCCACCCGACAGGAACGGGTAAATCGTTCATCGGGTTCAAGCTGTGCGAGGACAACGCGGATAAAAATGTGCTTTGGCTCTCACCGAGCGAGTACATTTTTAAAACACAGGTCGAAAATCTGAAAGAAACAGGTGCGGAAGTGCCTGAAAACGTAACATTTCTGACTTTCGCAAAGTTAATGCTTTTAAATGAGGAAGAAATTTCAGAACTTTCGCCCGACTTCATCATTTTGGACGAATACCACCGCGCAGGAGCGGCTTGCTGGCAGGAAGGCGTAAA
>CANPYF010000036.1 GCA_947587925.1 uncultured Ruminococcus sp.
AAAAGGTCGCATAACCGACGGTGTTATGCGACTACACTAAGGGAGAAAAAACTTCTATATCACTACTGTGCTTTCGCACCCGGATTATCATTACCGTAACCTTCAAGCAGATTGACGATACCCCAAACGCCAACGCCCGCATCGATAAGGCAGATAACGGATTTAAGTACCGTGCAAGCCGTTGAAATGAATGAACCGGTGTCAACCGCACCTGTTGCAGCAAAAGCCTGTGTCATGCAGGTGTTTGCCATAACTCCTGCAATTGTTGCAAACATTGTTGCCTTCTTAGCAAGTCTGCTGCCTTTTGCAAGCCACCTGTGCTTAGGCTCGGCTGTTTCCATTGCGGTATCTGCCGCAAAAATATTCTTGTTTTCCATAGGTAAAAGTCTCCCTTTCAAATAAAATAAATTGTCCGTTCAGCCTTGCCCGATCTTCTTTTTTATTTCGGGTCTTTAGCTGTCTGCCGTATCTCCGTATATATCTGTATCGGGATCGGCATTAAATTCTGCATCGGCAGGATATGAAACTTCCTTTACAGCGGCGCTTGACTTGTCTATCACCCACTGCGTTACCTGAGTTTTAGGAGAAATGTCCGACAGCATTTCTCTTTTTTGCTGACATATTTTTCAATATCAAACTTTTTTTGCGGATCCGAATCAAGAAGCATCGGGTAATTTTTGTGCCGGGTAATATCGTATTTATCGCTGAAAAAGGGACGGACACCCCTTAACTGCAAAATACATTTTCCGCCGTCCATTACGGCTAATTCGTCCTGACTTTTCAGTTCTTTTCCGAGTTTCTGATAGTTCATTCCGTAGCTTTCCGATTGTCCGCGATTTGTTGAGGTATTAAAGGAATCAATTGTTTCCTTGCCCAGACTTTCGGAAATTTCTTTTAACGTAGACTTCTCCTTGCCGCCCAAAAACAGCATCGTATCACAGTTACCTTCGATTGTGTCTGCATTGTCTTTGTAGATAGCCTTTAGCTGGCTCTTAGCTTGCAAGATGATACTTGCCGATATTTCACGGCTTCGGATAGTTGCTATCAGTTTTTCAAACTGCGGAATTTCGCCGATGTTTGCGAACTCGTCTAATAAGCACCGCACATGATATTTCAATCTGCCGCCGTCGGAATTATCGGCTTTTGTACACAGCAGATTGAAAAGCTGTGAATACATGATCGCAACGAGGAAGTTAAACGTTGCGTCAGTGTCGGAGATAATTATGAAAAGTGCCGACAATTCATCACCGATTTTATCGAGATGTAATTCATCGTAAGAGGTTATCTCCAGAACCTCATCTATAGCAAAAGGCGCAAGACGTGTCGAACAGCTAATTAGAATAGACTTAGCCGTTTTTCCGGCGGCGAGCTTGTACGCCTTGTATTGTTTGAGAGCAAATGCACCGAGCCTTTGCTGATCGCTTTGCGGAGTTTTTCCGCACCAGCTGCGATAACCGTTATATGCTTCGGATTCAAAAGGAAGTCCGCTCTCATCTTCTTCCGACTTTTCTTTTTCGATAGCTGCGTCAATATCTTCTTCTGACGGAAAAGTACCGTTCAGCCAGCTTTCAAGCATACCGAATTGAATATCTACGGCGTTTCTGAATGTTTCATCGTCCTCACGGCATTCAGAAGCGTTTATCATTTCGATAAGCGTTTCAAAGTTTCTTTCATCTTCATCGTAAAGAGTGAAGATCAGTGCAATGTACGCCGTGTACAGCAGCTTTTCAGCCTTGACCCAGAAATCATCGCCCGACGGCTGTTGTGTCGAAGATGTATTTTTGATAAGCACCTCAACAAATTTCAAAATATCCTTTTCACGATTTTTCTTTGAGATGTATGCAAACGGATTGTAGTGCATACTCTTTGCAAAATCAATGGTGTTGAAAACCTTGATCTTATACGGCTCATACTCCATACGATATTTGCCTTTTTCGTCTTTCAGATATTTACCGTCCTTGCCTTTGAGATACTTTATTTTTCCGTCCTTATCACGTTTGGGACGTCCACGCTCAAGCATTTTTCCACACTCCACCAAGACTGTTCCTTTAGGGTCGGTCACAACGTAGCTGCTGTGCATTTGCATAAGATTCGGCTTGACGAAAAATCTCGTTTTGCCCGAACCCGAACCGCCTATCACAAGAATATTTTTGTTTCGAGCGTATTTAGGGCTTGACGGCTTTCCCATTGTCAGAAATTCTGTCTTTGTGAGGATAACGTTATTTTCGGAGCAGGAATTGTCCATATACGGCTCAATATCCTTTTCACCGCCCCATACGGCAGAACCGTATTCTTCGCCCTGACGAAACTTTTTCTTGTTTTTGGACTTGACATACATCACCAGCCACATAAGCGCTCCCACGGCTATTCCCATAAGAATATCCATAGGGTGAAGGCTTGGAAATATCCGTGCAAACGAACTGCCGATATTGTTCATAAACGGCAGGAGCTTTTGCTGAAAACCGCTGCTCTCGGCAGTGCGGTAGGCATAGCCCAATTTGTTTCCTGCGTAAGCAAAGATCACATACGGAAGAAATTTAATTATGTATTTTTTCAGCTTTGAAGTATTCATCGGTCAAGCTCTCTCTTTTTCTCTCTGACCTTATGCTTTTTGCGTGAATTTTCAGCGATTTTTGTGACTTCTTTTTTTAGCTCTTCTCTTGAAAATTTACCTCGATTTTTCGCCTTGACGCTTTTAGCGACATATTCGGTAAAAGCCCGTTTAAAATCTTCGGTTTTGCCGGCTGAAAAGAAAACATGATAGGTATTCGGCTCTGTAGACCTGTCGGTTTTAAGGGCAATATCAACGTCATATTTTCTTGCCGTTTTAAGAAAATCACCGATGTTTTCCTCGTTTATCTCAATGCTGTCGAGTTTGCTGTCGGACTTTTTTTCAAGCTGACGGTAGGACATTCTGCCCTTTTTTTCGGCTTTCCCCGACATAAATTCCTGCAATGCGGATCTTAAAATTTCCGCTGTCATTTTCTCTGCTTTTACTGAAATATCAATAGTTTTCTTAGCGCCGCTTTCATAATCGGACGGCATTATTCATCACCGCCGGATTTTATTTCATAGACCGAGTAGGCTTCTTTGGCAAGCCAATCGTGGATCGCTTTCAGCGCAGCTTCCGCTTCATCGGTTTTTTCATAAACAGCCATCGGAATTTTATTTCCTGCTGTATCAGTGCCGATAATTTCAAGATCGGGCTTGATAATTCCTTTTTCTACGTCAATTTCGGCATCCTCCCAATTCGTGATAATTCCTATCCTTACAAGGTTGTCATAATTCAGAAGATCGCCAAACTGCGTTACGATAGTTTTTGACATTTTTTCACCGGCTTTCGTTTTTTTCTTAATGCTTTAACTTACAAGCAAGCCGACCACCCCCTTAACTGTCGTCACACAGAACGTTCCTGCGGACATCGTATTCAATGCTCCGTTCTTCGTAATTTTCGATAAAGTCAATACCGTTCGCCAGATCTATCAGCACGCTCATCAGGTAATTCATAGGATTTCGTATCTCCGTTGATCCACGCATTATCTCATAACCTCTTTCAAGGCAAGCTCTGTTTACTTTGAGCAAAGAATCCTGAACCTCCTGAGCAGAATAAAGATCATCGTTGATTTTCCGACCTGTTCCCGAAGCGGCGGTCTTGACCATTTTTTCGATCATCTGATCGAGTATCTTCACGGTTATGTGATCATTTCCGAAATATTCTATCCATTCCGCATAATCGTCATATTCGACATTTTCTTTGATGATCTTTCTGATCTTTTCTTTGTCTGTGATGTATCCATCATTCGATCCGTCAGCAATTCTTTCAACAGCCATTTTGCCTGAAACAGCCGATTGATCGATAGATTTTTTATTACTAAGTATTTTATTTTGTTTATTTTCTTTTTTAGTATTATATTGGCGGCGACTTTCTATCGGTAGAACTTCAAGCGGCAGATCATCAAGGCATAGGTTTTCTGCCCCTTGTTTTTCACCCTCTTGCGAAGCTGAAAAATCCGCACCGGATACTGCCGCTTTTGCTTCCGCCTTGACATTTTCTCTGTGCTTATCCGCTTCGTCTTTGCTTATGGGCATTTCAAAAAAATCATAAACGTACTCAATGCCTTTGCTTGCCGTCATATCGGCATACAGCTTGGTAACTGCCAGATAACCGGCATTTTTCAGCTCTTTTAATGCAGAATCAACAGCGGTCTTGCCCTCTTTGCAGATAGCCGCAAGCCCCGAAACTGAGTAATCCCAATCATCGGGAAAGGAAAGAACTTTCAGCAGCAGACCGAGAGCTTTCAGGCTTATCTCCTTACATCTCAGCAGCGTACTGCTCACAATAGTGAAATTATCTGTCTTGTTGACACGGCAGCGCCTTGACCTGTTGGAAGGCATCGCACCTTCAGCGACAACAACAGATGTAAGCGTCTTATCTTTTTCCGAGCTTTCGTAAAAATCATAGACATAATGTATCCTGCCGTCCTCGGTTTCATTTGGATAGAGCTTTGATATTTTGAGGTAGCCCCATTCCTGCAAGTTTTTCAGAACAGTTTCAACAGCCGTTTCTCCCTCTTTGCAGATAGAAGTCAGACCTTTGACAGAGTAATCCCATTCTTCGGGAAGTCCCATTACACGCCCCATCAATCCTACAGAAGCAAGGCTTAGATTTGACGATTGCAGGAACGAATTACTTAACAGTGTAAAGTTTTTTGATTTATGTACACGGCAGACCGATGACGGTACGGTCTTGCTCTTTTTTACTTTCTCGCCCATTTTAAACCACCTTATCAGTTATTTCAGCTTCATATTCGGTATACGCAGCTTATTTACGGCGTAAGTGCTGCCGTTAATGATGATGATATATTTTTCGTTTTTAAGCTCTGTCAGAGCGTTTCTGACCGATGACGGTTTGTCCTTCGGAAAGAAAGAACACATCTCATCAAACGTACGGTAGTCCATTTCGGGGAAGTTCAGCATATTGTCGAGTATCGCGTATGCGGGCAGGGAAAGGTTGCCGTTATCGTTCACAAATATTCTCATAGGTTTCTGCATAGAAAGACCTCCTTGACTTCATTCTGAAAAAGAAAAACGCTCCTCATTTATCGAGAAGCGAACTGTGTGTATTTGATTTTGGGCATAAAAACAGCGGACAGCGCTTCTGTTATGAAACACCGTCCGCTTTTTCATTCTGTCAACAGACTTCTGCCGTATTTTTTTGTTTTCTACCAAGTTTCTACCAACTTTTCAACTATCGGCTTTCTACCGATTTTCTACCAAAAATCTTTAAATCTGCGATTTTTTCGATTTTTCGCTATATCAAGGGTTTTGGCTTTTCTACCACCTGAAAGCATTGTAAAATGCGGGTCTAAATGCTCTTTAATGAACTTTGTTGAACTTTAAGTGCATGGGGGTGGAATTATATCACATTAACAAGATTATTTCAAGATTTTGTAGGCTGACTTTTTTACTTTATATCATGATTTAACAAATCAAGTGCTTTGTTACAAGTCTTTTATATTAGATCGGAACATAATAAACCCATTCCCAAAACTCAGTCTTTGGGAAATAACACAAAATTACAAATAACTGATATTGTTGTATGCTCATATTTCATATACAAAACCGCTCTTATCGAGTTTTTTTCGCACAGCTATTGACAGGACAGTAAAAATGTGTTATAATATAATAAATTAACAGCGATTTTTTTTGTACAGTTATAAAAAAGGAGAATAAAGTATGAAATGTCCTTTTTGCGGATACGCAGATACCAAGGTCATAGATTCCAGACCGAGCGATGCAAAAAAACGCCGCCGCCGTGAATGCGGCAGGTGCGGAAAAAGATTTACAACATACGAAGTGGTCGAAAAGCCGCTGCTTATGGTCTATAAAAAGGATCAGAGCTTTGAGCCTTTTGACAGAATGAAACTTTTTAAAGGAATGCAAAGCGCGATAAAAAAGCGCCCTGTAAGCGTGGACGATATGAATGCGCTCGTTGACAATATCGAAAACACATTTGCCAACAGAATGCAGACCGAAACAACGACCGAAGAAATAGGCGATATGGTGCTTGCGGGTTTGAAAAAACTCGATCATGTTGCTTATGTAAGATTTGCGTCAGTTTATAAGGATTTCGCCGACGTGGAATCCTTTATTCAGATAATTTCGGAACTTTCGGGAGAAAAAGAGTAATAAACAAGCTGTCAAAAACATATTATTTATAAAAAAATAATATGGGAGATGACGGCATTTGAAAAATTTTAAGGTATGCGATATGCTGATCTCGGTACTTTTTGCGGAGCTTATCGGCGTACTTTCCTCTATCGCGGCGGGCGGAAGCTTTACGCTTTATCAGCAGCTTATCAGACCTCCCCTATCCCCTCCTGCCATACTGTTTCCTATAGTATGGACTCTGCTGTATGCACTCATGGGAGTATCGGTATATCTTGTATACATATCCTCCGCTTCGCCCTCGCCCAAACTGAAAGCGTTCGGCAGTTATTTTTTTCAGCTTCTGCTTAATTTTTTATGGAGCATAATTTATTTTCGGCTTAATATGCTTTGGTCGGCGGCTGCGCTGCTTGCCGTCCTTATCGCGGCGGTCGCTGTGATGATAGTGCGGTTTTATAAATGCTCCGCCGCTGCCGCAGGCATAAACATACCTTATTTTCTGTGGATATGCTTTGCCCTCTATCTTAATGCCGCCACGGCGGTATTAAACTGAAAAAACTTATTCTTAATACAAATTTCAGACTAAGTGAATAATGATGTTTAAAAAAATAATTGTTATCGGCTGCCCCGGTTCGGGAAAAAGCACTTTTTGCCGCAAGCTGAGAGATATAACAAAGCTGCCGCTTTACTATCTTGACATGATTTGGCACAGACCGGACGGAACTCATGTTTCAAGAGAAGATTTTGATAAAAGGCTCGGAGAGATCCTTTCAAAGGACAGTTGGATAATTGACGGAAATTATCAGAGAACGCTCAGGGCTCGGCTGGAAAAATGTGATACCGTCTTTCTGTTTGATCTGCCTGTTCGGATATGTATTGACAGCGCAAGGGCAAGAATAGGCAGTCGGAGAGAGGATATGCCGTGGGTGGAAACAGAGTTTGACGAGGAATTTAAACGATCTATTTTAAATTTTGAAACGGATAACCTGCCTGATATTTACAAAATGCTCAAAGAGCATACCGACAAGCGGATAGTTATTTTCAAATCGAGGCAGCAGGCGGACGAATATTTGGATAATCTGAAAGGAAAAGGAATATGAAAATAATGGCGGTAGATTTCGGCGACGCACGCACAGGGCTTGCCGTTTGCGACAGGACGGAGTTTCTCGCTTCGCCTATCGGAACGATAGAGGAAAGAAACCCGCAGATACTTGCAATGAAGGTCGCACATATGGCGGAGCAATACGAAGTAGGTCAGATCGTTATCGGTCTGCCGAAAAATATGAACGGCACGGAGGGCGCACGTGCGGAAAAATGCAGACGTTTTGCCGATACTGTTCAGGCTGTCACCGAAGCAGAGGTAGTCATGTGGGACGAACGCTCTACGACCGTAAGCGCACACAGGATACTTAATGAAAACAACGTCAGAGGAAAACAGCGAAAAAACGTTGTAGACACCGTTGCCGCAGTCGTTATATTAGAAAGCTACCTTGACCACAGAAATAAAACTAAAAATAACAGTAAAAAAAACAGCGGGGAAGAAAATTGATCTGTTCCCCGCTTTTTATTGCTTTTTTTGCGCAAGCGTTTTCATTCCGCCTAAAAGTATGAACGCCCCGAACAGCCGTTTGATGATCTGCGGATCCATAATATTAGCGGCATATGCGCATACAGCGGCAAGTACCGCGCCCGCTGCGGCGGCAGGCAGTGCGCGCTTCCAGTCTACCAGTCCCGCGCGGCTATGCAGCCACAATGCGGCAGCCGCGGCAGGTATAAAAAATACAAGATTTATCCCCTGTGCGCTCTGCTGAGTAAAGCCTGCAAACAGAGTAAGATAAACGATAAGCAGCATACCGCCGCCAAGGCCCATAGCGGCTGTTATACCCGCTAAAAACGAAACTATTATAACTACACCTGACATGGTATCAAAACACCAACATTCTTACGCCGAAATAGATCATTACCGCTCCGAAAAGACGTTTGAGCATTACGGGGGAAATTTTTTTCATTATTGCCGCGCCCGCAGCCGCTCCCGCCAGTCCGCCGGGAAGAAAAGCTATCGTCTGCGGCAGATCGAGATTGCCCTTGGCATAGTATATCGCCGCGCTGACAAGGCTCATCGGCAGAGTTATTGCAAGAGATGTCGCGTGCGCTTTCTTTATCTCCATACCGTTTTGTTCGAGCAGAGGGACGGCTATTATCCCGCCTCCCGAGCCGAAAAATCCGTTTGCCAGACCGCATACCGCGCCTGCCGCCGCTGTTTTTATGTTTTCTGCAAGCTTCATAAATAAAAAAATCACCCCGTAGAAGTATTTCCAAACGAGGTGAATATTATTCAGTCTATCTCGACCATTATTTTCTGACCGCGCTTGGCAGCCCCCGCTCTCATGACTACCCTTATAGCCTTAGCGATCCTGCCCTGCTTTCCTATAACTCTTCCCATATCGCTTTCTGCAACGTGTAGATGATAAACGATAATTCCCTCTTCATTTTCGGGATCTACCGTGACGCTGACCTCTTCCTTGTTTTCAACAAGTTCCTCAGCGACAAATTTAAGAAGTTCCTCCATATATTATCACATTCCTTTCAACTTAGTTGCCATATAACGGCAAAAAAATCGCCGTAAATTCGTCACAGAGCCTTTTATCGAGCTTCTATGACGAATCGGGGGATTTTTGGATAAAGGCAGCATCGAAACGCGTCAAGCGTATCAGATGCTTCCGTTCTTTTTAAGGAGAGCCTTTACTCTGTCAGTAGGCTGAGCGCCGTTGGCTATCCATGTTTTCGCCTTTTCGTCATCGACCTTGAGTACAACGGGATCCTTTGTAGGATCGTAATAGCCTATCTCTTCGATAAAGCGTCCGTCTCTCGGATACCTTGAATCAGCGACTACTATTCTGTAGAAAGGGGCTTTCTTTGCGCCCATTCTTCTGAGCCTGATCTTTACCGCCATTATTTTTCACCTCCGAAACCGGTTTTATTCAAAGCGTGCATATCAATGCAGTGCGCTTTAAGCATATTTTGTCTGTCAGCCGCCCATTCGTCTGAGCATGGCTGCGCGGCGTCTTTTAGCCTTTTTATTATGAAGATTGCCGCCAAGACCGAATTTTTTCATCATCTTCTGCATCTGATCGAATTGTTTTAGCAGCTGGTTTACATCGGTCACCTGCGTGCCGCTGCCTGCGGCTATCCTGCGCTTGCGCTTGGGATCTATTATAGAAGGTCTGCAGCGTTCCTCATTTGTCATGGATTGTATCATAGCCTTAGTCTTTTTAAGCTGCGCTTCGCCGACCTCGACCATTTCGTCTGTTACCTGTGCCGCACCCGGCAGCATCTTTATGATAGATGACATAGATCCCATTCGGTGGATCTGCTCCATATTTTCAAGCAGGTCGTTCATATCAAATCCCGATTCCTGCATCTTTTTAGCCATTCTTTCGGCGTCTTCTTCACCTATCGTAGCCGTAGCCTTTTCGATAAGAGTGAGCATATCGCCCATGCCGAGTATTCTCGAAGCCATTCTTTCGGGGTGGAACACCTCGAAATCGTCAAGCTTTTCGCCCATGCCGACAAACTTTATAGGTTTACCCGTTACGGCAAGCACAGAAAGCGCCGCGCCGCCGCGCGTATCGGAATCAAGCTTGGTAAGAAGTATGCTGTCGATACCGAGAGCTTCATCAAAACTCGAAGCGACCTTGACCGCATCCTGACCTATCATAGCGTCAACTACGAGCATGATCTCATGAGGCTGTGCGATCTTTTTTATATCTATAAGCTCTTCCATAAGCTTTTCGTCGATATGGAGTCTTCCTGCCGTATCTATTATGACAAGATCGTTGCCGTGATCGCTTGCGTGCTTCAGACCCTCTTTTACTATCTTTCGGGGATCTTCCTGTCCCATTTCAAAAACAGGCACTTCCGCCTTTGCGCCGACGATCTTTAACTGTTCTATAGCGGCAGGACGATAAACGTCAGCGGCTATGAGCAGCGGACGCTTTTGCTCTTTTACCCTGAACATCTTGGCAAGTTTTGCCGCGTGGGTGGTCTTGCCCGCGCCTTGCAGACCGCACATCATGATTATGCACGGCGGCTTGTTCGGGAAATTTATTTTTGAATTAGCATCGCCCATTAAAGAGATGAGCTCTTCGTTTACTATCTTTATTACCTGCTGAGCAGGAGTAAGGCTTGAAAGCACTTCCTCTCCCACGCTGCGCTCGGTCACCTTAGCGACAAAATCCTTAACTACCTTATAGCTGACATCTGCTTCGAGCAGAGCAAGCTTGACCTCGCGCATTGCCTCCTTAACATCTGATTCGGTCAGCTTTCCGCGCGATTTAAGCTTTTTAAAAACGCTGTTGAGCTTTGAAGAAAGACCCTCAAAAGCCATGCTTCTCCCTCCTCTTAATAGTCCGTATTTTCGTACTCTTTTATTTTTTCATCGAGATCTTCAAGCAGCGCAATGACCTTATCGGCGATATTTTTGCCGAAACTGACCTTTCTGCATTCATCGAGCGCTTCAAGCGCCAACTGCTTAAATCCGTACAATTCATTTTTTCGGCGCTCGTTTGATTCGGCAAGTTTCAGCGTTTTATCGTATCCGAGCAGCGTTTCTTCGCTGTGTTTGATAGTATCGTGAACGCCTTGACGGGTTATGCCGTAAAACTTAGCTATTTCCGAAAGAGAAAGATCTTCATTAAAATACAAATCCATGATCTCGAACTGCCTTTTAGTAAGAAGTCCGCCGTATATGTCGAGAAGAACGCCCATATGCAGATTTTTTTCGATTTCCATTTAAGCGGTCCCCCTTCATTATCATAACGGTGCAGTAAAGCTTATGATCTTTACAACAATAATATTATATATCAAGTTGTTTTGCTTGTCAAGCCTTTTTTCAAAAAATAAAAATTTGTTTACAATTTGATTTTTAAAAAAATACAAATATATGGTATCATAAGAAAATAAAATGCTTATAGACAAAGGAGGAACGTTCCTATGTCCGATCTTACGATCAAAAATGACAAATACTCCATAGATCTGCCCTCTCTTACCTTCGGAACGGCAAGTTTTGAGCGCAAGGATACCGATGATATTTATTTTGAACTTCTTGATACATATTATAAATGCGGCGGAAGATGTATAGATACCGCGCGTGCATACTGCCAATGGCTCGACGACGGAGCGGATTCCTCCGAAACTGTCGTAGGCAGGTGGATAAAGTCAAGAGAATGCCGAAATGACATTATTTTATGCACAAAGGGCGGTCATCCCGATTTTGAAAGCATGGACGTTTCAAGGCTCTCGCCCGAAGAACTGGAATACGATCTTTCGCGTTCGCTCGAAGTGCTGAATACCGACTATGTTGACATATATTTTCTTCATCGTGATGATGAAAAGATACCCGTTTCAGAGATAATGCCCGTGCTGAATGATTTTTATCAAAGCGGAAGGGTGCATTTTCTCGGCGCGTCAAACTGGACCTCCGCAAGAATAGAGGAGGCGAACAGGTTTGCCGAACAAAACGGCATGGAGCCTTTCAGAGTAAGTCAGATAAATTACAGTCTTGCCCACAGCAGCACGGATACATTTGACGACCCCACAGTAGTCTGCATGAATCTGCGCGAATTTAAATGGTATCAGCGCACTCAGATGCCGCTTATGGCATATTCGCCGCAGGCTAAGGGCTTTTTTGCAAAACTCGCACACGGTACTACAAATAAAAGTATGCCCGAAGGACAGTTTACAAGCACTGCAAATCTTGCGAGGCTTTCAAGGGTGCGTCAGCTAAGCGAACAGCAAGGAATACCGCCTGCGGTTATCCCGCTCGGCTATCTGAACAGTCAGCCGTTTTTTGTAAGTTCGGTATTTGCCGCTTCAAAGCCTTGGCAGATAGAAGAGGATATGAAAGCTATGGATCTTAAATTCGACCGCAAAACTGTGGCGTTCCTGGAAAATATTATTTAAAATTTGCTGCCGTTCGGTGTTTATGCCGAACGGTTTTGTTTTATAAAATTGATATTCAGCTTGCTTTTTCGACCAAATTATGCTACAATATGTATATAGTATTATGTTTTTATCACAGGGGTGGCAATATATGGGTAATAAGACAAATTCATTATATAAAGCATTGCGGGACTATCCTCGGAAAAGGATAACATTGGAGGAGTTGGATCGTATCTGTTCGGATCACGAACAATTAGCCGAACAGATCAAAGAACTTACCGAACAGGGTGTTTTGATCCCTGTCAGGAGCAGTAAAACAAACGGCAATCTTAAAATGCCGCTGTATATGAAATATACCATCTGCATAGAAAAGACCGCGCAAATATCTCCTGACGAGATCAATGCGCTTTATCCAAGGCTGTCCGCAAACGGATATTTGCTTCGCAATCGGGAGCAGTTCGTCAATAACAAGGAATTTTTGTGCCGTTTGAGCGAATGGCTGACGCAGCATGAAGATGACGGCAAAATGTCAAGGCGTGAACGTTCTTTTTCAATATTTTGCGACGAGAAAATGTTTATCAACTATGCCGACAGCTATGCGGGACAGGAGGAAAAGCTTCGGGAGAGTTTTATCTTGCATAGGAAAACTTTGAAAGATCAAAAGTACAGCTTGACGAATGCAGGCTGAAAAAAGATGCCGCCGAAGAACGGCGCAGCAAGTCATAGCATACGGTCGCGGTACTGAATGCCGCAAAGGAATATGGCGAACTGTTTGAACAGAAACTTGAAACACAGGATATAAAGCGGTCGGAGCTTCAGTAAGCAAAAGCAGAATGTGAGGTCTGTCTGAAACAACAGGAATCTGCATTAAAGCAGTATCGGCAGGAATACAATGCCGTGCTTATGGTGCCGGAGCATTTGTCAATACAAAAAGAGACAGGTTGTTTACGGACGAACCGAAAGCAGGCATTGAGCGGTCACAAAGAAGATATGCGGGAGTGCGAAAAGCGTCTGAATGACTTGGATTCCGACCGCAAATACGCTGAAAAATTTGCGTGCAGGTTTGAAAAAGAGCTTATCGGGTATACACCGAAATTGTCCGATTATCCGCAGGATACCAACAGGCTGACCAACGAAATAGAAAACTGCACCGATAAGCTTAACCGCGCTGAAAGGAATACGAAGAACTATCTGAACCGTGAGCTTGAACCATTCAGAGAAAAACATTCTTCGTTTGCGGGTACGCCTGACGGCATTTTATCTGTAATTGATAATAAAAATATTACGGGAGACAGATACTTTACGCTTTATGAACGGACGGAGGGCGATATAAAACGCTATCGGGAACAGATCATTCAGTTGAATATACTGCTCAAAGATGTTGAAGACAGCAGAAAACAGCTTGTGACAAATTGCCTGCAGCGTGTCGGACGTTTGTATGAAAATCTTACCCTTCTGTCAAAGAAATCAACGATACAGGTCGGCAATACTAAAAAGCAGATGATACGGATAGAGCTGCCCGAAATAGAACCGTTGAGAGAACAGCCTGCGGAAAGGATAGATCGTTACATTGCCGAACAGGTCAAGGAGTATCTGTCAGAAAAGGAAAAAACAGGCAGACCGCACCGCATCTTCTCGAACTGATGTTTGATATTGCAAGGCGTTTTCATATCCAATTGATATGCTTGACGCATCTTGGAACGGCGGCAGTAACAAGCTTTTTCGATATGGTGTATCAGCTTCGCTTTAAAAATCTTCCGCTTTCCAATGTAGAGATACTTGAATCGGAGCCAAAACAGCATATGGAACACGCATATTATTTGTCTGAACAGTTGTCGATATTTTGATAATTTAAGCAGAATGTAAAAATGCAATACTTCTCGGTAACATCAAAGAGGCTTATGCCGCTGCTTAATAGTTCAGATCATTTTATCCTGAAAGGAGAAAGATAATTGGTATCAAAAGATAAACTTGAAGCAGCCGGCACTGATTTCAAGATCAAATAGAAATTTCCCTATCAACACGGCAATGCCATTATAGCGTTCTTTTACTCAATGCGACCTCTAAAAATCTATTTCTATAAAAATCAAGTGAAAAATCGAGTGAGAATTTTGGTCAAAAGAAATAAAATTCAACAAAAACTATTGACAAATAATGTTAAATGTAGTATAATACAAACATATTCTTTGCTTGTTTAAAGTTTTACACTTTTAAGACATTGCAGTTAATGCCGATCTTTTGTATAAATCGCTGCTTTGTTTGCAGATCGGTGTAAAATATTTAGTCGTGCGAGCGCTAAGACGGTCGTGCTTATGCTAAGACGGGAGTTGATTTTTTGAGTACCAAAACCGCAATTCTTATCATTCTCGCCCTCTATATCATTATAATGGTGGGAATAGGTATCTACACGTCAAAAAGGACAAAGTCGTCCGATGACTTCATGCTTGGCGGCAGAAGCGTCGGATCATGGCTCACAGCATTTTCATATGGAACTACTTACTTCTCAGCCGTTGTATTTATCGGCTATGCGGGACAGTTCGGCTGGATGTACGGCGTATCCGCAGCATGGGTCGGTATCGGTAATGCTGTCATAGGAAGCCTTATCCCGTTCTTCCTCATCGGACGAAGAACACGTCTTATGACAAACCACCTCGGCGCAAGAACTATGCCCGAGTTTTTTGAACGCCGCTTTGATTCAAAAACACTAAAAACCGCTGCCGCAGCTATCGTTTTCATTTTCCTCATTCCCTATACCGCGTCAGTATATAACGGACTTTCGCGTCTGTTCGGAATGGCGTTCGATCTTGGTGAAAACGGAGGTACATATATCATTATTGCAATGGCTGTCCTTTCGGCGGTGTATGTAACACTCGGGGGATATAAGGCTACGGCGCTAAACGACTTTTTCCAAGGTATAATCATGCTCATTGGTATCTCGACCGTCGTTGCTCTTACGATACGGGAAAAGAACGGTTTTTCGGCTGCTATAGATGCCCTTAATGCTATCGGTGGAGATGTGAACAAAAGTACGCTTGGTTCGGTCTTCGGTCCCGATCCGATCAACCTCTTCGGTGTTGTTATCCTTACATCACTCGGTACATGGGGACTTCCGCAGATGGTACAGAAATTCTACGCTATCAAAAATGAAGATGCTATCAAAAAGGGTGCAGTTATTTCGACCTTTTTTGCACTCGTTGTTGCAGGCGGCTCATACTTAATGGGCGGATTTGTAAGACTTTACTGCACGACCGATCCTTCCGAGACGGGAAAAACATTCATAAAAACAGGTAATAACGGCAAGCTTCTTTACGATACCATGGTGCCTGCTCTTATTGATACCGCACTGCCCAACATTCTTATCGGACTTGTAGTTGTCCTTGTGCTTTCCGCTTCTCTTTCAACGCTGTCCTCGCTTGTGCTCACATCAAGCTCGACGCTCACAAATGATCTT
Organism: uncultured Ruminococcus sp.; assembly: GCA_947587925.1. Classification (GTDB taxonomy): domain Bacteria; phylum Bacillota; class Clostridia; order Oscillospirales; family Ruminococcaceae; genus YE71. The sequence goes on from CANPYF010000036.1 coordinate 15,560, forward strand.
ATCAAGCCGAGAGTAAAGAATTTTGATGATAAAAAGCAGATGACATTCATGCGTATATTTATCGCTGTATTCCTCGTTATCTCGGTCATTATAGCAAGCAATCCGAATGCTTCCATTTCAACGCTCATGTCATATTCATGGGGAGCTCTTTCAGGTGCATTCCTCGGTCCTTTCCTCTATGGACTTTTCCTTAAAAAGGCATCAAGAGCCGCCTGCCGGACAAGTTTCTGCACAGGTGTCGGCATCAGCGTTGTACATATGGTACTGTTCAGTCTCGGCATTGATGCATTCAGCGGAATAAGGGACGCGGTCATAAAACTCAACTGCCCGATAAATCTTCTTTCACCAATAAATGCAGGTGCATTTGCAATGATAGTTTCGCTTATTGTAGTACCTCTTGTGAGCAGTTTTACCAAAGCTCCGGATAAAAAGGTAGTTGACAATGCTTTCAGTTCACTTGCCGCGTGATCAATTAAACTTACACGAAATCAAACCGCTGTAAAACACTTCAATAAAAAGGCTGCGATCTTGCAAAAAGCAAGACCGCAGTCTTTTTTAGCATAATTTGCCATGAATATGCCATTGAATATATTGAGCAAATACAGCAGCGGTATATAAGGCTTTGCAAGTGTTTCAACAATGTTTAACAACTTTCATACCACTGCACGCAGGATCTGTCAGCGCTTTTTTCGACAGGCTGAGTTTTTACCCGCCTGCGGCGGGAGAGGAAACTAAAAAAATATCAGATTCAGATGACCCGGCGTTATCATAAATACTTCATCGGAGCATAAAAAAAGCGCAGCCGTAAAGCTGCGCCGTTATTATTATGTTATTAGTGAGCGCTTCTCTTTACATAAGATGTATGGAGAAGTCTGTGCGCCCTTGCCTTGCCCGGTTCGTCAAAGTATTCATCATAGAGAAGTTTGATAACAGGGCTTTCATGCGATCTTCTGAGTTCGAGGCTCTCGTCAAGATCGTAAAGAGCCTTTGCTCTGATAGTCTTGAGATCAACGTAATTTCTTACAGAGTCGCTCTGGATAGGCTGACCGCCGCCGTTGATGCAGCCGCCGGGACAAGCCATTATTTCAACAAACTGATAATTCTTTTCGCCCGACTTGATCTGCTCGATGATAGTTCTTGCGTTTGCAAGACCTGATGCTACCGCAACGCTTACTTCTGTACCTGCGATAGTGTAGGTAGCTTCCTTGATACCCTGTGTTCCGCGGACTTCCTTAAATTCGATAGCCTCACAGCTTCCGTCAAGAATAGTTGCTGCGGTACGCAGAGCGGCTTCCATAACACCGCCTGTAGCGCCGAAGATAGCGCCGCCGCCTGTTGCGATCTCAAACGGTGAATCGAACTTGCCGTCTTCGAGCGAAGCATAATCTATGCCCGAATTCTTTATCATTCTTGCAAGTTCGCGTGTGGTGAGCGCAACATCAACGTCCTGAATATCGGGAGTCTTGTTTATTTCCTCTCTGCCTACTTCAAATTTCTTTGAAGTGCAGGGAATAACGCTGACTACGAAAAGATCCTTGGGGTCAATGTGCTGCTTCTGGCAATAATAACTCTTGAGAACTGCGCCGAACATCGCCTGCGGCGATTTGCAGGTAGAAAGATGAGAGAGCATATCGGGATAATAATGCTCGCAGAATTTTACCCAGCCGGGGCAGCAGGAAGTGAACATAGGCATTGTCTTGCCGTTCTTTATTCTGTCGATAAGCTCGTTAGCTTCTTCAACTATTGTAAGGTCGGCGGTAACGTCCATATTGAATACGGCGTCTGCACCAAGTCTTCTTATAGCCGAGATCATTTTGCCTTCGCTGTTCGTTCCGATAGGCATATCAAAACATTCGCCGAGGGTAGCTCTTATAGAAGGAGCGGTGAAGAATACGACCTTCTTATTAGGATCGCCGATAGCCTTCCAAACTTCGTCTGTCTGGCTCTTTTCGGTGAGTGCGCCGACAGGACAGGCAACGATACACTGACCGCAGCCAACGCAGGGAGCGTCGTTTATGCTCTTTTCAAACGCACTGCCTACATGAACGTTAAATCCGCGCTTGATAGGTCCTATGCAGGATACGCTCTGTACGTTTTTGCAGGCGGCAACGCAGCGCATACACTGTATGCACTTGTTATTATCTCTTACGAGATAAGGAGAAGCATTGTCTATATCGAAACGCTTTTCATCGCTTTGGAATCTGTCCTCATCGCAGCCGTAATCGGCGGCAAGTCTCTGAAGCTCGCAGTTTGTGCTGCGGACGCAGGAAAGACATTTTTTGTTATGGCTTGAAAGCATAAGCTCCAAAGTAGTTTTTCTCGAAGCTCTTACGGCGGGAGTATTGGTGAATACCTCCATGCCCTCAGCTACGGGATAAACGCAGGCAGCCACAAGACCTCTTGCGCCCTTTACCTCAACAACGCACACACGGCAAGCGCCGATGCAGTTGATGTCTTTAAGATAGCAGAGCGAAGGTATCTCTACGTTTGCAGCCTTGGCAGCCTGTAGTATGGTAGAACCGGCAGGCACTTCTGCGGGTATGCCGTTTATTTGAAGATGAACCATCTGTGTATTTTCCATTACTGTCTGCCTCCTTTACTTTTTGATAACTGCGCCGAACTTGCAGTTCTTCTCGCAAAGTCCGCACTTGATGCACTTGCTCTTGTCGATCGTATGCGGCTGTCTTACCGTGCCTTCGATAGCGTTTACGGGGCAGTTTCTCGCGCAGAGCGTGCAGCCCTTGCAGAGACCCGGATCTATGCTGTAATGCAGCAGGCTCTTGCATACGCCGGCATGGCAGTGCTTGTCGTTGATATGCTCAACATACTCGTCCTTGAAATATTTGATGGTCGAAAGAACGGGGTTAGGAGCTGATTGTCCCAGAGCGCAGAGAGAAGATGACTTCATGTGATTTGCAAGCTCTTCGATCTTTTCGAGATCCTCAGGCTCGCCCTCGCCCGATGTTATCTTTTCGAGATACTGGAGAAGTCTTCTCGTACCGATACGGCAGGGAGTACACTTTCCGCAGGATTCGTCAACGGTGAAGTTAAGATAGAACTTGGATATATCGACCATGCAGGTATCCTCGTCCATTATGATAAGTCCGCCCGATCCCATCATAGAGCCGAGAGCGGTAAGGCTTTCGTAATCTATAGGAGTATCTATATGGCAAGCGGGTATGCAGCCGCCGGAAGGTCCGCCGGTCTGAGCCGCCTTGAATTTCTTTCCGTTGGGTA
>CANPYF010000037.1 GCA_947587925.1 uncultured Ruminococcus sp.
TTTCGTCACTTACATTATATCACAGTTTTCACTTTGAGTCATTCTTTTTTTGTGTCATTTTATTTTACAACTTTCCATCTGTAACTTTTTTTAAAAAACTTATTGACATTACTAATAATCAGTGATATAATTGTATAAAAGACATTTGACTTGTGAATAAGTATTCGGCAGATCTTGGGCACAGACGAGAAGGCGAGGTTCGGGGTGCTGCCATTAGATGTAAAAATTTTGCGATACAGCTTAAAAGGAGCGTATAGATCATGAAAAAAATTGCAAGGAGATTGATATCGGGCATATCAGCAGCGGCGCTGTTGGTGTCGGCGGTCGGCACTGACGCGTTTATAAGCACGTCCGAAAACGCCATGCGTGCTTCGGCTGATACCACTTCCGGCAAGATCGGCAGATACACGAATTTCGGCGACCCGGAGAAGGACACGGATTCCAGCACAGGCGATAAGATATACAACACCAACTACGGACTTCATACAGACAAAACGGCTTATGCGGCGGCGGATACTGACGACGGCAGGACCTTTGACGTTGACCTCGAATCATGGTACGTCGGCGAAAACCCCGTTGACGTTGCGACTATCCTTGACGCTTCGGGTTCTATGGCTTGGACGGTGGATACGCTGGAGCCGCTGGCGGTTAATGCTCAGCTTACCGCTGATGAGAAAAATATATTAACATCAAAATATGGAAAATATGATTTATCAGAAATCCAAGAAGATTATGGCGGCTACCTCCCGCAAGACGTTGTTGACCTTATTTTAGACAAAACCAAAACCGACGACAGCAAGTTAAGCTATGCCGGTTATAAATACTATGTCTACGAAGACCGTTCGACCGTTTCCGAGTTTGTTCCGTTGGGGTATTGGGACGGGGGTGCGCCTTCGGGTGCGCTTAAACCTATCGGGTATTATCCGTTTGATGGGTCGTTGGAGAATAAAGCAAAAGATGGTGCAAGTGCGAAGTATATTAAACAACAAAGTGCTGGAAATTCATTTGCGGAAACAGCGCCTGACCCGGTTGAAGTAACGCCTAATTATAGTAATGGCAATAAAGGAATTGCTCTGAAAACAACCGCCCAAAACGGCGCTATCTTACTCGATGTTAGACCCGAACAAGGATTTACGATTTCATTTGATTTAGCCGATAAATATTTTGAAAGTTCTGATTCATACGATGAATCACCAATAATTTTTATAGGTAATAAGGATAATTATTACCGTATTGCTAGGGGTAATACCGGAAATAGAGGTAGATTAAGATTAAAACATAATAATAGTACAACTGACATAACTAACGACAACAATAAAAATGTGTTAAATAATAATAAAAAAATTACATACTATAATTATTCTTATACGTTTAATTCAGATAGTGTTGAGATTAAGACAGATAATCCCAAGGGTAATAATTTTGCAACTACTTATACAGATAATTACACTTCGCTTGACTACAGTAAAGATGTTTATATTATCATAGCCGGTAATGGTACAACAAACTCAAATTTTTCAGAAAACTATATAAAAAATGTAGTGGTAAAAGATGCTTCCAATAATGTTATAGGAAAATATTCGTTTGACCCTGATGATTCCGATAGATTAAAAAATACAGCAGCGGGAGCAGCAGCAGATGCTTCGGCATATCTTATTGAGCAGTTTACTGATCCTGCTGATATAAATACTGCCCCAAAAACCTCCTCTCCCAGTCCTAAGTATGTTGATAATGCACTTAACTTAACGCAAACCGCTAAAAACGGCGCAGTATTACTCGATGCGAAACCGGAAAATGACAGCCGTTTTACTCTTTCTTTTAAAGTTAAAAAGTCAGTCAATGATACTGCAAGTACAGACGCAAATATTATGTATATTGGCGGTATGGATTCAAGTGATAACTATTACAGGATTTACAGAGATGGATCAAGTACTAATCGTCTTAAAATGTCAAAAAAAGATGGGAATAATAACTATGTAAATATCAATAATATATTTGCAAATGGTGAAGACTATAGTGTTATTACTGTTGTAGTTGAGGGCGACAAAGTTACACAATATGTCAATGGAACTAAAGATGAAGAAACCCACGCTGATTTAGATCCAATTACAAGCAGTTATATCAATGAAAAAGAACTCTCTCTAATACTTGGTGGTTTATGGGGCGACAGTTACTCCGGTTCTGACATTTACCTCGATGAACTTTATGTATTTGATGAAGCGCTTAACGAGGAACAGGTAAAGCTTGTGTCAGCGGGTAAATTATCAAAAGAACCAACGCAGGAAGACGACTGCAAACTTTACCACGCTACATCAAAAACCACAGGAAAAGATATAGCCCAGATCAAGAAAACTCTTGCCCAAAACCCCAACGATGATGAGCGTGAAGGTTGGTACTATGTAAACTCGCACTCTACATGGGCGGATGTTGAGGGCTGTTTGGAGAGCGGAAAGCAGTATATCGGTATTTATGATAAGGATGGTACTAATGGCATTGAACACGTTGCACAAGCAGGAAAAGATATTGCAACAATACCGTCAGCGTATAAAACTAATTCGGATTACGCAACAATAAAAAAATCAATTGAAGACGGCGATACCGATACGAAAGAAGGTTCAACCAAAAAGTTTAACAAGGCGCCGGAGAACGAGCGCAGCATACGTTTCTATGTAGACAGTCAGAATCATCTGCGCTGCTTTGCATGGAGCGGAAGCACTTCAGAAGAAGGTGATATACGCACATTCTGTTCATTGGTATATTTGAAGAAAGACGAGCAGAAAACCAAGTATGAGGAACTTAACAGCGCGCTGAATACGTTCTACCAAAGAATCGCAGAAAAATCTGACCTTTCTAATAATGCGGTCGTTCGTTTCAGCACGAATAGTGCAGTGATGCAGATAAAGGATAATGACAAGGATACAGAAAAAAAAGAAAAAAATAAAACCACAAATACCAACCTTCAAAAGCTGATAATGGAAAACTGGACGAACTGGTCGGATTATTATCAGGAGGTGAAAAAAACCGGCGGAACACCTGATACCGCTAAATATTTGCATGATCTTCTGATACCGGCAGAAGGTGAAACATCTGTGCCGGCTGACGGTGGTACAGAATATCCCTACGTCATGACCGGCGGTACTTATACATGGACGGGTCTGAAAGCCTTCTATGATAATATGGTAGATAAGGAAGCCGGTGATACAGCTAAAAACATAGCAAACGACGCACGCGATAAGTATCTTATCATATTTACAGACGGACGCGACAATACGCAGGATTATGATGTTTCAGTAGAAGATGAAGACTCACCGGCAGGTTCTCCGATATATACGGACAAGGGTACTTTTGGGGGAACAAAATATGTAAATGATTATAATCCTTATAAAGGCACTGCCCACAAAGTTGGTTTTAGCATTGAATATTACGAGCATTCTGATAATAAAGTACCGCAGTTTAAAACAGGAGTTCGCGATATAGAAAAAGACGGCGACCTTGCGCAAGCTTGGGCTGATAAGCTCAAAGAAGAAGGTTATACCATCTACTGCGTAATGATGGCGACAGGTTCTATTTCTCCTTCGGCTAATGCCGATGAATATAACAAAGCTAAAAATTTCCTGAAATCTCTTTCGGGCGGCGAAAAAGTTGACGAAGAGATAGCCGAATTGCAAAATGAGATGGACGGTTTTTCAGTAGGAACTAAGCCTGAAGATTATGCTAAAATTCAAAATGAAATCGAAGCGCTGAAAGATAGCTATGTTATCGTTGTTGATCCGTCGAAAAAAGAAGGGGGCGGCATGACTGTTACGCAGGCTTTCGAGCAGATCCTGAATGAGATCCAGCTCCCCCGCAACGACTACAACGTGCAGGACTATATCGACCCGAGGTTTGATCTGGTCGGAAAAGACCCGACGGACGAAACCGGAGAAAATAAGATCACATATCACCTCGGCGCAGATGGAAAAATTAATGTTACTGACAAGGACGGAGAACCTGTAACAAGTCTTAAATTATCTAATGGAACTGCCTTTACAAGCGGAAGAGCAGTCGGCAATATTATTGAAAATGCCGGCGAGACCGGTCTTGCCTATATCCCGATGGAATGTGAAATGGTAAACCGCAAGGCGACTACAGATACTGATATATATCCTGACGGCTACAACAACGGCGACGGTATCGGCACGGGCTACATCTATTATGATAATGTAAAAGATATGTACTACCTGCGCTGGGAAAATCAGACTATCCCCATGGCGGACGAATCGTTTAACACATATAAGAAAGATAATACTCTAAATACTGATTCTTCCGGCAAAGCTCCATACCTCGACGTCTGGAGCGCGACTATACGCCTGAAGGCTAAGGACGATTTTATCGGCGGAAACAATATCCTCACCAACGGTAACGAAGCCGGCGAAAACCTCGTCTACAGTGACGCGACCATTGAAAATATGGATAACAACCCCAGGTTGTATTTCTCGGAAGACGAGTTGGAGAAAGATAATTCAAAACCGAGCGGATATGAGGACGTCCCCCTGCGCAAAAAGCTCGAAGCGCTTTCCGGTACTAACCGTAAAATAAACGCGGTCGACGCCGGCGGCGTTTCGCAAGCCGTTTACGGCGACGGAATAGACATTCCCTCCTCGGGCTTCCCGAGAACGACCGTCAACGTCCGTCTGCTGCAGCTTGACGCCAAGGATCTCAATGATGTCATCTACATGGGCGAGGTCATCTCCCCGACAATGATGCTTGCCGACCTCGAAGACAACTATATGACAGGCTCATACTATCTGCAATACCTGGAGCGCTATGCGTACCGCCTGTACGGCAATGATGCGGGCAAAAAGCCGCTGATAGAGCTGCTGAACGATTGGTTGAAGATATATAGAGAAGACGAAGAGGAAAAGACCTTTACCGTTCCCTATATCTATCTCCCAGACCCGGAATATAACGAGGACGGCACACTTAAAAAGGTTGAAGGCACTGATAAAGTCCAACTTAGCAACAACACCGGCTGGGATTCGGAAAAAAGGGAAGCCAAGGACACAGCAGGCAATCCTACTCCTAAATTTGACGACCTCAACCTCCGTGACGTCACCGGCTTCATCACCTATTCATGGATACGCAGTGATGGGCAGGAAGAACCGCAACAGAAAAATACCGAGGGAAAGACCGACATAACTATAGATTACGTTGTCAAGAACACAAACCAAATCAAATACAATCTGCAATTAAAATTCACACCTCTTAAAGAAGGAGCTTTGCCCGAAGGCTTTAAGCTTGACGAATATTTTATCCTTCCGGATTCCGAAGGCAAGGGCGGCGAGCAATTCTTCAAAATTGACGAAACAACTCATGAATTTGAAACCATTGAATCTTCCGCTTTTAATGATGATAAAAAATGGACAACCAATTTCGGTCGCACCGACTATCTGCAAGCCATGATAAGCGAGACCCACACCTACGAACCCCATGTTATGTATGATAAAGCCGCTTCTAATGGAGAAGGAGTTGCTCCCGGCAAATGGGTACTTGTAGAAAATGGTGACGATGGTTTAATACCGGAAGAGGTAATAAACTCTTATGTAACCGCTGACTTATCAGGACAAACTTCCTCAAAAGAAGAAAAAGATAGTTCAGACAATGTAACAAAAAGAACCCTCACCGACAAAGGCGTATACGACTGGGACACCGGTTACAAGCATGCCGCAGGCGATGAGCAGATAGTAACGGATAAACTCAACGATTACTACACCGTCACCCCCAAAAACGTAAAATACTACAACGTCAAGGGACAAGAGATAACCACCAGCGACGGCAACATCATAACAGCAGATTCAAGTGGCAAGTATTTTAACGAAAAACACGAAGAAATCGAAGCAACTGATTTAACCCCCGTCTCCCTCTCCGCCAACACCACCTACACGAAAGACGTAGTAAACGGTGCGCTTGCGTTGGAGCTTGTAGTTGATGGCAAGTATCTGCAATCCAATTCAGAAATCAATCCTTCTACCGGAGCTAAAACATACACCTTTGACGCAGTACGCTACTATGACGACCCGATAGATCCGGCACCGTATGATACGGACACACCATTGAACGCGGACACAAGTGATGCCGGCAAAAATTACAAACTTACATTTACAGTTGGTGAAATACCGGATAACCCGCAGCCTGATCAACTTTACAAAGTTTGGGCTAAGCTGACTAAGGTTGAAGTGGAAAAAACCAGTGGCACAAGCACAGATTACATTTCTATTAAGTCAGCTACCACGGAAGACACTGACAATCACTATATCGGCTATGCAGAAGAAGACGCCCTCCCGATCGGCACATATGTAATAGAAACTAACTCGGGTATGGATGAAAGTTCAAATAATTCATTAAAAAACAAACAATTTAAAATCGGCACTAAACCGGCTACGGCAGGAGTAACAGAAACCCTATACTTTGAACACCTCAAAATCGACAACGCGACCGCGAGCTACACCTACGACAAATTCCCCGACAGTGTTTACAATGTCAGCAAGGATGCCGCAGATGACACCAAAGACGGCGAGTATCTTATAAATAACGATACCGACAATTCGGCGAAGAATATCGCGAAAAGCAGCAGAGTGAAAACAACCGACACCCAGACCCTGACATTCCGTTTCGGTACTGTGGACAAGAAAGTTAAAGATGCTTCCGGTACTACTACCATTAAGAATACAAAGGGAACAGGCGTTAAGGAAAAAACCGGAACGGAATTTAACGACTACGCCAAAGACCGCCTCGGAATTATCCTGCTGTCTGCTTCACCTAACAGCCTTGCGATATCGAAGGAAGTTACTAATTATAAAACACCCACCGATTCTGAGTTGAGTGCATTCTGGGACTTCACCGTTACTTTCACACCTGATGCAGGCAATAAAGAAGACTTTGATGAGGGGAATAAAACCGGCTTTGATTTGAAGTGGTACAAATTTGAGAGTGACGAATGGAAATCGAAAACAGTTGGAGATATGGATACAGATTATCCTGATTCTGCTGATCCTACCAAAGTTGGCGCTTATCCCGAAAAGATCACATTTACTGGTCCTGATGGCGACGGCAAATACACCGCAACTATCCACCTGAAGCACAATGAAAAGGTCGAAATAGACGGCTTGCCCGAAGGAACATGGCAAGTAACAGAAAGCACCGGAGACGTTTTCTGCACACCTCACAACGACCAAAACGGTATCGGCGGCGATGAATGGAAGTATGTGAAAAACAACGAAACAGATATTTTATATGTAAACCCCGGTTCGGAAGTCCAATTCATCAACGAACTGCCATACGAACTCCCGTCCGCAGGCGGAAGCGGAACGTACAAATATATCCTTATCGGCGGCATACTTACGGCAGGCTCGGTACTGTTCTTCGTAATTCAGCGCCAAGAGCGCAGAAAGCGCGGAAAGGTCAGCGCGTAACCGCAAAGTATTATCGCAAACATGACCGCAAGATATAAAAAAGAGTCCTGTGAAAACAGGGCTCTTATCTTTTTTGATTATGTGATTTTTGGGGATATTACTGACATCAGAGCTTTCCCACATACCCCCAAGAAAACATCGGCAACGCCGATTTTTCCACCGTCCTTTCCCCCAAGGGAAAGGGGGCAAAGGAAAAGGCGGCAAGATTAATTTTCCGACAGCGGCTCAATATCATTTGCTAAAGGCTCGGCGGGTACTCCCCGCTGTTTCTTCAATTCGTTTCGGTGCTGTACCGAATCTCTCAGCAGACAGTATAACACCGAACAGATAGGCACGGCAACGAACATTCCCAGTATGCCGCCGAGATTTCCCCCTATCGTTATCGCAAAAAGTACCCACAGGCTCGGCAGACCGACCGATTTGCCGACCACGCGCGGGTATATCAGGTTGCCCTCTATCTGCTGTAGTATTACCATGAAAAGTATGAAAAATAACGCCTGTTTAAGACTGCTCATCAGTATCAGGAACGCGCCTATGCCCGTGCCTATAAACGCCCCGACAATGGGTATGAACGCCGTCACCGCGACAAGCACGCCTACCGCCGCCGCATACGGAAAGCCGAAAAGCTTCATGCCGAGCGCACACAGCGTTCCGAGTATGCACGCCTCCAGTCCTTGACCTGAAATAAAGTTTGAAAATGTCGATTTTGAAAGATTGCCGATGTGCGCAAGCTTTTCGACCGCTTTATCGGGAAGATATGCCGTGCATATGTCGTAAAGCTGACGCTTTAGCGTTTCCTTCCGCGCAAGCATATATATCGAAAAGACTAAGCCGATAACAAAGTTTATAGTCCCCGAAACCATTCCCGAAGCAATGTCGATAGTGCCGAGCAGCGTGTCCGAAACGACCGTGCTGTCGTTAAGCTTGCTTAGCACAATGTCTATCACCTTGTTCGGCGACAGGTCAGCCCTTTTTATCATTCCGCTTATCGCGGTATTCTCGTTGGCTATCTTGAACGCTTTGTTGATAAACAGCGGCAGCTGATCGTAAAGCTGTTTGCCCGTTGTTTTCAGCGACGGTATCAGCAGCGCAAGCACCGCCGCGATCGCCGCGGCACAAAACGCAAGCGTAAGGGTCAGCGAAACGGGTCTTGCAAGCTTGTTTACGATACCGCTCCTCGGCTTGCCGTCCTTGCGCGGCGCAAAAAGATTCCTCTCGATAAAACTCATCGGCACATTCAGTATCAGCGCGATAAGTATGCCGATAACAAATGACGAAAGTATCTCCGCGCCAAGCGCCAGCCAATGCTCAACGACCTTATAATTCGTAAGTCCCCAATAAAGCACAACGCCGATAACGACTATTGCAAGCGTCTGCCAAAACCCTCTCTGTTTTTCCTTTTTATTATTCATCTGAATTTATCTCGTCCCCTTTTTTCTTATTCCGTTTACGATCTCCCCGCCGCATAAGCGCATTTTCAATATCCGTCAGTCAAGTTTCAGCTCCATTATCGGCTTTAAAACATCTCCGCCCGGCGCGACCATAGGCAGAACGTTTACGTCCTTGTCGATAACACACTCCACAAGGCAAGGGCTGCCGCAGGCGATAGCCTTTTTCAGTCCGTCCTCTATCTCGTCCTTATTTGTTATCCTTACTCCCTCGATGCCGAAAGCGTCCGCAAGTTTCATAAGATCCGTTCCGCGGTCAATATCCGTCTGCGAAAAACGCTTGTCATAGAATAATCTCTGCCACTGGCGCACCATTCCCAGCACGTTATTTGAAAATACCAGTTCGATAACGGGTATGTTATGCTTTGCAAGTGTGGAAAGCTCGTTGCAGTTCATAAAGAAGCTGCCGTCGCCCGCCACGTTTATTACTGTCTTATCGGGATTGCCGACCTTTGCGCCGATAGATGCGCCGAGACCGTAGCCCATAGTGCCGAGTCCGCCGCTCGATGCAAATGTACGCGGTTTTACAAAGTCATAAAACTGTGCCGTCCACATCTGATGCTGACCCACCTCGGTGGTGATTATCGCGTCCTCGCCCGCAAGTTCGCAAAGTTTTGTCAGCACATCGCAGGGCAGCACCTCGTCCTCGCGCCTTATCGGCTTCATGCTGAGCGGGTACTCCTTCTTCCACTGCTGCACCTTAGCCGTCCATTCGGGACGCTGTTTAGCGTCAATAAGCGTGTTAAGTCTTGCAAGCACATATTCAAGGTCGCCGTTTACATAACAGTCGGGGGTAACGTTCTTGCCTATCTCGGCGGGGTCTATCTCAACGTGAATTACCTTTGTATGCTTTGCAAAAGTCTTGGTATCAAGGGCAACTCTGTCCGAGAAGCGTGCGCCGAGAACGATAAGCAGGTCGCATTCACCCAGAGCGAGCGAGGCGGTCTTAGTGCCGTGCATACCCAGCATACCGACATAATGGCTGTCCTTGTTGGAAAAAGCGGTCTGTCCCATAAGCGACAGCGCAACAGGCGCGTCAAGCTTATTGATAAACTCGCCAAGTTCGTCCTCGGCATTGCAGGAAACAACGCCGCCGCCCGCATAAACAAACGGTCTTTCGCTCTGCCTGATAAGTTCGGCAGCCCTGTCTGTCTGTTCATTTATATCCTCGGGATTATGGTTTATCGGCTTAACGGGTGTACACGGCGTATACTCGCAGACCGCCGCCGTCACATCCTTAGGGATATCTATAAGTACAGGACCTTTTCTGCCCTCGTTAGCGATATAGAACGCCTCGCGGACGGTATCGGCAAGCTTATTGATATCCTTTACTATAAAATTATGCTTCGTTACGGGCATAGTTATACCGCAGATGTCGACTTCCTGAAAGGAATCGAGACCGAGTGATGACGTACCCACGTTGCCGGTTATAGCGACAAGGGGGATAGAGTCCATATTCGCGGTAGCGATACCGGTAACAAGATTAGTCGCACCCGGACCTGATGTCGCGATCACCACGCCGGTGCGTCCCGTAGTGCGTGCGAAACCGTCAGCGGCATGGCAGGCAGCCTGCTCATGAGCGGTAATAACATGATGTATCCTATCAGAATATTTATAAAGAGCGTCATAAATATTCAGCACAGCGCCGCCGGGGTAACCGAACACGGTATCCGCGCCCTGTTCAAGCAAACATTCAAGCAAAATTTCAGAACCATTCAATTTCATTTTTCCTTCCTCCGTGCAAATTCAATATATAAAAAACAATACAATATTATTATAGCATTATTATAGATGAAAAGCAAGAGAGAAAGGGAAAAATATTTATTAATTTATAAAAATGGGGCGGGGTCAGCACGGAAATCAAAAATTGATTTCCATGAAGGGGTCGCTCCTTTTTCTTGACTTTTACCCACCAATGAGTTATAATTATATCGTACCACCCTATAGATCGGAGCGATATTTTATGAACGATATTGATGATATTGAAGTGAAAAAAGCACGCGCTGCGCGCGTTGTTCAGCTGCTTGAAATAAAGTACCCCGACCCTAAATGCTCGCTGACCTATGACGAGCCTTATCAGCTGCTGATAGCGGGCAGGCTGTCCGCCCAGTGTACGGACGCGCGGGTAAACATTGTGACAAAGGAACTTTTTCAAAAGTATAAGAGCATTGATGAGATCGCCGACGCCGATGTCGCCGATATTGAACGTATCATCAAGCCCTGCGGGTTGTATAAGACCAAAGCGGCGTCCGTTGTCGGTATGTGCAAAATGCTTAGAGAGGATTTCGGCGGAGTGCTGCCCGATACCGTTGACGAACTGACCAAGCTGCCCGGGATAGGCAGAAAAACCGCTAATCTTATCGTTGGGGATATTTATTCAAAGCCCGCTGTGGTCGCCGATACGCATTGTATAAGGATATGCGGAAGGCTTGGGCTGACCACTACCAAAGACCCCGTTAAGACGGAGCAGGAACTGCGCGAAATAGTTGCGCCCGAAAAGTCCTCCGACTTTTGCCACAGACTGGTGATGTTTGGCAGAGAGCGCTGTAAAGCACGCGGTCAGCAGTGCGGGGAGTGCGAACTGAAAGAGGTCTGCCCGTCAGTCTCGAACGCAAAAGAATGATTTAACAAAAAATTTACATTTGCAGGCTAATATGCGGCAGTTTTCTTTCGTCATTATTATAAGGAGGGCGGTGTTGACAAAATGGAAGATGCGGCGATAATCGCGCTGTTTTTCAGCAGGGATCAGCGTGCTATACCCGAAACGGATAAAAAATACGGCGCATTATGTTCGAGCATTTCTTTCAGAATTTTGCAGGATAAGCGCGACAGCGAGGAATGTGTCAACGATACATATTTAAAGGCATGGAACACCATACCGCCGCAGCAGCCGAGATCGCTCTCCGCTTACCTCGGCAGGATAGTCCGCAACCTTTCGCTCGACCGCTTCCGCACAAAAAATGCCGCAAAACGCGGCGGCGGTGACGCGCTCCCGTTTGAGGAACTCAGCGAGTGTATCCCCGATACCGCACAGGCGCAGCCTGTCGACCCTGTACTTGCCGAATGTCTTGACCGCTGGCTCGATTCGCTGCCAAAGCAGCAGCGCGTCTGTTTTTTGCGGCGTTATTGGCTCGGCGAACCGCTTTCTGAGATCGCGAAGCGATTTGACCTGCCGCCCGAACGGCTTGCCGTTACCATGCACCGTCTTCGCAAAAGCTTAAAACGCGCTCTTGAACAGAGCGGTATCCGATCATGAGGGGGAAATGTTATGAAACAAGGCTTTGACATAAGTTCGGCAGAGGGCATATTCCGTCTTATCGGCGAGGCGGACGATAGGTTTATTGAAGAAATGCTGACCTGTCAGAGCTTTCAGCAGGAGAATACCCGAAGTTCTGTCAAAACGCGCGGTAAAGTTATACGCATAACGGCGGGTCTTGCCGCAGCCGCAGCAGTTGCAGTCATTGCCGTAAACCTTACGCAGCCGAGCCGCATTAAAAACAGCGGTACGCAGAATGATAACGCCGTAATGTCGCAGGGAAATTACAGCAGCACGCCCGAAACTGCGGACGATACGCCTTCGTTTGATAATTTCGGCATTGCCGCAGGCGGTCAGACGGCGGATAAAAATACCGATGATGCGGCAGAGCATTACGATGATACGCAGGCAGAAGATGAAACGGAGAAAACGAATGATAATATGCAGTCTGCGCAGTTATCCGAAGGAACTGCCGCCGAGGACGAATATACCGATGATAAAAGCATAGACACGCCTGCCGATAATGCGACAGCGGCTGAAAACGCAGGGAACGGCAGTCTTGACGTGACTCAACAGCTGATCGCTGCCGCACAAATGGTCATTGACCTTGCCCGCCCCGATCGATAACAAAAATCTGCCCCTCTTTGGGACTGCCAAGGAGGGGCAAAATTGTTAATTTTGATGTTTTAACGCTGTAAGCAGTTCTACAGGCTCGTTGAGCCTGTCTATAGCTTCGCGCAGCGTTGAACCTATCTGCTCGCTGTCGTAGCTTTCCATTATCTGCCGCGCGTGCGTCAGCGCTTCCTTGCCGATTTCAGCCTGATACTGATAAATGCCGTCAAGCTGCGCAAGCGCTTTGATCTCCAGATCGCTGTAGACCATTTTGATGTCCTTAACGATATTGGAGCGTATGTCATCATAATTTTCAAGCGCGATATCTATGATATCCGTCTGCTTTTTCTTGCCGAGTATACTGCTGAACAGGCTCATGGTGGCGGGCGGGAAGGTCTCGCTCGTGCCGAAGAGTTTTACGCCCATTACCTGCCGCGTTACATTTTTTCCCAGCGAACGCATTATCCTGTCAACGGACGTTGTCTGCGTTACCTGCGAAAGATCCTCTATGCCGAGTTTGCCCGCAAGCCGTCTGCTTAGGTCGTCCACCAGTTCGTTCACCCTGTCGCGGTGATATTCAATGCAGGTGCGGTAGGCTTCTCCGACCTTTTCCATAAGATATGAATAAAAATATTTTTCAATATCCTCAGGCGGAAAAATATCCTCACCCTGAGCGTCCTTTGCACGGCATTCAAGAATGCTGACTCTAAGCTTGGCGAAAAATTCGTACATCCAGTTCTCCGCTTCCTGCTGCATTTCCGTCATGCTAAGGTGAAGCGAAGGCTTACATTCCTCCAGAGCGGCTGAAAGCTGAGAACATTCCTCGTCAAATCCGCGTTCTTTATCTTCCAGCTTTTGCCTGTCAAGTTCAGCCATTTCCGCAAACATATGCAGCTTCGCGCCCGTTTCGCCGACCATGTCTTCGAGCATGGCGATCACTCTTTCGGTGCGTATAACGTCCTTTTTAAGTATTATATCCCGTTTGAGCGACATCTCAAACTGCATAAACTGCGTTTCGTAAAATTCGCGTGTACCCTTGTCGGGTGCGCGTTCTCTGCCGAGTTTTCTTTTCAGCTCGTCCGCGCCGCTTATTCCGTATACGAACGAATTGGGCACTATCTTTTCACTGAGCATTTTAAAACGTCTCATTATTTTGTCAACGTCCGTCTGCGAATTGAGCGCGTCCATCATGTTTACCAGCACATACAGCATACCGAAGCGGCGCGGCTGAACGTGCGTGGCAAGATAGATCTGTTCGGATTCCGAAAAGGGGAGCAGGCAGGACGCCGCATACATTATCGCGTCAGCGTTGACGAGATAATTGGTGACCTGTCTGTCAAGATCGTCCAGATCGGAAAGTCCCGGAGTGTCAACTATCCTTATTTCTTTAAGTATCGGCGCGTCGTCCTTTATATCGAGATGATCCACCTTTGCGGGGAACATTTTCATCAGCGTTTCAAGTCTGTCGCGCGTTATATCGCTCATTTCAAGGTCTATGCGCTGTCCGTTTTCAAGCACAGCCTGCGCCGAGCGTTTTGGTCCGTAGGATATTTCGTTTATGGTGTATGTTTCGGGAGAAACATTGGAGGGCGCTGTTTCTCTTCCGAGCAGCGCGTTTATTATGGTGCTTTTGCCGCGTTTGAAATCGCCGAGTATCACCAGTGTGAACGGCTCGGAAGCGCGTTTTTCGATAAGCGCGTCCCACTCGTTGAGTCCGTCTGCAAAATCGTGTCCGATAATGGAAACAAGCTCTTTATTCTGAGAAAGATCGCGGAACACCTGTCTTATTCTCTCAATATCTCTGCCGATACTGCTGCCGTTATCAGTCATCGTTGCGCTGTCCTCCCGATAATATTATATTCGTCCTTACATCACAGACCTGACCCGTGCAGGTATGCGCGTCCGCCGCGGGCAGATCGCTGCGCCAGCTTAACAGTGAATCGCAGTTTAAAAATTCCGCAGCCGCTACGGCACGTCTTTCAAGGTCGGTAAGCGACGGGTCGAATTTGAGCGATCTTGCCGCTATGGTGTGATTCTGCTCCGCCGCTTCGGCCGCTTTTGCGGCTGACGCTTCGCCCGCGCCCTGCTCCTGTCTGCCGTAAAGATCCGTATATCCCTTTGCGTAAAGACCGCACAGCGTTTGTATATATCTGCCGGGAGAATCCATGCAGATCATGCCCGCGCGGTCAGCCGTTATGTCCGCATAGCGCACCCATTCGGCAAGCGCCGCGGCTATCTGGCTGTTGACCGCCCCTTTATATGAACGCTCATGCGGCTTATAGGCAAGCCTGTTGTAATTGAGATATGTAAAAGCAAAGCTGTAAACGCAATGATTATTCTGTATCCTTCCGCATTCGCCGCCGACAAGCAGTTCAAGCTCATCGCCCGTGCAGACTTCCGTCAGTTCCTTGGTTATTATTATGCACGGCTCTATCACATCGCTTGCGATAGAATATATAAACGGGCGTTCCATATCCTTGCGCACAAGCACTATTGGCAGGTTAAGTTCCAGCCGTTCGCAGCAGCGTTTGAGTACGTCATATATCAGCGGATATTTCAGCGCACCCGCCTGTTCGCAGTTCATAAAAAGCGTTTTGGCTTCGGCTGCTATATCTACAGTATTGATAGCTTTTGTAAGTTTTCCCCAGCCCGCAAGACCCGTTATTTTCTGCCTTACGGCAAAATCCGAATCAAAGGCATAGTCGAGCCTGCCGTCGACGATATGATTGCCGAACGACCTTGTATAGGCGTTAAGATAGCTGCGGAAACTTGTATCTATAGACAAAAGGGGATTTTGGGTATCACTCATATCAAGCCGTCCTCCTTTGTCAATTTTCCAGCGATTCAGAAATTACCTTTCTGACCGCATAGGCGTCGGAAACTATTGCGCTTGCATTCTGAGCAATGCCGTGCAGCCGTTCCATTTCGCGTTCCGAAACATCATTCTTTTCGGTTTTGAGCGCATTAAGGTTATCAAGCGTTTCCTGAGTATCGCGGAGGATTATCTCCGTTTCCTGCTCTATCTTGCCTTTAAGACCTTCAAACGCCGAATATACCTGACGGCGCACCGTTTCGGTAAAGTCGTTGTTAAGGCGCATTTCGTGGAACTGTTTTCTCACCTGCGTTTTGAAATTATTCTTATATTTATCTATCCTCTCGTTGACGAGCAGCTTGTCTACCGCAAAGCCCGCCGTAAACGTACCCGCAAGTCCTGCGACCGCCATAAGGCAAAGAGCTATCGGCCAAGCGGGCGTAAGAGCCAGCACGGTGGTAAAGAATATGGAAGAAAAGCTGATAAGTCCCGTAAAGCCGCCGAGCAGCGCACCCTTTACACCTGCTTCGCGGAATCCGAGGAATGCCGCGCCCACGCCGAACGAGCCGAGCGCCGCGCCGATACCCTTATCTGCGGCAGTGCCGTTTTTGGATATTTTTTCTGGCATGGTAAACATTTCCTGAATCCTTGCCACCGATTGGAAAAATTCGTCCTCAAAGCTTTGCAGACGTTCCGCTTCGCAGCTTACGGCAACGTTTATGCTGTTTTGTATCTGCTCGCAGATAAGCTGTGCGCGGTCTTCGATACCCTCTTTTATTTTTTCTGTAAGCTTGCCGGTAACGATCTTCAGTTTATCGCGCTTGAAATCGTCCGACGTCATGCTGTATGTGTCAATGACCTGCATGGCAGCCTCTTCGATATTGTCCCAGTAGCTGTCAAGCACAGGCTTCAAGTCGTCAAACACCTGATTAGCGGCGTTATTTATCTTGACAAACTCCATACGTTTTTTATTGCGTATATCGTCTATCTCGCCGATAGCGGCTTCATAGCGTTCCATAAACTCATCATTAGCCATCATCAGCGCGTTTTCCTGCATTACGACCGAGCGAAGTATCTCCGTACCCGAATTAGTGATCTTATTTGCGAGTATCTGGAGCGTTATCGCGCCGCGTTCTTTAGTGAGCATAGTTTCAAGGGCGCGTTCAAATTCGGGGAAATTAGATTCCTCCAGCAGACCCTGATCCTCTATCTTCTTTGCGGTGAGGGCGCGTTTTGCATAAACGCCTATAACGCGCGGTGTGCCTATTTTTCTTTTATATACGGCAAATTCGCGCGAATCCTCGCCCATTACCATTTTTGCCTTATCCATAACATATTTGGTAATGCGTGCGCGGACAGTTTCAACTATCTTATTTTCGTCCTCGGGCGAAAATGTTCCGAAGCAGTTTACGACAAAGATTATCCTGCCGACGTCGGACGTAAGCATTTTCTTTTCAAGAAAATCCTTTTCAAACTGTGAAAATGGCGAATTTGCGCTTATAACGAACACTGCCGCGTCTATCTGCGGAAGTATCGACAGCGTTACGTTAGTCATTTGTTCGTCATCGTTAAGTCCGGGCGTGTCGATAATATCGACATTATTGCGGCAGAAATCGGTATCGTAATAAACGGTCGCTTCTTTTACGGTCTCAGCGGTCTCTTCCGATTCCATTGTCAGCTTTGTGACATAATTTTCAAGCTGATCTATATCGACACGTTCGCTCCTGCCGTCCTTATATTCCACCTGAACGTAAGGTTCTTCGCTGTAGGTGACGCGGTTGAGCGTCGCGGTCGCGGGCAGAACATCGGCGGGCAGCACGTCCTGACCGAGCATTGCGTTTATCAGCGTGGATTTGCCGCGTTTAAACTCGCCGACAATTGCCACCTCGAAATGCTCGTCAGAGGATTTTTCTATAGTTTCGCGTATAGAATCCGCGGTATGACTGAGCGACAATTCTTCGCTCAATGCAAGCAGCTGCTCTAAGCTGTCGGTAAGAGAAGCCACCATGTCCTTATAGGACGAATAGGTCGAATATTCGATCGCTTTTTCTGTCTGACTCATTCAGCCTTCCTCCGTTTGATCCAGATGCAGATCTTTCAGCAAATGGATAGAATTTAAAAAATTCGCTGCGTTATCCTCTTGTAAAATTACACTAAAAATATTATAACATATAAACTTTTTTTTGTCAATGGTTTTTGGAGCGTCTTACACGCTCCAAAAACTGAAATATGCCTGCGGCATATTTCCTCCTTTTTTATCAACGTTTTTAATATTGCATTATGTATAACAAAAACTAAAATTCGCCGAAGGCGAATTTCCCCATTTATCCATGTTGGAAGGTTTGCAAATACCCCCTCCCACGGGAGGGGGCAGGGGGTGGGCAAGCCCCTCCTGAAAGGTGAACCGAACCAGTAAAAAAGGACAATGACAAAAAAGACCTCCTATGGTATAATAGAAAACATAGGAGGTTTTGT
>CANPYF010000038.1 GCA_947587925.1 uncultured Ruminococcus sp.
ACTGTGTTATTACTTGGTTTTGGAGTTTTGCTTGGGGCTAGTATATAATTTAATTACGAGGTGATAAATTTATGGAAAACAAAAAATATATCGCGCTTACATTTGATGACGGTCCTAATACCGCCGTAACGCCGCTTGTGCTGGATATTCTGGAAAAATATGATATTACCGCTTCTTTTTTCCTTATAGGCAATAATATAAACGAAGATTCAGCCGCTTCGGTAAGGCGTGCGCATAAAATGGGCTGTGAAATAAACAGCCATTCGCTTACACATTCGGATATGACTAAATTTACAAAGGAACAGATTTGCGAAGAAATGTCGGTCACGTCCGAAAAGATCACCGCGCTGACAGGTCAGCCGCCGAGGTTCTTCCGTCCTCCTTATATATCATATAACGAGCTGATGTTTTCATGTATAGACCTGCCGTTCATATGCGGTTACGGGGTGGACGACTGGGACGAAAAGGTCAGCGTTGAACAGCGTATAAACGGCGTTATTGACGGCGCAAGGGACGGAGCGATAATACTTCTGCACGATTCCGATTACAATTATGCTACCGCAAAGGCGATAGATGTTATTATCCCGAAGTTACAGGAACAGGGTTATGTATTTGTCACCGTTTCTGAGCTTTTTAAGGTCAAGGGCATATCTCCGCAGCCGCATGAAAATGTTATTTATACATACTTATAAATGTAAAAAGTTTTGCGCTGATAATAAGATAAATAATGTAATCGTTTTAGGCAGCACCGCACAAGGATTGTGCGTTAGATGCGCAGTCAGAAATTTCGTCAGATTGTCTAATGACGACCGTATGAACACGGAAATGTTCATACCGAATACTTGGCTGTATTCCAAGGAGGAATTGGGCAATATGACGGAATTTTATGCCGTCTGAATTTCATTCAGACCGCAGATATCGGTACAAAGCCGTCAGGCGGTCCTTGTGCGGGGGTGCCTATATATTAACTCATTGTAAAAGCTTGTAAAAGCGCTGAAAAAACTATTGACAAACAAATAAAAAGGTTATAAAATTGATATAAAGAATTTTTTGGAAAGGACTGTGTTGAACAATGAATATGAAATTACGCAGACTTATATGCGGCTGCGCGGCTCTTGCAATGCTCGCTTCGGCTGCCTCATGTTCGTCAGACAAGGATAATACCGCTTCCTCAGGTTCGGCAAACGCTTCGGGCAGTGCGGCTGACAGCGCGGAAAGCGCTGCCGATACTTCGGGCGAATATCAGCGTCAGGATATACCGCTCGACCCTGTTACCGAAACTCTCAGCGGCTTTGACCTTACGCCTGTTTTGGGCGAAGACTCCGCCGTACCCGAAGATTTTGAGTTTTCCTCTCAGGGCGAGGACGGCAGCTTAAAAGGCAGCGCGTCTGTTATGGATAAGAATTTTGTGGGCGAATTTGAAGGCGAAGGCTTTGCCGTTGTCCCCACCGAAAACGACGCCGTTGAATTTGAAGTGGAACTTCCCGCAGAGGGCAGCTATGACATCATAGCGGTATGCGCGACCGACAGCGCGGGCGCAAATATGGCTGTTACCGTTGACGGTGAGGCTTTGACGACATTTCAGGTAAATACTACCGAGTTCGGCGAAAATAAAGCCGAAAAGGTACTTGTCGGCGAGGGTAAGCATACTATCGGACTTTATCCGCAGTCAAGCTCGCTGTATCTTGACAGCCTTACCATAAAGGCGTCCGAAAAGATAGACCCGTCAGCCTTTGAGGTAAACCGCACGCTGTGCAATCCGAATGCGACCGATGAAACTAAGCGTCTTTACAACTTTATGTGCGACGCTTACGGCAAATATATAATTTCGGGACAATATTCGCCCGATAATAACGGAACGGAAGCCCGCGAGTTCAGTCAGATATTGAAAAATTTTGACGAATATCCCGCAATAATGGGTCTTGACCTTATCGAGGCTTCGCCCAGCCGCGTTGCAAACGGCTCTTCGGGCGGAGGTGAAAAGGCTGTCGCTGCCGCAAAAGACTGGTATCTGAATCAAAACGGTATCGTTACCATGTGCTGGCACTGGAACGCTCCCGAGCCTTATATAGGCAAAAACGGCGCAAGCTGGTGGGAAGGCTTTTACAGCGAATCGACCGACATAAACCTTTCCAAGATACTAAACGGCGAGGATCAGGAGGGCTATGACCTGCTGATAAGAGATATAGATGCTATCGCAAATTATCTTAAAGAACTTGACGATTATCATGTGCCGATACTCTGGAGACCGCTCCACGAAGGCGGCGGCGACCCCAAGTGGAACAACCCGTGGTTCTGGTGGGGTTCTTCGGGCGCAGAGGCTTACAAAGAACTGTGGAAGCTGATGTATGACAGGCTTACGAATTATCATGAAATAAACAATCTTATCTGGGTATGGAACGGTCAGAATCTTGACTATTATCCGGGTGATGAATATGTTGACATAGTAGGATATGACGTTTATGCGGACGCGGGCGATTATTCTTCTAAAAAATGGTATTATGATTATACAAAGGACGCGCCGTCCGAAAACAAAATAGTCGCAATGACCGAAAACGGAACGCTCTTTGACCCTGACGCGGCTATGAATGACGGCACGCGGTGGAGCTATTTTGCCACATGGAACGGAGAATTTACAATAAAGGATATGCAGCTGTCAGAGGAATACACGTCATTTGATATGTGGGAAAAGATATATAAGCATGACAGAGTGCTTACTTTAAGCGAACTTCCCGACCTTAAAAGCTATCCGCTCGACACGCAGAAATATCTGGAAGAACACCCTGACGAAGCCCCCAAGGAATGATCGCCTTGCTGAAATTTTTGTGATGAAAAATGATATAAATGTCACAAATTTGATATTAAGCGGATATTCTTTATGATATAATAACAAAAAGAATTTTGAACTCTCAAAAAATTTCGGACAAAAGGAGATGTGTCAGATTGAAGGAATTTATCGGTTTTAAAAAGGGCGTAGACCTTGGCGGCTGGCTTTCGCAGTGCACTTATAAGCCTGAGCATATGAACAGCTTTATCAGCGAGGACGACATCAAGCAGATAAAGTCGTGGGGACTTGACCATGTGCGGCTTCCCGTTGACTATAATGTGCTTGAAAGCGCCGAAGGCGTTTTTGACGGAACGGGCTTTGGGTATATAGATAAAGCGGTCGAATGGTGCGGCAGGAACGGTCTGAACATAATCATAGATCTGCACAAGGCGCTCGGCTTCTCTTTTGACGAGGGCGAATGTGAAAGCGGCTTTTTTGAAAATGAAGAGCTCCAACAGCGTTTCTATAAGCTGTGGGAAACGATAGCCAAGCGTTACGGAAGCTGCCCCATTGCGGCGTTTGAACTGCTCAACGAGATCACCGACAAGGAATACTGCAAAAAATGGAACGAGATCATCAAAAACTGCATAGAGCGCATAAGAAAATACGCTCCGACTACGCCGATACTGGTCGGCGGATACTGGCAGAACAGCCCTCATGCGGTCAAGGATCTCGATGAGCCGTATGACGAAAATGTGGTGTACAATTTCCATTGCTATGATCCGCTCGAGTTTACTCATCAGGGCGGCGAGTGGGTAAAGCAGCTTGACCCCAACGTCAGACTAAGCTTTGACGAATGCAACATAACCACGCAGATGTTTGTGGACGCTTTCAGCGAAGCGTCAAACGCTGCCAAGGCAAACGGCACTTGTCTTTACTGCGGAGAATACGGCGTTATCGACCGTGTCACTCCCGAAGATACCGTCAAATGGTACAAGACCATAAACGCAGCCTTTGAGCAGCTCGGTATCGGACGTGCGGCTTGGAATTACAAGGAAAAGGATTTCGGTCTTTCGGGTGAACGCCTGAGCGGCGTTATGGATGAACTGAAAAAATATTTCTGAGTTTAATGCCTGTCGGCGCGGTATAAAACCGCCATAACAAAAAATAAAACGGATCGAATGGTGAAAACCTCGTTCGATCCGTTTTTTGTTATACATTTTATCATGAAATTATTCGGCAGCTTGAGTCATATCCTCCTGCGCGGTAAATCTTACCCACTGATATTCGGCGGTAAGGGGTACTGTGTCGTCAAAGGCGTTCAGCCAGCCGTCAACGCCCTTGCCGTTCCATGCGTTCATCATTATTTTAGACGGGGTGACGGGCAGATTTTCTGTGGCAGAATATGCCTCTTTGCCGTCAACGTACCATGTTATGGAATCCTCAGCCCATTTGAAGCCGTAGGTGTGAAAATCCTCGGAGGCGTCAAAGCCGAGATCGTAAAGATATTCGTGATTTCCCGTACCGTTAGTGTAGTAATTGAACTGCACCTGCGTGGTGTCCTTTCCGAGAAATTCTATATCTATTTCGTCCCACGGGTTATCATCACTCGGTCCTGTGTAGGTGAAAAATGATGAAACAACTCCGTTGTTGCTTATCGGCTTCATGGATACCTCATAAAGTCCGTATCCGTAGAAATCCTTGGTGCGGTATTCGCCCGCAGTGTATTCGTCAAAATAATTCTTGTCGATAGTAAGCTTCATGACGGAATCCTCAAACGTGCAGTTTTTGTCCGTCCAAGTGCAGTTGAACATATTGCCGTTTGACCAGCCGTTTGATATTTCAAATTTGTCCGAAGCGCCTTTTGAAAAGTCCGCGCTAAGTGTATAGGGAGAATCCTCCTCGGCAGGAGTATCAGCAGAAGAAGCATCTTCTGCCGCGGAAGCATCATCAGCAGTTCCACCTGCGGCAGACTGCGTCTGCTGATCTTTAGCCGAACCGTTGTCGGCACTTTCACTGTCGGAACAGCCGCACATACCTATCGAAAGGGCAAGAGCTAAGATCCCGCATAAATATTTTTTGCACATATTACGAAAAACTATCCTTTCTTATCATTTTTCTTATCGTTATTCTTATCGTCAAAGCTGTAGATCCTGTAATATTTTTCTCTGTACTGCTTTGGCGTAAGTCCCGTGCGCTTTTTAAAAGCCGAAATAAAATGGCTGTGAGAAGAAAAACAAAGATAATTTGCAATGTCGATAGGTGCATAGTCGGTGTATTTCAGCATATTTTCAGCGGTCTGTATACGCTTTGACATTATATAATCGGAAAGCGTCACGCCGACCTGTTTTTTGAACAGCTTTGAAATATACTGCGGCGTAAACCCGATATGATCCGCAATGTCTTGTATCTTTATTTCATTATAGATATTGTCATAGATATAATCTATGCACATAAGCACCTGCTTTGAAAAGGCTTCGCCCGAGGATATTTTTTTCATCCGCTTGGTGTATTCGAGTATCATTTCAAGATGAAGATCGCTGAGCTGCTTTTCGGTGGTACACAGATCGAGCCTGTTGATAAAAATATCGCTCATTGTAAACGCGGTCTCGCTCGGCATACCGCCGTCAATGCAAAAACGCGCGGTCATAGCTATGGTTATCGTAAGATGATACTTTATATTGCGGATAGAATCCTCGCTCAATTTTCCGAAACCGTCAGCGCTGAAAGGCGTATACAGCTTTTTGACAAGTTCGATATCGCCCGCTTTTATCGCGGCATAAAATTCAAGTTCTTTTTCATAAGGCTGATGCCTGAAATCGTATTCTCTCTGCAAAAATTCTCTGTTGGAAAGTTCTTTGTTTATGCTCATTTTATTTCCACCCCAAAATAATTCTTCCCCTTTATGGCAAAACCTGTATCCGCTCTTGAATACAGGTTCGCTGACAATCGCCGCACGGTCCGTCCGTAACGGTATTTCAGCGCAGACGGACAGTGCAGTATTGCCAAAACATATATAATTGAAGGAAATGAAAGGCAGTTTTTGCCTTATGACATCTTTTCCTGCGCCTCTTGAAGCATATAGTCAAGGGCGGCTTTGTTGGTCTCAACGATAGATGTCCATGTATCGGTTTCCTGCGGATTCATTGTTTTCTTTATTATATTATCTGTAAGATTAGAAATATCGGTAGAAAGACCTGTAGCAAATTCAAATACCGGATGCTCGGCAGCCATAGAGTAGATCTCTTCTCTCATGTCGAGCATTTCATCTGTCCAGCCGTAGTCGTTTTTGTACTGTTCTATCGTTATATTATGTGCAGCCTCGTCCGTTTCGGCATATCTTGTGCAGTCGAGCCATGCGGCAACGCCTTCGGGGTTCTTAGCTCCTCTGCATATGCAGAAGCCGTGTATTCTCGAAGGAACATACTGCGCGTCGCTGTCAGCCGAGCAGGGAACGGGAACGAACATTACTTCGCCCGCAGAAAGATCGCCGTAAGGAGCGGTAACGCTCGGAGCGTCCTCTATTCCCCAAAGTCCTATCGGATAGAAGAGGGTAAGACCCGAGGCTATACCTGTACCGAATACATCTCCGCGCACCTTCCAGTCATGGTCATGCTTGGGATATACAACACCGTTTTTCTGGAGTTCGTACATCATGTTTTCCGCCTTGGCAAGAAGAGGGTCTTCAAGATTGTTGGTTATCTTTCCGTCCTGCATACCGATAAGCGGAAGTCCCGTTGATTCGAGCAGAGCATTTTCATAATACCAGCCGTCAAGAGCGTATTTATCCGCTTCGGCATCGGTAAATTCTATGCACATATCGCTGAAAGTATCCCAGTTCCATTCGCCGTTTTTCCAAAGTTCGGCAGGATCTTCCATACCGAGATCGGCAACTACGTTTTTGTTATATACAAATACATAACTCGGATCAACTCTTGAAATACCGCAGTAATGCTTTCCTTCGTAAACGAACTGATCGCATACGGTCTTCATATCAGCCCAGAGCGGATCGTTAAAGTCGATATAATCGTCTATCGGGTCGATCATTCCCTTTATCGCGCCCTTGGGGAAAACATTCATGTCGTCCGCGCCGATAAAGTCGGGCGAGGTGTTGGACATAACGAGCGACGCAAGGTCGTCAAAATATGTATCCCATGTGGTGCTGACATACTTTATTTTTCCGTTATATTTAGTCTGGAAAAGGGCGAGGTCAACGCCTATTTCCTTATCCTCGGAAGCAGTCGGGTTGATGTCATAATGCGAGAACCATTCGATCTCGGGATTAGCAAGTTCTCTTGCAGTCATCTCTCCCGCAAGTCTGTCAACTATATCCTGCTGGCTTTCCTCAAGTTTCTTTTCGGGCATTGAGGAAGAAGCACTGTCACTGCCGCTGTCCTTTGAACCGCAGGCGGCGCAGGAAAGCGCGGTCATGACCGCAAGCAGAGCCGCCGCTGTCTTTTTTGAGCTTTTCATTACAAAACCTCCTTGGAAAAACGGATCATCTTCTCTTCTTAGCAACCACTACAGCCGCAGAAGCTGCCGCAGCGATAGCAAGAGCAACAGAAGCTGCCGCGCCTGCTTCGGGAGATGCTTCCGTATTGTCAGACGCTGCCGAGGAAGCAGCAGGGGAAGCCTTGGAAGAAGTTGCTGCGGTGGCCGAACCGCCGGCAGAACTGCTTGCGGGTGCTTTGCTGTCAGTCTTGCTCGACTCGTCAGCCTTGCTTGATGAATCATCAGCCTTGCTCGATGTATCGTCGGTCTTGCTGTCCTCTGCGCTGCTCGTATCTTCCGAACCGCCCTGTGAACCTTCATCATCGGGAGTCAGGTCAACGGTGATGTAAAGAGTACCGCCGTTGAAAGCGCCCTCTTCCTGCCAGCCGGCAGCTTCGGGAGTTGCAGCCTGTTTTACTTCGCCTGTTTCTTCATCTACCTCATCATCACCTCTGATAACGATACGGAAACCGCCTTCGGGGTGCTTTTCAGCCTCTGTAATCGATTTCACCGACTCAAATACCGTTTCATTTCCGTCCTCATCAACGAACTTAGCTTCTTCTACCTTAACATCAAACGGGAAATTATCGGGAAGATTGGTTATCATTATACCCATGCTTCCGAGAGTACCCTTACCGCTCATGGTGGTATCAGCAAGCGCCGGGCTTATCTTGTACTCCATCTGGATCTTTCCGTCTTCGGTAATGGTCACCCAATCGCCCTGATTCCAGTTCCACGACTGATTCATAAAGAATCCCATGCCGCCTATGCTGTAATAGGATTTGTTCATTTCCTCATCGTCATCGGTCGGATAAACATAATCGGTAAGCTTGTTAGCTGCGGATACGGGCATTGCGAAGCATACAGCCGCTATTGCAGCAGCGCTCATGCCTGCTAAGATCTTCTTCATTGACATTGTTTTTTCCTCCATATTATATAATTTTGTTGATTTTGGTCATTATAGACCCTTGTTCAATAAAATTATACAATGGATATTGAATTAAGTATATCAAATAAACAATTTTTATATCACCGTTTTAAACAAAAAATTACTTTTTATTCGATATTAAATATACTATTTTGCTACAATATTATAGTACAGCAGGGACGCGGTTTTTAAAAAAGAAGGCTTGTAAAGGTTTCACAACTTGGCATGGGGAAGAAATTTCGCCCTGCGAAATTTCTTCAGTTTTTAAAAAAAGAAGCCCGTAAAGGCTTCCCCACATGGTTTGGGGAAGAAATTTCGCCCTGCGAAATTTCTTCAGTTTTTAAAAAAAGAAGCCCGTAAAGGCTTCTTTTTTTTAAAAACCGCGTCCCTGAGACGATTTGAACGTCCGACCCTTCGCTTAGGAGGCGAATGCTCTATCCACTGAGCTACAGAGACATAATATAAATGCTGCAAGGCAGCTTGTAAAGCTTTTATATTATATCATAATTTAAAATGATTGTCAAGAGGAAAAGTTGTCAGTCGTAGATTTGCACAGTCGGACGGACGTATAACAGGTAAATTTTTGTGTATGTATACAAAAATCGCTCGTACAAAGAAATTTAAAATTTAAATGCTTGACAATCAAGTTAGCTTATGCTAATCTAATATATGTAAGGTTAGCGTATGCAAACTGCATATTTATGCGGGTGAGCTTGACCGTATTTTAAAGATAAAAGGAGGTCGGATGATGATGCCGCTTACATTCGCAGATGTCGGAGAAGAAATGATGATAAAAAAGATCGGCGGCAGACCTGAGACGAAAAAATTTCTCGAAAGCCTTGGATTTGTCGTGGGAGCAGGCGTTACCGTTATTAATCAAATAGGCGGAAATGTTATCGTGAACGTCAAAGATTCGCGTATCGCCGTTTCAAAGGAAATGGCTGCTAAAATTATGGTCTGAAAGGAGCTGTGCAAAATGACACTGAGAGATGCGTCGGTCGGACAGACCGTGAAGGTGAAAAAACTCAACGGAGAAGGCGCGGTAAAACGCAGGATAATGGATATGGGCATAACTAAAGGTATTGATATTTATGTCCGCAAGGTTGCGCCGCTTGGCGATCCTGTCGAGGTGACCGTCAGGGGCTATGAATTGTCGCTGCGTAAAGCCGATACCGAACTTATCGAAACGGAATAAACCTTTGGTTTATGGAATAAGTTTGCAACTTATTCTGATATCGAGTTAGCATACTCTTACTTAGAGTCAGCATATTCTTACTGAAAGGAAATGATATAATGCCGATAAAAATCGCGCTTGCGGGTAACCCCAACACAGGCAAAACAACGCTTTTTAACGCGCTTACGGGCGCAAATCAGTTTGTGGGAAACTGGCCCGGCGTTACGGTCGAAAAAAAGGAAGGAAAGCTTAAAGGCAGCAAGGACGTTATAATAACAGACCTGCCTGGTATCTATTCGCTCTCGCCCTATACGCTTGAAGAAGTCGTGGCAAGGAATTATCTGATAAACGAACGCCCCGACGCTGTTATTAATATAATAGACGGTACTAACCTTGAAAGAAATCTCTATCTTACCACACAGCTCACAGAGCTTGGCATACCTGTCGTTGCGGCGATAAATATGATAGATATTATCAGGAAAAAGGGAGATGTTATAAACATCTCACAGTTATCAAAGGCTCTCGGCTGCAAGGTCGTGGAAATATCCGCGCTTAAAGGAACGGGCGTGAACGAGGCGGCTCAGGAGGCGATAAAGGCTGCAAAGGACGGCGCAAAAACTATCCCTCAGCACAGCTTCTGCGGCTGTGTGGAACACGCGCTCGCCCATATCGAGGAAGTCTGCCTGCACGATAAACCCGAAGAACAGCAGCGCTGGTATGCGATAAAAATATTTGAACGTGATGAAAAAGCGATAGAAATGCTCGGTCTTTCAGAGTCTGTTATCGCTCATGTGGAAAATGATATCGCTGCTGCCGAAAAGGAAATGGACGACGACGCGGAAAGTATCATAACCAACGAAAGATATATCTATATTGCTTCCGTTATAAAAGAATGTTACAAAAAGAAAAATAAGGGCGAACTCAGCCTGTCCGACAAAATAGACAAGGTGGTCACCAACAGAGTGCTTGCCCTGCCGATATTCGCGCTGGTCATGTTTTTGGTGTACTATGTTTCCGTTACGACTATCGGAACGATAGTCACCGACTGGACTAATGATGTATTTGCCGCCGAATATTTACAAGGCAGCGCAGCTGCTTTTCTTGAAAAGATAAATTGTGCCGCATGGCTCGAAGGACTTATCGTAGACGGTATTATCGGCGGCGTGGGCGCGGTGCTCGGCTTTGTTCCTCAGATATTTGTTCTGTTCATCTTCCTTGCTTTCTTGGAAGGCTGCGGATATATGGCAAGAGTTGCATTTATAATGGACAGGATATTCAGAAGATTCGGTCTTTCGGGCAAATCGTTTATCCCCATGCTCATAGGAACAGGCTGCGGCGTTCCCGGAATAATGGCGTCAAGAACGATAGAAAACGAGCGTGACAGACGAATGACGATAATGACGACTACGTTCATTCCCTGCGGCGCTAAGATACCGATAATCGCTCTGATAGCGGGTGCGTTTTTCTCGGACGCATGGTGGGTCGCGCCAAGTGCATACTTTGTCGGCATTGCCGCGATAATCATTTCGGGAATAATACTTAAAAAGACCAAGATATTCGCAGGCGATCCCGCCCCGTTCGTAATGGAACTTCCCGCATATCACCTCCCGACCGTCGGCAGCGTTTTACGCTCCATGTGGGAACGCGGCTGGTCGTTTATCAAAAAAGCGGGAACGATAATACTGCTTTCGTCCGTTCTTCTCTGGTTTTTACAAGGCTACGGCTTTAAGGACGGCGGCTTTGGGGCTGTTGAGCTTGACGATTCTCTGCTTGCGGCTATCGGAAACGCTATTGCATGGATATTTGCTCCCTTGGGCTTCGGCGACTGGAAATTCGCTGTCGGCACGGTAACGGGCTTGATAGCAAAGGAAAATGTTGTTACCACCTTCGGCGTACTTATCGGCGGAATAGAAGAAGCTGCCGAGGACGACCCCACACTTCTTCACAACCTCGGGGTACTTATCGGACCGCTCGCGGCATATTCCTACATGGTATTCAATCTGCTCTGCGCACCCTGCTTTGCCGCAATGGGCGCGATAAAGCGCGAGATGAACAATGCCAAATGGACGGCGTTCGCTATCGGATACCAATGCCTGTTCGCCTATGCTATCTCGCTTTGCGTATATCAATTCGGCTGCCTGTTTACAGGAAACGTTCATATAGTCGGTTTAATAGCGGCAGTGCTTATCGCGGCATACATTATATATATGCTGTTCAGACCATACAAAGAAAGCACACGATTCACCGGTACGGTAAGAGTTACCGCATGAGAACGGAGTTGATCTTTAAATGAATGCCTCAACGATCATTATAGGTATCATTACCATAGCGCTGATAGGTTTAGCGCTCTATTCGGTCATAAAAAATAAAAAGGACGGCAAAAGTTCATGCGGCTGCGGCTGCAAGGACTGCCCGAGCGCGGGCTTATGCCACAACAAAACGAGAAAATGACAAGGATATATGTATAGTTTTTGACAGATCGGGCAGATACTTTTTAACAGGTGTCTGCCCGAAGTTTTTTTAACACGTTTTGTTAAAACTAAAATTTGAAAATAACATCATTTTATCAAATTATCAAAAAAATTGTAAAAAGCATTTACCGAAATTACCGCTGATAAAAATTCGATGTTGACAGATAATATTACTGCAAGCCCGATGAAATATAAAAAAGGGCGGCGGACAAGAAAGGAACTTTCGGCGGCAGGTACATTAAGGGTACGGCGGCTGAATGTACCCGATGTATCGCCGCAAAAGAAAGGAAGAACAAAAATGAAGGGTATTACTACCGAACAGGGAAGACAGACTCTTGAAAAATTTAAGATGGAAGCTGCTAACGAGGTCGGCGTAAATCTTAAGCAGGGTTACAACGGCGATCTTACCTCAAGAGAAGCAGGTTCTGTCGGAGGACAGATGGTAAAGAAAATGATCGACGCCTATAAGACCGGAAATAACCAGTAAGAAATTTTGCGCACCAAGCTGACAGGTATGTAAACAGGCTTGAATGACTGCATACCGATAACGGTCAGCGCTCAGCGCTTTCTCCCTGTTAAGGGGGACAAATAAAAAGGGGGTTAGCAAACGGTCCGGTGCCGAGTGTTATCCCTCTTTTTGTACATATTTAACTATTTTTCTTGTTGAAATTTGTTTATAGCTCTAAATTTAAAAATTTCCGTTGACATTGTCCCATTTTTATGATATAATTATAAAGCTGTCAGATGTGAGAGCGACTGCGGTCATGCTGGTGTAGCTCAGTTGGTAGAGCAGCTGATTTGTAATCAGCAGGTCGGGGGTTCGAGTCCGTCCACCAGCTCTCAAATTTTATAATGGGAGAATTCCCGAGCGGCCAAAGGGGGCAGACTGTAAATCTGTTGCTTCTTGCTTCGATGGTTCGAATCCATCTTCTCCCACCACTTACTCATCTCATCCCACAAATTCATGTCAAAGGAAGTCAGACGAAAGTCCGGCTTCCTTTACTTTTTTCTGCGGAGATAACCGAACAGCATATCCCGTGTACCATTTTCTCCGACGCTTGACATTATTAAAAAAATGTGATATGATTAAATCGGTCGAACACATATCAAAAATTAAAATTACAGAGGAGATATTTTAAAATGGGATTATTAGATAAACTTATCAAGAAAAATACACCAAAGCCCAAAGAGCCGCTCGAAGCGGATCAAAAACTTCCGATCATGTCGGGCGAGATAGAAAAAGAAGGCTCAATGATAATGGCAGTGCCGTTTGACGACAGCCTGCTTGACGACATTTCTCTGCTTCTTGATAAGCTGATATCATTTGAGCAGATCGAAGTCGTTTATAAAAAAACTATGTCATTCGGCGATAACAACGAGGGATTCGAGGTCTGCTTTGTTTATAATGATGAAGAACTTATCATTCAGGTAAAAACAGATCCTTGGGAGCCTGAGGATTATATAAATATGAATTGGCAGCCGCTTACACAAGAGGAGAAAAATGCTGTCGCGGCAGCTCCCCGCGTGCTTAATACCAGAATGTTCTTCGGACAGGACGCTATGAGTTCGTTCCATATGCAAATAAAGCTGCTTTGCGCTATGATAGAACGCCCTGCGGCGATAGTGGATATAAGCAGTCTTAGATCATTCAGTGGAAGATGGGCAAGGCTGACAGCCGCCTCCTCCGTTCCTCCCGCGCCCGAATACCTGTTCATTATCCACGCGGTAAACAATGATGGCGGCAAAAAAGATGAGGTATGGCTGCATACCCACGGTCTTGAACGCTGCGGATCTATCGAACTGGAAATACTCCGTTCGGATCAGCAAAACTGTCAGAATCACGGCACTATAATCAACACAATGGCTTCAAGGATAATCACAAAGGAAAAGCTGCCGGCGGAATATGAACCTGTCTGGTGTGCGGAACTTGAAGGCGGCATACCGCTTGTTATAACATGGATAACATGGCAGCGTGCCATAACCATGTACCCTAAAGACCTGCTCGGCGGCATGAGCGACCGCGACGACGATCACGGCGGCGCAACGGGCGTTATATACGTTTACGCTTCCGACAAAGATGCCGAAGATCATCTGCTTTCCAATATTGATATATATAACCATATACTTGCGGCAAATCCGCTGCTTATGATCTCTTCCGAAGAAACGCAGCGTATGAGCAGACTTGCTTACGAAAGGATAGATTATCTTAAAAGGCTGTTTGCTCAATATTCGGGAAGGGGAAAATTTGCAGCCCTTATCAAGGTCGGTCTTGAAGTAGATGATGAATTTAAAAACGGTTCTATGAGGGAACACTGCTGGTTCGAGGTAAAGGAAATGAATGACAATTTCTTCAAAGGCGTGCTTACTCATGAAACGTTTTACATAAAAGATCTGCATGAGGGCAGCGAGTGTCAATGTTCATTTGACGATATAACCGACTGGACGGTCTTCATGGACAATGCAAAGATAACCCCCGACAATGTATACCTGCTTGAAAAGTAGGATAAAAAGCAAAATTATCAAGAGCAGCATAAAAAAGCTGCTCTTTTTGCGTGTTCTGTAATTTTCATTCAAGTATATGATTTTTAATATTTGTCAAGCATGGAAAAAGTATAATATTTTTTGCGCCGCCGAATTGACATAATATATGCAAAACGTTGAAATAACGCGGGATAAGCGTAAAAATCATTGACAAATAACGTATAAAATGATATAATAAAAAAGATGTTTTTTTGAGAAGAAAGGACAAATTCTCTCGTTTTGCACCATTCAAAACGGTGCGCTCAGCAATAAAGGAGAGTGACTCAGCGTTGCCCTTAAAACCAAAAAACGCCGCCTTGGTATTCGCCGCCGTGCTTACGGCTGTCGGCGCTGCGCTTATTTTTGCGCAAAAACATGACCCGCAGACGGCTGCCGTACACAAAAAACTGTTCGCAATGGATACCATATGCGATATTTCCGTTTATCCCGCCAAGTCGGGAGATGAACAGGCTGAAAAAACTGCGGACAGCTGTGCTGAACTTATACAGCAGCTTGACGGGAAGTTTTCCGCTTATTATGAGCA
Source organism: uncultured Ruminococcus sp. (assembly GCA_947587925.1). GTDB lineage: Bacteria > Bacillota > Clostridia > Oscillospirales > Ruminococcaceae > YE71. The sequence goes on from CANPYF010000038.1 coordinate 14,896, forward strand.
AAGCGATATATACAGGCTAAACAGCGGCGAAGCGCTGATACCCGATAAGGATACTGCCGAGATAATTTCGCTGTCTGCCAAGCTGACTAAGCTTTACCCTGATGCGGACTGCTCCTGCGGTGCGCTGACTAAACTTTGGAATGTCACCGAACGAACAGGCGATCAGCCGCTTCCCGACAGTGAACAAATATCCGAAGCGCTTTCTGCGGTAGGGCAGGAAAATATCATTTTTGCCGGCGACGGCAGCATAAGCCTGAAAAAAGGCACAAGGCTCGATCTCGGCTGCTGTGCAAAGGGATATGCGCTCGACAAGGTAAAGCAGACGGTCGGTGATGAATGTATGGTGATCTCCTTCGGCTCTTCCCTGCTGCTAAACGGCAGCAAGCCTGACGGAGAGAAGTTCAATATTCAGGTAGCCGATCCCGAAAATACAGCGTCGGCGGCGCTTACCCTTCACCTTGACGAATGTTTCCTGTCCACATCGGGAGGTTATGAAAGATATTTTGAATATGACGGCAAAAAATACTGCCACATTTTAGATCTTTCAACAGGATACCCTGCCGAATCGGATATCATCTCCGCGACCGTCATAACCAAAGACAGCGGGATAAAAAGCGATATGCTTTCGACCTGCGTTTTTATCGGCGGCACTAAAAAGCTTGACGGTTATCTTGCTGACGAAGATATATCGGTCATCGCCATTGACAAAAACAAACTCGTCTACTGTTCGGACAATATAAAAAATAATGTCGAGACAGCAAATGACAGCTATAAATTTGCCGATCATGTACCGCTGACCGCACAGTGAGAAACATATAAAACGGCGCTCAAAGAGCGTATCCAAAGATAGTTATTAATAATAAAATGTATATAGATCTATAATTTATTTGGGAGGAATAGTATGAAGCTTAACGGAATATCGCTCCCCCACAAAAAGGGAACGGAAAACTCCGAAACCGTAGAGCTGCCCTGCCCCGAAAGCGTCATTATATCAATGTCGCAGCATATGGGCGCACCCTGCACGCCGCTTGTCAAGGTCGGCGACGAGGTAAAGGTCGGGCAGAAGATCGGAGATTATGACGCTTTTATGAGCTGTCCGGTACATTCAAGCGTGTCGGGCAAGGTCACCGCGATAGGCGAACTGCTGCTCGCAAACGGCAAGACCTGCAAGACCGTTGAGGTAGCCTGTGACGGTGAACAGACGGTATCGGAAGAGGTAAAACCGCCTGTTATCAAGGATAAGCAAAGCTTTGTGGAGGCTGTGAGAGAATCGGGTTGCTGCGGAATGGGCGGTGCAGGATTCCCCACTCACATAAAACTCAATTATGATGAAAGCAAGGGCAGGATAGATTCGCTTATCGTAAATGCAGCCGAATGTGAGCCTTACATAACGAGCGATTACCGCGAGATGATGGAAAATACCGATATGATAATCGGCGGCGTCAAGTATATAATGGATATACTGAAGATCGACAACGCGTATATCGGTATAGAAGACAACAAGCCCCGCGCTATAAAGCTGCTTGGCGAAAAGACCGCAAACGAGAGCAATATCAATATTATAAAGCTAAAAAGTTCCTATCCGCAGGGCGCGGAAAAGGTCATTGCATTTTCTGCGACAGGCAGGATAATCGAGGAGGGTCATCTGCCCTCCGACCACGGCATGATAGTAATAAACGTTTCGACCGTGGCTTTTATCTATAATTATGTACTTACGGGTATGCCGTTCGTAAGCAGAAGGCTTACCATTGACGGGGACGCGGTCGGCAAACCGTGCAACGTCCGTGCGCCGATAGGCACAAGGCTTTCGGAGCTGCTGAAATTCGCCGAGGCGGATATAGATAATGCCCGCGAAATAATTTCGGGCGGACCTATGATGGGCATGAGCGTTTATGACATAGATACTCCGCTGACAAAGACAAATAATGCTTTTCTTTGCTTTAAAAGTTCCCCTGACGACAAGGAAAAGGTGCAGACCAACTGCATACGCTGCGGAAGGTGCATAAAAGCCTGTCCGCTCGGACTTATGCCCGCTGCGCTCGAACGCGCTTATGACAGCGGCGACAGAGAAACGCTCAACAAATTGAAGATAAATCTTTGCATGAACTGCGGAAGCTGCTCTTACGTCTGCCCCGCTAAGAGAGATCTTGCGGAAAAGAACCAGCTTGCCAAGGGCTTTGCAATGAGCCGATAAAGAAAGGGGTAAATATATTTTGGAAAATAAAAACGTCAGCCCTTCGCCGCATATACGGAGCTCGGCTACAACATCTAAGATAATGCTCCATGTGCTTATCGGACTTTCTCCCGCGCTTGTCG
>CANPYF010000039.1 GCA_947587925.1 uncultured Ruminococcus sp.
GAGAATAGGATACGCCCTCGAGTACGGCGCGGAGCATATGTTTTTTGGTGTGCATTGCCGAAAGACCGAAGAACATTCCCCTTGCGTTAGGGTCAAGGTGCGGAGTTCTCTCGCCCATAAGATACGGCAGATAAAGCAGTCTTTCAGAGCCTATCGGCACGCTTTCGGCTTCCTTATCCATAAGATAATACTCGTCAACGCCCATATAAGCGGCAGTCTCCTTTTCGGCGGCGCAGAAATTATCTCTGAACCATTTGAGCGAAAGTCCCGCGCCCTGCGTAACGCCCATAACGTGCCAGCTGCCCGGAACGGCGGCACAGCAGGTGTGTACTCTGCCGAGCGGGTCTATGGCTATCTCGGAGGTATGAGCAAATACCACGCCCGAAGTGCCTATAGTGGTAAACGCCTTTCCGTCCTCGGCAACGCCCGTTCCGATAGCCGCAGCCGCATTATCGCCCGCACCGCCGACAACGATAGTACCCTCTTTAAGTCCTGTCAGCTCAGCCGCTTTTTTAGTGACCTTGCCGGTAACTTCGCAGGATTCATACACCTTGCCGAGCAGCGACATATCTATATCCAGCGCGGAGCATACCTCCTTGCTCCAGCAGCGGTTAGGCACATCAAGCAGCTGCATACCCGAAGCGTCCGAAACTTCGGTAGCAAACTCGCCCGTAAGGATAAAGCGCAGGTAATCCTTCGGAAGAAGGATATGGCGGCATTTTTCATATATCTGCGGCTCATTGTTCCGTACCCAGAGTATCTTTGCCGCCGTCCAGCCGGTAAGGGCGGGGTTAGCGGTTATTTGAATAAGCTTTTCTCTGCCGAGCAGTTTATTCATCTGTTCGACCTCTGCTTCGGTGCGCTGGTCGCACCAGATAATTGATCTTCTTAACGGCTCGCCGTTTTCATCAAGCATAACAAGTCCGTGCATCTGCCCCGAGATACCGACGCCGACAACGTCATCTGCGCTCACGCCGCCCGAAGCGAGTACAGCTTTGATGGTAGTTATCATAGCGTTAGCCCAATCCGCAGGATCTTGTTCCGCGTAGCCGTTTTTAGGCTGATACATAGGGTATTCAACAGTTTTAGAAGCGATAACAGTACCGACCTCATCAAACAGAACAGTCTTAGTACCGCTTGTACCGCAATCAACGCCAATTACAAAAGACATATTTTTAACATCTCCTTAGAAATAAAATTTATCCGTCTTGAAAAGGGCATCTATGCCCCCTTCCGCTTCACTCGGCATACGCCAATCCCAAAACGGCAAAGTATTTGTCCTCGTCGCCCTCTGCCATGCTTATCTTTATCTCGTAATCCTTTACCTTTCCCGACAGCGCGATCCTCTGCGTCTGACAATTGCCCCAGCCGCCCGGCGTGATCGGGTCTATCTCTATCTCGTCGTATAACTCGCCGTCAGCCGTTATCTTGATATGCGCTTTGCCAAGTTCGCCTTGGTTTACCTCCTCGTACAGCAGGTAGACCGACTTTCCGCTGAACTTGAAGATAAGCGGCTCGTTTTTGCCCGTTTCTCTCGGGTGCGCCCAGCCGTTTGTAAACTTAGCGACCTCCGTACCCGTTTTCCAGCTGCCCATGCTGTCAGGCTCGGTATCGGTGTTTTCGCAAAGTTTTGCGCCGTATTCGCGCGTTTCCGTCATAGCTATGGTCGGGTAAAGATATTCCTCCGCCGTCTGATCCATAACGGTGTCAAAGTAATTGTCCACCATTTCGGCGACCAGCGTATGACCGTACTCGTTCGGGTGGGACTGATCGTCCGAAAAATCCTGCCACGTCATTTTGCCGTTGTCGAACATATATACCAGCGCGTCACTGTAGGAGATCATAGGCAGACCGTAATACTCGCCCTGCTTTTGCATATAATCCTGACAGGTGTGACCCTCTTCCGTTCTCGCAAAGACCAGCACTACCGCAACATCATTCTCTATCAGCGTGCGTATTATCGACTCGTAGGCGCTCTGATAATCCGCTTCCATTCCGTCATTTACGGCAAATTCCACAAAACAGATGTCGGGGTCGGTGCTGAGAACATCACGCTGAAGCCGCAGTATGCCGAGTTTTGAAGGCGTTCCGCTTATGCCCGCGTTGTTGTACGCCACGTTATCGCCCGTGCCGAATTTTTCCGCGATATGCTCGTAAGTCAGCTTTGCCCAGCATTTGTCAGGTCCTGCCGTCAGTCCCTCGGTTATCGAACCGCCCAGATAGGAAATGTTGAGCTGCTCGCCGTTTTGCGCCGCCGCGAGCTTTTCCTGCATTTTCGTTACGTTGCCGTAGGAAGTCAGCGACTTTGCTATCATAGCGTCATGCCACTCCTCGTCCGTTTCGGGCAGCTTTTCAGCCTGCGATTCCGCCGTCTGCTCTGCCGCACTTTCGGTTTTGGAAGCGGTATCTTCGGTCTTGCCGCCCGAACAGCCGCTCAGACAGCCCGCCGCAAGAGCCGCGGAAACGACCGCCGCGATCATTCTTTTATAAATCATAATGCAAACCTTTCGTTAAAGAAGCCCCTCCTCTTTGCCGGAGGAAGGGCTTCACAAATGTTATATACTTTTTTTCGACAGCAAGTAAAATTGCGATATGCAATTAAACTGCCGCAATTACGCCGCGACAGGGCTTATCAGTTGATAACGCTCTTTTCGGTTTCCTTGTCGAAAATGTGGATCCTGTTGGGGTCGATAGCGACTTGGATCTCGTCCTGAGGACGTGCGGTCGATCTGGGCGATACTCTTGCGGTGAGCGGAATGCCCTCGCAGGTAAGATAGAGATATGTCTCTGCGCCCATCATTTCCGTAACTTCAACGGTGGTGTTGATAACGCCCGTCTTAGCGGCAGAAAGGAACATTTCTTCATCATGTATGCACTCGGGACGAACGCCGAGAACTACTTCGTGATCTACCAGCGGATCGAGCGCTTCGGGATCAGCCTTTGATTCGGGTACTTCAACGGTGTACTTAACGCCTCTTGAGCTCTTGGTGTCTTCCGAACCGAACTCTACGAGATATTTATTGCCCTGCTTGAGCAGCTTAGCATCAATGAAGTTCATCTGAGGTGAACCGATGAAGCCTGCAACGAACTGGTTTACAGGATACTGATAGAGGTTCTGAGGAGTATCTATCTGCTGGATATAACCGTCCTTCATGACAACTATACGGTCGCCCATTGTCATAGCCTCTGTCTGGTCATGCGTTACGTAAATGAACGTTGTACCGAGTTTTTTATGGAGTTTGGAGATCTCCGTTCTCATCTGTGCACGCAGTTTAGCGTCGAGGTTTGAAAGAGGCTCGTCAAGTAAGAATACCTGCGGCTCACGAACGATAGCTCTTCCGAGCGCAACACGCTGTCTCTGACCGCCGGAGAGAGCCTTCGGCTTTCTGTCGAGCAGATGTGCTATGTCGAGTATCTTAGCGGCTTCTTCAACTTTTCTTGCGATCTCGTCCTTGGGCACCTTGCGGAGTTTAAGACCGAACGCCATGTTTTCAAATACCGTCATGTGAGGATAAAGAGCGTAGTTCTGGAAAACCATTGCTATATCTCTGTCCTTTGGCGCGATGTCGTTTACAAGTCTGTCACCGATGTAAAGTTCGCCTTCGCTGATCTCTTCAAGACCCGCTATCATACGAAGGGTGGTAGATTTGCCGCAGCCCGAAGGACCTACGAGGATTATAAACTCCTTGTCCTTGATCTCGATGTTGAAGTCCGAAACGGCGATAACTCCGCCCGGGTACTTCTTATAGATTTCTCTTAATGATACGCTTGCCATTTAAATAGGACCTCCCTGATTTTATTTTGCGTGATGATACCCCGCCTCGATACAGCGGTCAGCCCGATAACTGCATCGGCAGACCTGCCGGCTCTCCGGCGGGAAGTCTGACTGCGTCAGTGGTCTGATGTAATCAGTGGTCTGATGTAGTCAGTGGTCTGATGTAATCAGTGGTCTGATGTAATCAGACGGTATAGCAGAACGGAAGCCCCATTAACATTTCCACATCGGCAACCGCACAATTATTTTGCTATAATAATAGCATAACAAATTTTTCATACAATAACAAGAGTTTTTTTTACTAAACTTTTATCTGTGTTTTTATAAAAATTAACGAAAATTTTATCCCCGTTTACTTTTTTTACCATACGTCTGCTCAATGGCACAAAAGTTTATCAACATCTTTGTGCATAATCTCCAAACACTCTCCGAGGGGCAAATTCGGGTCAAGAACGAGCGCACCTATAGCCGTTCGTTTGAGATAGACCACCTTGTTGCCGAGCGAAGCGAACATTCTTTTTACCTGATGAAATTTCCCCTCGTGTATGATAAGCGTACAGTTTTTTTCATCAAATTTATCGGCGGCAAAAACGGCGGGTCTGCATATCTCTCCGCCGATATCCACGCCCTGCGCCAGCCGCTGTTCATAATCTTCTCCGCACGGCTGCTCCAGCCGTACAAAATAGGTCTTGGGGACATGACTTGAGGGAGCAAGCATTTTATGAGCCAGCTCCCCGTCATCTGTTATCAGTACAAATCCTTCGGTATCTTTATCCAGTCTTCCCGCCGCAAATAATCCTTTTCTTTTAAGATAAGGCGGAACAAGTTCTATCACGGTCGGACAGCCGCCCTCCCGCTTTGTCGAACAGACATATCCGCTCGGCTTGTTGAGCATTATGTAAATATGCTCCTTATACGTTATCCGTTTGCCGTCAAGGGTGACAACGCTTTGCGGCGTTATCTGCGTATCGGGCGAGCGTACCGTCACGCCGTCCACGGCAACTCTGCCCGAACGTATCAGCGCCTTAGCTTCCGAACGTGAGATATCCGCAAGCTGTGATGAAATAAATTTATCCGTCCTTATCATGATATGTCATTTTTCCTTTGCCTTCATTATGCCCTGCATAAATCCGTCAAGCTCCGAGCAGCAGATGTCGCCGCCTATAAGCTCGCCTTCAAAGCCCATCAGCGTGAGCTGTATGCAGTCTTCGTGTCCCTTATAATTATACACCGGATAGTAATAAATTTCAACCTCTTTTCCCGCATATTTTTCAAGATCGAATCCCTGTTCCTTCTGAAGTTCGTTATAGCCCTGATAAACGTCGTCAAATTTTTCGGGAATGGTGACGCTTTTATGCTCGGAAGGCTTTTCACTCGTCTGCCAGCCGAGTTCGCTTATCAGCGCCTGACGCTGCTGTTCGGTCTTTATCTTATAGACCCTTTTTGCGCCCGAAGCCCTAACTACGCAAAATCCTATAAGAAGTATAAGCGCGGCTGTTACCGTCAGCAGCGCTGCTAAGGCGACCGACTTTTTCAGCTTTACGGTTTTAATGAACATTCTCTGCTGCCCTCATTTCGTAATAAGTATAACAACGGTCATGCGCCCGGATATTATCGGACGGCTTGCCGTTTGCTACAACATTCTTATGCGCTTTTCGGGACAAATAGAACAGGCTGTGAACGTGCTTTATGCCCTGCCGAAAATGTTTGTGCAATTCAAACAAATCGCCCGTTGTAAATTAATATATTTTAACGATTTTGAACTTTTTACCCAAAATCTCTTTGACAATTTGAAATTATGTGGTAAAATATATATTAGGTAGCACTGTACGCCGAAGCGGTATTTTTTCATACCGATACTTCCCGATACTTTCTAATTACGATACGGCAAAGCGTCGGCGTGCCGTGCGGCGATATATCACTAAATGGTTCCTGTGCCTGTAAACAGCAAAGGAGCCGCTGCGAAAGGGGCAGAATCAGAATATGTCAAAAATTATTGCAGTGACCTCAGGCAAGGGAGGAACGGGTAAATCCTCGATAAGCGCCTGCCTTGGATACGCGCTTGCCAAGCAGGGCAACAGGACGCTTATCATAGAGCTTGACTTCGGTCTGAGGTGCATGGATATCATGCTCGGAATGCAGGGAAATATCACCTACGATCTGGGTGATGTAATAGACGGCAGCTGTGATGTTTACAAGGCGACCACAAGCGTAAAGCTTGCCGCGAACCTCTCGGTGCTGTGTGCGCCTTCCGATCCGTTTGTGCAGCTTAAAGCTGAGGATATCGAAAAGATAACCTCTGAAATGAGAAAATATTTTGAATATATCATAATCGACACCTCTGCGGGAATAAACGGCTCGGTATTCGACATCGTTACAAATTCCGACCTTATACTCATCGTCACCACGCCCGACCCCGTATGCGTGCGCGACGCGCGCATGATGTCCGACGAATTTTACAAGAGGGGCAATCAGAAGCAAAGGCTGCTGATAAACAAAGCTAACAAGCGCATTTTTGAATATGATGAAATGGACGATCTGGACGCTATAATCGACAACGTAGGCGTTCAGCTGCTCGGCGTTATACCCGAAGACTCGGCTATCCCGCTGGCAACGGGCAAAGGCGCTCCGCTTTCGTCAAGCTCAATGGGATTCCTCGCGTTCTCGGCTATTTCGAGAAGAATAAAGGGCGAGCATATACCGATCTCCATAAAGGCGTGACTTTACGCCAAGGGCAGTAATCCTATCGGACGATCGGACCATTACGTTACAGCAAAGCAAAGGCACAGCCTGCGGCGGGTATGCGTATGTTTATCCGTTTGCGGCTTGCTTACCGTTAGTTTACCGCCGCCGTTAATTTTTTGCGCGGCATATTTGGGGGGATCTATCGTGAATATTGCATTGATCGCGCATGACAAGAAAAAGGAGCTTATGGTGCAGTTCTGCATTGCATACTGCGGCATACTCAGCAAAAATAATCTCTGTGCCACGGGAACGACAGGCAAACTTGTTGCCGAAGCGACCGGGCTGAGGATACAGCGGTACATGAGCGGCGTTCAGGGCGGCGCTCAGCAGATATCGGCGCGTATATCCTGCAACGAGATCGACCTGCTGCTTTTCTTCCGCGATCCCATTTCCGCAAAGCCGCACGAGCCCAATGAAGCTAATCTTCTCAGGCTGTGCGACGTACACAACATTCCCGTTGCCACAAACATCGCGACCGCGGAGGCGTTGATACACGCGCTTGACAGGGGCGATCTTGACTGGAGGAACATTGTCAATCCTGCTACGGCGGTTTATTGAAAAAGGTGCGCCGGGCGGACCTTTTCAAGAGATAAGACTTTTACGTTGCTGCGTCCGCCCCGAAGGTTTTGTAGTCTGAGCGCAGCTCAGACCGAGGTCATAGACCTCAACTTTCGCCGTCTGAGCTATGCTCAGACCCGAAACCACAAAACTTCCCAAGCGTTGGTAAAAGCTATAGGGGCGGATCTAAGAACCACCCGGAAAATATCGGCGCAGCCGATTTTTCCGCCCTCATCCCGTGGGAGTGGGGAGCAGACCCTCTTACTGACATCAAAAATCGGGGTATGACACCCCGAACATCGGGAATTGGGGTATGACACCCGCTCAAATGTCGTCCCGCCCGTTCTTCAATATTTATTTTGACGAGGGAAAGCGGTAGGTATTTGCCGTGTATTACGGGTGATATTACGATTTTTTTCAGTCGTCCCTTTATCGGGGACGGCTGTTTTTGATTTTGGGAGTTTTTATGCGTATAAGCGCTCTTGACAGTTCTCTGCTTCAACAGAGGGATATTATCGACAGACTTTTGTTCTCCATAGAGCCGTATGACGGCTCGGCTGCCGATCTGATAATGACGCTCGGCAGCAAAAAAGCCTGCGTCTTTCGCCTGCCCAAAGCAGCGGAGCTTTTTAACGATAAAAAGGCTGACAGGCTGCTGCTTTGCGGCGGCAGAGTGCAGAAAACGCCGCTCGGTATCATGCCCGAATATCTTTCAATGCTAAAGGCGGCGCAGCCGCTCGGCATTGATAAGGGCTGTATCATCACCGAAAAATTTTCGCTCAACACCTCGCAGAATTTCAGCTTTTCCAAGCCTATCATAAAAAGGAAACTGCCGCACTGCCGCAGGATAATCCTTGTTACGGCGGCGTTCCATATGCGCCGCGCACTGCTTATCGGCAGGCGCATAATGCCCGAATATCAGCTGATACCCTGCTGCGGACGGGATAACTCAACACGGCGCGACAACTGGTTTTTATCCCAAAAGGGCATCTCCCGCTGCCTTGGCGAAGCACAAAAGCTTGTCAGCCTTGCTAAAAGCGGCGGTATCGAGGATATAGAGATCTGAAATTTCCCCAATATTTTTATTATTAATTAGTCTGCAAGAAAGGATATTTTTATGGCACAGTTGAAAATACAAAGACCCAAGGGAACGCAGGACGTTGTTCCCTCTCAGATGTATAAATGGAATACCGTTGAGAGTATCGTAAAGGAAGCGGCGGAAGCTTATTGCTTCAAGGAGATCCGCGTGCCTACCTTTGAGGATACCGCGCTGTTCGTACGCTCGGTCGGCGATTCCACAGATGTTGTTCAAAAGGAGATGTACACCGTAAAGGCGGCGGGCGATTCGGAATTTACCCTAAGACCCGAGGGTACGGCGGGCGTTATACGCGCGCTTATCGAAAACGGCGTGCTCAACGAGGGCGTTCCGCAAAAGGTGTTTTATGTCATCTCCTGTTTCAGACACGAAAAGCCGCAGGCGGGCAGATTAAGAGAATTTCACCAGTTCGGCTGTGAAATGGCAGGTACTGCCGACCCGTCCGCAGACGCGGAAGTCATTTCCCTGGCAAAGAACATTATAGACACGGCGGGGCTTAAAGGGATAGAACTGCATATCAATTCGATAGGCTGTCCGAAATGCCGTCCCGCTTACATAAAGGCGTTAAAGGACTATTTCAGCGCAAGGAGCGGTGAGCTTTGCGATACCTGCCGTGAACGGCTCGAAAGAAATCCCATGAGGATAATAGACTGCAAATCGCCCGTTTGTTCCGCCATAGCCGAGGACGCGCCCAAGAATATCGACTATCTGTGCGACGAATGTGCGGAACACTTTGAAAAGTTAAAAGAATATCTCTCCGCCATGGATATTGATTTTATCGTGGATACCAAGATAGTGCGCGGTCTGGATTATTACACCAAAACGGTGTTTGAATTTATCACAACGGATATCGGCGCACAGGGTACGGTCTGCGGCGGCGGAAGATATGACGGGCTTATCGGCACGTTAAGCGGCAAGGACTGCCCCGCTCTCGGCTTTGGAATGGGGCTTGAACGGCTGATACTCACTATGGAAAATCAGGGCGTTGAATTCATACAGCCGCACACCTGCGATATTTATATCGCTTCGATAGGTCAGCAGGCTCACAAAAGGGCAATGCGCCTTTGCGCCGCGCTCCGCGCCGAGGGCGTTTACGCCGAATGTGATATCGTAGGCAGAGGACTTAAAGCGCAGATGAAGTATGCGGACAAAATAAACGCGAAATTCTCTGTAGTGATCGGTGACGGCGAACTGGAAAGCGGCAAAGCCGCTGTTAAGGACATGAACAGCGGAGAAAAGACCGAACTGCCGATAAACGACAGCTTTTCAAGGGCATTCTCGGCGCTGATGATATCCCATATGCTCGATTCCGAAGAACTTGGCGATACGCTCAGCGATATTTTGAGTGAACTGCCTTCTTCTCAGCCGCCGACAGGGGGCTGTATAAGCTGATGTTTTTGCTGTTTGCGAAAAAATTTTCAGCCGAGACCTCGCTGACCCCCGCGCAGTGCAAAAGAAAACTCAGGTGCGACCTTATCTCCTATACCCGCAGACCGAGCCTTATCGCCGTAAACGGATTTATCAAGACGCACCGCTCGGAAAGCTGTTTTTACGGCGACCTTGACAAAAACGGCAGGGTGGAGATATTCTTCCACAGGGCAAAAAAGCATGACGGAGCGTCGGCAGGCTTTTTCGGAAAAATAGAAAAGACCGAACACGGCAGCCGCATAAGCGGAAAACTCAAACGCACGGCGGCGGTCGGCATAGCGGCGGCGGTATGGTGCATACTGCTGATACTGCTTATCTTAACGCTTATTTCACTGAAAATATATGACGGCGCAGCCTGTACCGCCGTGCTTTTTGCGGTCGGGGCGGCGCTGATAGCGTATGACGGTTCGGAAAACGCGCTCAAAAGCTATCTGGACAGCTTCCCCAAGCCCGACAGCGGCGATAACGCGGACAAGACCGATGCAATTTACAATAAAAAGGAATGATAGGATATGAAGCTTGACAACATGAAGGGTTTAAAAAGAACACATTACTGCGCACAGATTCCGCTTGAAACGGGTACTGACGTGACCGTCTGCGGATTTGCCGACCGCGTGAGGGACGCGGGACATATCATATTTATAAACCTGCGCGACCGCACGGGTATCGTACAGCTTACCTTTAACGATGAAACGGATCGTGAGATATTTGAAAAGGCAAAGTCGGTGCGCGGTGAATATGTGCTTATGGCGCAGGGAACGGTGCGTCCGAGGGACAGCGTAAACGAAAAGCTCGTTACGGGCGCAGTAGAGATCGCCGTCAGCGATCTGCGGATACTCTCCGTCGCGCAGACTCCCCCGTTTGAGATAAGCGGTTCTCAAAATGTTAACGAGGAGCTGCGGTTAAAATACCGTTATCTTGATCTGAGAAGTGCAAGGCTTCAAAGGAATATAATAATGCGTCATGAGATAGTCAAGGCGGCAAGGGAATTTTTCTATGACAACGGATTTATCGAGATAGAAACGCCCATGCTCATGCGTTCAACGCCCGAGGGCGCACGCGATTATCTTGTACCCTCGCGCATACACGCGGGCAGCTTTTACGCTCTGCCGCAGTCCCCGCAGCTTTATAAGCAGCTGCTTATGGTAGCGGGATTTGACAGATATGTGCAGATTGCCCGCTGCTTCCGCGACGAGGATCTGCGTGCCGACCGTCAGCCTGAATTTACGCAGGTAGACCTTGAAATGTCCTTTACGGACGTTGAAGGACTGGTCGAGATCGGCGAACACTTTCTTGCCCATGTCGTAAAGAGCGTACTGGGAAAAGATATACCGCTGCCCATGCCGCGCATGACCTATGCCGAAGCAATGAACAGCTACGGTTCGGATAAACCCGATATACGCTTTGAAATGAAGATAAAAAATATCACGGAAAATGTCAGGGATATAGACTTTGCGGTATTTTCCTCGGCGATAGAGGCGGGCGGCAGCGTAAGGGCGATAGTTGCAAAAAATGCCGCCGAGACATATACCCGCAAGGAGATCGACAAGCTGACCGAACACGCAAAGGGTATCGGCGCAAAGGGTCTTGCCTATATCAGATGGACCAAAGAGGGGGCAAACTGCTCGTTCAAAAAATTCCTTTCGCCCGAACAGTTTGATAAACTGCTTGGCGAGATAGGCGCGAACGAGGGCGACCTTGTGCTTATCGCGGCGGATAAAGACCGCATTGCGCTGCCCGTTCTCGGTGCGCTGAGAAACATAATAGCCGCGCGGCTCGGCATCATACCCGAGGATAAGCTTGCCTTTGCGGTGATAACCCAGATGCCGTTTTTTGAATATGATGACGAAACGGGAAAATGGATAGCCATGCACCACCCGTTCACCATGCCTATGGAAGAATGTCTTGACAGTCTGGAAAGCGACCCCGCTTCGGTACGCGCACAGGCGTTCGACTTTGTGGTAAACGGCACGGAACTTTGCTCGGGTTCTATGAGAATAACCGACTGTGCGCTGCAGCAGAAGATGTTTGAACTGCTCGGCATGACGGACGAGGAGATCGCGGCTAAGTTCGGATTTTTGGTTGACGCTTACAAATACGGCGCACCCCCGCACGGCGGCTTCGGCTTTGGCGTAGACAGACTTTCGATGATACTTTGCGGCGCGGATTCTCTCAGAGATGTAACGGCGTTCCCGAAGGTGCAGAACGCAAGCGAGCTTATGAGCGCCTGTCCCTCTCCCGTTGACCCCGAACAGCTTGCGGAGCTTAGTATCGCTCTCGCTAATAGCGATGCTAAAAGCGATGCAAAATGCGATGCTAATAGCGATGCAAAAAGCGATAAGGAGGAGCAGCAATGAGCATTTTCGTACCCTTTGACAGTCCCGCGCTGAAATATGTCGGCAGGACGGAGGAATATAACGGCGGTGTAAGATTCGTCTTTGCGGCGACTAACGTAACGCTTCGCTTTGTCGGAACTTCCGTAAAAGCCGTTATACGCAACCATAAATTTTTCAACACACAGGAAATAGGCGCGGTCGTTGACGGCAAGGTGACAAAGGTCACCTTTGAACAAAAAGAAGAGGATATAACTCTTCCGATAGCCGAAGGGCTGGAGGATACCTTGCATGAAGTGATGCTGTATAAGCGTCAGGACGCGGCGCATTATTTTGAATTTAAAGGCTTTGAGGTAGAAGGCTCGGAGCTTTGCGAGCCTGCGCCCATGAGCGCGCGCAGGATAGAATGTTACGGCGATTCGGTATCGGCGGGAGCGGTGGTGGAAGCCGTGCAGTGCACGGCGTCAAATGACCCTGAAAACAACGACGGTTCATACGACAACGCATGGTACTCATTCCCGTGGATAACGGCACGTTCGCTCGGCGCGGAACTGCACGATATAGCGCAGGGGGGCATTTCGATATTTGACGGCACGGGGTACTATCACGCGCCCGATCATATCGGTATGGAAACGGCATATGACAAAGTGTGCTACTTCCCCGAAGCGGAGGGCGGCATGACCAAATGGGATTTTTCCAAATACACCCCGCAGGTGGTGCTGTTCGCGGTGGGACAAAACGACCCGCACAACGAGGGGAATCCTGACAATGACATAAACGATACGGCGTTCAGAGCAAAGTGGAAAGCAAAGTACAAGGAGATAATTTCAAGGCTCAAAAGCGAATACCCCGACGCGGTGTTCATACTGCTGCTGACGGTACTCTGCCATTCCGCTGACTGGGACAAAGCTGTCGAGGAGATAGCCGGCGAGTTTAACGACCCGAAGATAAAATATTTCAGATTCACGCGTACAGGACGCGCCACGCCCGGACACCCGAGGATAACGGAGCAATACGAAATGGCGGAGGAACTTACGGCTTATATCGGTTCTATGGGGGTATTTTAAAAAAGGGGGCAGCTGTTTATGGATAAAAAATGGAAGTACGGTATCCTGATATTTTTGTTCGCTTTGATGTTGTGTTCCGCTATGGTCACTAACGCTTACCTGCCGTGGAAGACCTTTAAGTCCATTGCAAAAAACTGTACACAGCCTACGACCGCTGTCATTGCCGAGGACGGCGCACAGTCGGAGGACGGCGTTTATTATTACGGTCCGCAGGTGGAATTTGTCGAGTATGCGACAGGTCACAGGGTGCGCGTTGATATCGTTAATACCGTTAATATCAACAAGACATGGAAAAAGGGTGAGTATGTCGCCGTTTATTATAACCCCAAGGACGCTTCCGAGGTCATTTTAAGAGATGACAATACCGCAAGGAACAATTTCAGGTCGGCAGCAGTTATCGGCGGACTTCTTTCCGCGATAGGTCTGGCTGTCTTTATCGTAACGCTCGTGCAGACCTACAGAGTACCCAAGCCGAAAGCGGAACGCTTTAAGAAAAACGCGGCGGGACAGTCCTTTAAGGAATGGCAGAAGCAGCAGCTTGCCGAAGAAAATTATGACCGCGATGAAGCTGAGGACAGCGAGAATGACGAGAGCAGCGAGGAAGAGCATAACGCTTGATCTTATTTTGTGTCACAGGGGGGTATTTTAACTATGGCTAA
Organism: uncultured Ruminococcus sp.; assembly: GCA_947587925.1. Taxonomy (GTDB): domain Bacteria; phylum Bacillota; class Clostridia; order Oscillospirales; family Ruminococcaceae; genus YE71. The sequence continues at coordinate 13,662 of CANPYF010000039.1, forward strand.
AAATAAACCGAGGACTGCGGGAAGTATAAAAGCAGCGGCAATTATTTTCTTCGTTTTGGCGGTACTTTCGTTCGTGCTTTTCGGCATACAGTTTTACACTTACACCAATACCATGAAGCGATGTACGGAAAGCACTATCGGAATGGTAACATCTGTCACCACGCGCCGCGAAAGGACAGGCGGCAGGAGAGTGAGAAGATACCGCGTTTACTATGTCTATTCGGCAAGATTCCGTGTCGGCGACGAGACCTATATCGCAAAGGGCGAATCTACGTCAAACAAATATGAGGAGAATTACACTGCCGCTATTTATTACGACCCCGATGACCCCAATCTTTGCTATCTGGAAAAATGCAAGCCGTCAGCGGGCTTCGGTTTTTTGGGGGCGGCGGCACTGCTGATATTTGTCGGTATATTTGAGCTGTCAAATCTTAAAAAGACCAAGTACGGCGTAAACGGCAGGGGTCAGACTTTTGAGGAATGGCAGGCTCAGCAGCGGTACGAGGAAGCTAATGCGGCGGCAAGGGCGAACAGTCAAAGCGACAGCGAATTTATAATGCCCGAGGCGAGCGCCGACCAAGGAGAGTTTATACGATACGACGAATCGGATTATTACACGGGAAAACCGCCCGAAAGTGAGGACGATTTTCTCGGCAGCTGAAAGGAGAGCTGAAAAATGGCGGTCTTAACAGACGGCGAACGGCAGTTCCACATTAAGGCAAAGGCAGGCGAGGTCGGCAGGTATGTTATTTTGTGCGGCGACCCGCAGCGTGTACCTAAGATAGCGCAAAAACTCGACAATGCCGTGCAGATAGCCTGCAACCGCGAGTTTAACTTATACACGGGCAGCTTATGCGGCGAACCGGTATCGGTATGCTCAACGGGCATAGGCGGTCCGTCTGCGGCAATCGCGGTCGAGGAGCTTATCAACTGCGGCGCGGACACGTTCATAAGGGTAGGCACGAGCGGCGGTATCGCGCTCGAAGTAACGGGCGGCGATCTGTGTATCGCAACGGCGGCGGTGCGCGCCGAGGGTACGAGCAGAGAATATCTGCCCGACGGGTATCCTGCGGCCGCCACTTTTGAGGTAGTAAAAGCGCTTGCCGAGTCAGCCGAAGAGATATGCTCACAGACCTTTGGCGACAGTTATCATATCGGCGTGGTACATTCAAAGGACAGCTTTTACGGCGAGATAAGCGCGGAAAATTCCGCAGTCCCCGAAAAGCTTGCCGCGGCATGGGAGGGGTACAAACGCTGCGGCTGTCTTACGAGCGAAATGGAATGTGCGGCGATATTTTCCGTAGCTGCGCTGAGAGGAGCGCGGTGCGGCGCGGTACTGACCGCGTTATGGAACGTAGAGCGGAGCAAGAACGGTTTAAAGGACAACATAGTGAGCGATTCGAGCAAGGCGATAGAGTGCGCGGTCAGGGGGGTCAGGAAGTTGATCGGCAAATAAAAAGGTGCGCCCCTGCGGGGCGGATTTTGAAACCTCCCCAAACCCCTCCTTTCAGGAGGGGCTTGCCTACACCCCCGGAAAATATCGACGCAGTCGATTTTTCCGTCCTCATCCCGTGGGAGAGGGGGAGTGAGCGGCTTTCTGACATAGATAAAAAGAAAAAGCAGTGCTTCCATAAAAAATCGCAGATATGCCTGTCCTCTACTTTCCCCAAAAAATACGATCAAAAAAGAGAGCCTACAAGCTCTCTCTTTTTTATGCAGTTATCTTATACAGTTATCGTTAAACCTTTTTCGCACTTAACCGCTCGAAATAGTCCTTGGTCTCTCTTGCCGTTACGCCCGACAGGCTTACCAGCGCGACAATGTTCGGCAATGCCATAAGCCCGTTGAAAACATCTGCGATATTCCATACCGCTTGGACAGTGAGGTACGGTCCGATAAAGACGGCGGCTATGTAGAGCAGCTTGAAAAGCAGCGCGGCAGTCTTGTTTGCGCCTGTGAGATAGGCAAGACAGCGTTCGGAATAGTAGCTCCAGCCGAGAATGGTGGTAAACGCGAAGAATATCAGGCATATCATTAATATGAACGCGGCGGCGGACGCGGAAACTGGCAGACCGTATTCAAACGCGGCGGTCGTTATCTCAACGCCTTCGAGCGAAGTGTTTTTCCACGCACCCGACATGACTATCGAAAGTCCCGTCATGGTGCAGATACAGATAGTGTCTATGAACGTACCCGTCATGGTGACAAGTCCCTGCCTTACAGGTTCTTTGGTCTGAGCGGCGGCGGCAGCTATCGGCGCAGAACCGAGACCTGCCTCGTTTGAGAAGATACCGCGCGCAACGCCCTTTTGCAGAGCCGCAATAAATGCGCCGAGCATACCGCCCGCGGCTGCACGCAGACCGAACGCGCCCATGACGATCTCTTTAAGGGCGGCGGGTACTTCGCCGATATGAGTGATCACGATAACGAGCGCACAGAGTATGTAAGCGACTGCCATAAATGGTACGATTATCTCGGATACCTTAGAGATCTTTTTTATACCGCCAATAATTACCAGTGCGGCGCAGACGGTAACGATAAGTCCCGATATGACCGCCGCGTAGGAATATTCACTGCCGAAAAGCGTCATTTTGCCGCTGCCGGTGAAAAAGCCCTCCGCAGCCTTGGTTATGCCGCTGACCTGCGTTATAGTGCCTATACCCAAAAGTCCCGCCAGCATTCCGAACAAAGCGAAAAGCTTGGCGAGCCATTTGAATTTTTTACCCATTCCGTTTTCGATATAATAAAACGGACCGCCGAGAACATGACCTTCTGCCGCTTCAGCGGGAGCAGCGCGCTGGCGACGGCGCGCGAGCGGCGCGCGAGCTCGCCAAAGGAGACCGCGTCCGTCTCGTCCGCGAAGGCGAGCTTTTCGGGGAAGCGCGCCAGCGTCTCTTCAAAGAAATCGAGAATCAGGAATTTCATG